>NZ_JARVSO010000021.1:0-39370 GCF_030209155.1 Pseudomonas sp. fls2-241-TYG-175 | reverse complement strand
GAGTCGCCGAGGGGCGAAAAGGTGACCTGAGCCGGGCGCTCGGCTCACTGAGTCCTGAGTCTGTGCCATTTGTGACGCGGAGCGTCACGGGAGGCGTGCCCACGCGGAGCGATGGGCACGATCATCAATCTCATACTGAATGATCGTTCCTACGCTCCGCGTGGGAATGCCGCTCAGGACGCTCCGCGTCCGCTACATGCGCCGACGCAGATGCGTGTTCAACAACCCCTTCAATGACGATCCCGCCATACGGTCTGGGCATTGGTGAATTCGCGTACGCCAAAGTGCGAGAGTTCACGTCCGTAGCCGCTTTTCTTGACGCCGCCAAAGGTCACGCGCGGGTCCGAGGCGCTGTAGCCGTTGATGAACACGCCGCCGGTGTCCAGCTCGTCCGCCAGTTGTTCGGCCAGTTCCAGATTGCGGGTGTAAACGGTGGCGGTCAGGCCGAAGTCGCTGTCGTTGGCCAATTCAAGCGCATGCCGGGCGTCGCGGGCGGTGATGATCGAGGCGACCGGGCCGAATAGCTCCTGCTTGAACGACGTCATCTGGTCGGTGACATCACCGAGCACTGTCGGCGCATAGAAATTGCCCTGACCTGTAATCCGTTCGCCGCCCAACAGCAGTGTCGCCCCTTCGGCCAACGTGGCCTGAACCTGTGCGTCCAGCTCGTCACGCAGGTCGAAGCGCGCCATCGGACCGATATAGGTCTCGGCCGACAACGGGTCGCCGATCACTAGCTTGCGTGTTTCCTCAACGAACCGGCGGGTGAATTCCTCGACCACACCGTCTTCGATGATCAGACGCTTGGCCGCTGCACATACCTGCCCGGTATTCTGGAAACGGCCGATGACCGCAGCTTTCACGGCCTGATCCAGATCCGCGTCATTGAGCACGATGAACGGATCGGAGCCGCCGAGTTCCAGTACGCTCTTCTTGAGCGCGGCACCCGCTTGCGCACCGATGGCCTGGCCTGCACGCACGCTGCCGGTCAGCGTGACTGCGGCGATCCGCGGATCGGCAATGGCCCTGGAGACGCCATCCTGAGTCGCGTTGATCACCTCGAACACACCGTCGGGAAAACCGGCGCGCTTGAACGCGTCGAGCATCAAGTAAGCGCAGCCCATCACATTGGGGGCGTGTTTGAGCACATAGGTATTACCGGCCAGCAACGTCGGCACCGCGCCGCGCAGGACTTGCCAGATCGGGAAGTTCCACGGCATGACCGCGAGAATCGGGCCGAGTGGGCGGTACTCGATGCGTGCCTTGTCGTTTTCAACCAGAGTCGGCTCGGCCGCCAGCATTGCGGGGCCTTGCGCTGCGTACCAGTCGCACAATTGGGCACATTTCTCGACTTCGCCCAGCGCCTGTTTGATGGGCTTGCCCATCTCCTGGCTGATCATCTGCGCGATGGCATTCGCGTCTTCACGCAAGGTCTTGCCCAGCGCAATGATCAGCTGTGCACGCTCGTCGATGGTTTTGCGCTTCCAGACCGAAAAGCTCGCCGCAGCGTGGGCAAGGCTGTTTTCAAGCTCCGCATCGGAGGCAAACGGGTAATGACCGATCTGTTCGCCCGTGGCGGGATTGGTCGAAATTGCATGGGTCTTGCTGGAAATAGCAGTCATGGCGCCATCCTGTTCAGGTGGGGAATGAAACCAGAATAAGTCCGTGACATGCTCTGCGAAACTGAATAATATTGAGCATATCTTTCACGTTTGGAGAATGGTGTGGATCTGGTCCAGCTGGAGATCTTCAAGGCAGTTGCCGAGCACGGCAGCATCAGTGCGGCTGCGCAGCATATCCATCGGGTGCCTTCCAACCTGACCACGCGCATCAAGCAACTGGAACAGGACCTGGGCGTTGAGCTGTTTATTCGTGAAAAGCTCCGGTTGCGGCTGTCGCCTGCCGGCTGGAATTTTCTCGACTACACGCGGCGTATTCTTGATCTGGTTCAGGAGGCGCGGTTGTCAGTGTCTGGCGAGGAGCCGCAGGGTCCGTTTGCACTCGGCTCGCTGGAAAGCACGGCGGCGGTGCGGATTCCGGCGTTGCTGGCGGCTTATAACCAGCAGTACACCAAGGTCGAGCTGGACCTGAGCACTGGCCCCTCCGGCACCATGATCGACGGGGTGCTTGCAGGTCGACTGGTTGCGGCGTTCGTAGACGGCCCGGTATTGCACCCGTCACTGGAAGGCATACCCGTATTCGAAGAGGAAATGGTGGTGATCGCACCGCTGCAGCACGCGCCGGTGACCCGTGGACGGGACGTGAGCGGGGAAAGTATCTATGCCTTTCGCGCCAACTGTTCGTACCGGCATCATTTCGAGCGCTGGTTCACCGATGACGCTGCCGTGCCGGGCAAGATCCACGAGATGGAGTCCTACCACGGCATGCTGGCCTGCGTCAGCGCTGGCGCGGGTCTGGCGCTGATGCCCCGCAGCATGCTGGAAAGCATGCCCGGTTGCAGCACGGTCAGTATCTGGCCGCTGTCGGAAGCCTTCCGTTACCTGCAGACCTGGCTGATCTGGCGCCGTGGCACGGAGTCACGCAGTCTGACGCGCTTTATCGAACTGGTTCAGGCGCAGGGCGAGTCGCTCAAGACGGCTTGAGCGACTCGCCGGTTTACGCCTTCGAAAGCCTGGCGGCGATCGCTTGACCCACGTCCTGCGTCGAGCATTTGCCGCCCAGATCCGGAGTGATATTTCCGCTGGCGATGACCTGCTCGATGGCACCGACAATCTCGTCGTGTGCTGCGGTGAATCGCTCGTCACCCTGACCCAGAAACTCCAGCATCAATGCGCCCGACCAGATCATGGCAATCGGGTTGGCGATGTTCTTGCCGAAGATGTCCGGAGCCGACCCGTGGACCGGCTCGAACAGGGACGGAAAATTGCGTTCCGGGTTGAGGTTGGCCGACGGTGCGATGCCGATGGTGCCTGCACAGGCCGGTCCAAGGTCGCTGAGAATATCGCCGAACAGGTTGGACGCCACGACCACGTCGAAGCGTTCCGGTTGCAGCACGAAGCGTGCACACAGGATGTCGATGTGCTGCCGGTCCCAACTGATCCCAGGATATTGACTGGCCATCGCCTCGGTACGTTTGTCCCAGTAAGGCATGCTGATTGCCATCCCGTTGGATTTGGTCGCCGATGTCACGTGTTTGCGTTCACGTTTGCTGGCCAGTTCGAAGGCGTACTTGAGAATGCGGTCGACGCCACGGCGGGTGAACACCGACTCCTGCAGGACGAATTCGTTTTCGGTGTTTTCGAACATGATGCCGCCCAGGGACGAGTATTCGCCCTCGGTGTTTTCCCGTATCACGATGAAGTCGATATCGCCGGGCTCGCGGTTGGCCAGCGGGCAGGGCACGCCGGGAAACAACCGTACCGGGCGGATGTTGGCGTACTGGTCGAACTCACGGCGAAACTTGAGCAGCGAGCCCCACAGCGAAATGTGGTCTGGCACCTTGTCGGGCCAACCCACGGCACCGAAGAAAATCGAATCGAAGCCTTTGAGCTGTTCGAACCAGTCGTCCGGCATCATCTTGCCGTGCTCAAGGTAATAGTCGCAGCTGGCCCACTCGAAGTATTCGAACTCCAGTTCGATGCCATGGCGAGCGGCAGCGGCCTGGACGACCCGTACACCTTCGGGCAGCACTTCCTGGCCGATCCCGTCTCCGGCGATGGCCGCGATGCGCAGTTTCTTATTATTCATGGCGAGGCTCTCTCTGTGGATGGGTTGCTCAGGTTGCTTATGCTATAAGCACACGAAACAAAGATAATCAGCCGCTCAATGCATTCAAGGAACACGGTTCGTGAATAATTACCCCAGCCTCGATGACCTGAATGTGTTCGTCCACGTTGCGCGACGCTCCAGCTTTGTGGGCGCGGCGAACGAACTGAGCATGTCTGCGGCTTACGTGAGCAAGCGCATTCGCCTGTTGGAGCAGGGCATGGGCGTTGTGCTGCTGCACCGCTCGACGCGTCAGGTGTCGATCACCGAGGACGGCGAGCGGGTCTACGAATGGGCCAAGGGCATTCTGGAGTCGGTGCAGCAAATGGGCGACGAGGTTGCGGCGCTGCACGACGAGCCCAGTGGCCTGCTGCGTGTGGTCAGCAGCCAGGGTTTCGGTCGCCGGTTCGTGGCTCCGGCGCTGTCGGAACTGGCGGCGCGCTACCCGAAGCTGGACATCCGTCTGGACATTCAGGACCGGTTGATCGATCTGATCGAGGAGGGCGTCGATCTGGATATTCGAGTCGGCAACGAAATAGCGCCGCACCTGCGGGCTCGGCATCTGGCGAGCAACTGGCGGGTGTTATGTGCCAGCCCGGCCTATCTTGCCCAGCGCGGCGCCCCCATGAGCCTGTCAGAACTGGCCAACCATGACTGTCTGGTCATCAAGGAGCGTGACCGGCCATTCGGTATCTGGCACTTGAACGGGCCGCAGGGCGCTGAAACGGTCAAGGTCACCGGCAGTCTGTCGACCAACCACGGCGAGATCGCCCGGCAATGGTGCCTTGATGGGAGAGGCGTGTTACTGCGCTCACTGTGGGACGTGCGCGATGATCTGGCCGAGGGGCGGCTGGTTCAGGTGCTGGCAGATTATCGTCAGGAGGCGGACATCTGGGCGGTGTACACCTCGCCACTGATGCGCTCGGCCAAGGTGCGGGTCACGGTGGAGTTTCTGCGTGAGTTTCTGGCGCAGGGTCAGGTCGGGGTGGATGAGCAGTAGTTGGCAGCGTCATCTTGATTTCGGACTGTGGGAGGCGGCTTGCCGGCGATGAACGATGACGCGATTTTCCTGAAATACCGCGTTGACTGCATCGCCGGCAAGCCGCCTCTTATCAAACAACCCGTAAACCACTGAAGGAGCGCGATTTTGTGGGAGCGGACCGGGCGGCGTTCCGTTTGTCCGCGAATACTGTATTTCAGGCGATGAATATTCGGCGGATGTACTGGCCTTTTCGCGGACAAGTCCGCTCCCACTGAGTTTGATGCGCGGCAGCGCTACGCCGAAGACGTGGTGGCGCCTCGCACAGGTGTTACGTTCTTCAACAGATGATGCGTAATCCAGAACGACCGGTCAGTCCAAAACAGATCAATGCGCCCCGGCAGCCTTGTTCAGGTCGCTGTCTGTCCATTCGGTGTAGATACAGGCATCCGCCGCCGCCCAGCGCACTTTCACCGCATCGCCTGCCTGCATCGGCATGCCGGTGGCCGACAGCGCCTTGACCGTCATGGCGGTGCCGCCAGCCGTCACCACCGAACAGGTCTGGCTTTCACCCAGAAACAGTACTTCGGTCACCGTGGCATTCACCTCGTTCCAGCCCGGCTCAAGCGCAGTGGCCGCCGCCTGTTGCAGGCTCAGGGCCTGCGCCTTTTCTGGCCGGATCATCGCCAGCACGTCCTGATCGGTCTTCAAACCGTTGGTGATGCGGATCGCCAGCGGGCTGCCTTCGAACGTTGCAACGGCATTACCCTGAGCCTTGAGCCTGAGGAAGTTGGAGTTGCCCAGAAACGAGGCGACAAAGGCGTTCGGCGGGTTCTGGTACAGGTCGTAACCACTGCCCAGACCGACAATCTTGCCGTGACTGAAAATCGCGATGCGCTGAGACAGGCGCATGGCTTCTTCCTGGTCATGGGTCACGTAGACGATGGTGATGCCCAGACGCCGATGCAGTTGACGCAATTCGTCCTGCAGGTCTTCTCGCAGTTTCTTGTCCAGTGCGCCGAGCGGTTCGTCCATCAGCAGGATGCGTGGTTCGTAGACCAGCGCTCTGGCAATCGCAACGCGCTGTTGTTGGCCTCCGGACAGCTGAGAAGGGCGGCGATGGGCGAAGGCTTCGAGCTGCACCAGCTTGAGCATGGCGTCGACACGCTGTTCCCGTTCGGCTGCAGGCAGCTTGCGAATGGCCAGCGGGAAGGCAATGTTGTCGCGCACACTCAAGTGCGGAAACAGCGAGTAGCGTTGGAACACCATACCGATGTCGCGCTTGTGCGGCGGCACGTTAACCAGCGACTTGCCCTCCACCAGAATCTCGCCGGAGCTTGGGGTTTCAAAACCGGCCAGCATCGATAGCGTGGTGCTCTTGCCCGAGCCGCTGGAGCCCAGGAAGGTCAGGAATTCGCCGTTCTGGATATCCAGAGAAATATTATCGACGGCCGCGAAATCGCCGTAATGCTTGTTGAGGTTGCACAGGCTGACCAGGGTCTTCTGATCGTGTTGCGCGGTGTCTTTGATCACGGCACTCATGAGGTACTCCTGGCTTCGTTGCGGCGACGCAGGGTCGCGGCGATGAACATGACCAACACCGACAGGGCAATCAGCAGTGTCGAGGCGACGGCGATGACCGGGGTCAGGTCCTGACGCAGCGTGGTCCACATTTTGACGGGAAGGGTTTGCAGGGTCGGGCTGGCCATCATCACGCTCAGCACCACTTCGTCCCACGAGACCAGAAATGCAAACAGCGCACCAGCCATCATGCCGGGACGAATGCCGGGAAAGGTGACCTTGTAAATCGCTTGCAGGCGTGACGCGCCACAGATCACGGCCGCGTCTTCAATCGACTGATCGAACAGCTTCAGCGAGTTGATGATGGAAATGATGGTGAACGGCAGCGCGACGATCACATGACTGACCACGAACGAAAACAGCGTGCCGGTGTAGCCGAGCTTGAGGAACAGCGCGTAGACCGCCACCGCGATGATCACCAGCGGCACGATCATCGGCAGAGTAAAGACGCCGTACAGCAGGTCGCGACCGGGAAACCTGCCACGCACCAGCGCAAACGCGGTCGGCAGGCCCAGCGCTACCGCACTGATGGTTGTGAGGATGGCGACCTTGAAGCTCGACATCGCCGCATCCATCCATTCCGGGTTGGAAAAGAACTGCTGATACCACTTGAACGTCCAGCCCGGCGGCGGGAACACCAGCCACTGGGACGAGCCGAATGACAGCAGCACGATGAACAGGATCGGCAGCAACAGGAACAGCGCAATCAGCCCGGTGGTCAGGTACAGCCCCGACCGCAGGCGAAGGCTCATGGCATTGGGTGTCAGGAGCATGGCGGCTTACCTCCCGTTGCTGGCGCCGACCGGAGATTCCGGCTGGAGCTTGAGATAGAAGTAGAACAGCACCAGGGTGATCACGATCAGCAACGCAGCGGCGGCGCTCGCCAGCCCCCAGTTGAGGAACGACTGCACCTGCTGGACGATGAATTCAGGCAGCATCATGTTTTGCGCGCCGCCCAGCAAGGCAGGGGTGACGTAGTAACCCAGCGACATCACGAACACCATCAGACCGCCGGAAAACAGACCCGGACGGCACAGCGGCAGAAATACCCGGAAGAAGTTGGTCCATGGACTGGCGCCGCAAATGGAACCGGCCTGCAACACCATCGGGTCAATGGCCTGCATGGTTGCCTGCAGCGGCAGGACAATGAACGGGATCATGATGTAGCTCATGCCGATCACCACGCCGGTCAGGTTGTGCACCATCTCCAGCGGTTGATCGATGATACCCATGGCCATCAGTGCCTTGTTGATGACGCCCGAGGCCTGCAACAGCACCAGCCACGAATAGGTTCGGGCCAGCAGGCTGGTCCACATCGACAGCAGCACGATATTGAAGATCCAGCGTCCCCAGCCGCGTGGCACCAGGGTGATCACCCAGGCCAGTGGAAAACCCAGCAACAGGCTGAACAGTGTCACCAGGCCTGCGACCGAGAAGGTATTGATCAGTACCCGCGAATAAGCCGAGTTGGCAAACAGTTGCTCATAGTTGCCCAAACCCGGAACGGGTTCGAGCACGCCACGCAGCAGCAGGCCGATCAAGGGTGCAAAGAAGAACAGTCCCAGAAACAACAGCGCGGGTATCAGGTTACGACTGCCGCGCCAGCGTTGTGCCAGAGAAGGGGTTGGCTGCATGTTCGTCGCCTTGCCTGAAACCGCGCCGGTGGTGCTCGAAGCACCCCCGGACGGATGGGGTTGACCGGACACGACAGCCGTCATTTTTACTTGACCAGCCATTCGTTCCACCGTGTCGCAATGTCCGGACCGTTCTTGGCCCAGTATGCGAAGTCGAGAGTGATTTGGTCTGCGCCGTAAGCCGTTGGCAGATTCTTCGCCAGGGTCGAGTCAAGGCGCGGCACGCTGTCCAGGTTCACCGGGGCGTAGGCGCTCAGGTTGGAGAAGTCGGCCTGGCCTCTGGCGCTGGTGGCTTCGGCGATGAACTTCATCGCTGCGTCCTTGTTTTTGGCACCTTTTGGGACGACCAGAAAGTCGGCCATGACCAGGTTCTGCTTCCAGCTCACGCCAACCGGAGCGCCGTCCTGTTGCAGGGCGTACACGCGGCCGTTCCACATCTGGCCCATCGAAGCCTCGCCGGACGCCAGCAACTGCTGGGACTGCGCGCCGCCGCCCCACCAGACGATGTCTTTCTTGATGGTGTCGAGTTTCTTGAAGGCGCGATCCAGGTCCAGCGGATAGAGCTTGTCGGCGGCTACACCGTCAGCCAGCAGGGCGAGTTCGAGTACGCCGGGGCTTGGCCATTTGTACAGCGCGCGTTTGCCGGGGTAGGTCTTGGTGTCGAACATGGCGGTCCAGTCGACGGGCTTTTTGCTGCCCAGCTTGTCTTCGTTATAGCCCAGCACGAACGAGAAGAAGAACGAGCCGACGCCATTGTCCGAAGCGAAGCGGGGATCGATGCGATCACGCTTGATGGTGTTGAAGTCCAGAGGTTCCAGCAGGCCCTCGGCGGCGGCACGCAGGGCGAAGTCCGCTTCGACGTCGACCACGTCCCACTGCACGTTGCCGCTTTCGACCATGGCCTTGAGTTTGCCGTAGTCGGTCGGTCCGTCCTGCACGACGGTGATACCGCTGGCCTTGGCGAAGGGAACCGCCCACGCCTGCTTCTGGGCGTCCTGCGTCGAGCCACCCCAACTGACGAAGTTGACGCTGTCGGCGGCCATGGCAGCAACGCTCGAGAAAGCCAACACACCGGCCATCAGAGCCGCCGTTGCACGTTTGTTCAACACCATTTTCACGCCCTCATTTGTTGTGTTTTGAGCGGGCATTTCATGCCCGCATAATCGGGAGCAGTAGGTCCAATGGGCCTTTGAAACCAGTCACTGTCAGAAGCTTTTTATTGATGCTGTCCCCGTGCCGGAGGCGCCTGACAAATCGTTGCGGCTGTGGAATGTCATATTATGGTATTCCAAACTTTGTGCAAGTATTTTGCCTCTGTGTGGCTATCGACCTGTCGTTTTATCTGCTTGAAACCCAGCGTTTGCAGGCCGTTCGGGCAGTGCCGATCAGCAATTGTCCTGTTGTCAGATCAAGCGTTCAGCCTGGAAATGGAATGCTTTCAACCACTTCCAGATCGTAGCCAGTCAGGCCTGCGTACTTCAGTGGCGGGCCGAGGTGGCGCAGTTTGCCGACGCCCAGGTCCTGCAATATCTGCGCGCCGGTGCCGACTTCCGAATAGATGCGCGACTGTGAGCGGGTGTACTGACGTGGCGGCTGGGTGAGGTGTGGAATTCGCTCCAGCAAGGCTTGCGATGACTCATGATTGGCGAGCACCACGACGATCCCGCGACCTTCTTCGGCAACCTTCTGTAATGCAGCCCAGAGCGTCCAGTTGGCAGGCCCGGTGTATTCGGCGCCGACCAGATCACGCAATGGATCGACCACATGCACTCGCACCAGCGTGGGTTCGTCGCGGCGCACATCACCCATGACCATGGCCATGTGCACGCCGCCTTCGATGCGGTCTTCATAAGTGAACAGGCGGAAGGTGCCGTGCACGGTAGGCAGCTCACGTTCGCCGATTCTGACGATGGTGTGTTCGGTACTCAGCCGGTAATGGATCAGGTCGGCGATGGTGCCGATACGGATGCCATGCTTCTCGGCGAAGCGCTCCAGATCGGGACGCCGGGCCATGGTGCCGTCATCGTTCATGACTTCGACAATGACCGAGGCGGGCGTGAAACCGGCGAGCCGTGCCAGGTCACAACCGGCTTCGGTATGCCCGGCGCGGGTCAGCACGCCGCCCTCGCGGGCCCGCAGCGGGAAGATGTGGCCCGGTTGCACGAGGTCTTCCGGAACCGCCTGCGGATTGACGGCGGCCTGAACGGTACGTGCTCGATCTGCAGCGCTGATGCCGGTCGTCACGCCCGTGGCCGCCTCAATGGAAACCGTGAATGCGGTGGAGAACACGCTGCCGTTACTGGGCACCATCTGCTCAAGGCCCAGACGCTGACAATGCTCATCGGTCAGGGTCAGGCAAATCAGTCCTCGTGCCTCACGGGCCATGAAACTGATGGCCTCGGGCGAGCAGCAATCTGCAGCCAGCAACAGGTCGCCTTCATTTTCGCGGTCCTCGTCATCGACGAACAGGACCATCTTCCCCTGACGATAGTCTTCAATGATGTCTTCGATGCGATCGAATGCCATGGTCGGATCCCGGTGTTATGGATGAGTTATTGTGGTATACCATAAGACAGAATATTTCACAGATTCCCTATCATTGAAACAGTGAGATCACGATGAAGGCTTATTGGATTGCACACGTTGACGTGACCGACCCTCAGCAGTACAGCGAATATACCCAGCGCGCGCCAGCCGCTTTCGCGTTATTTGGTGGCAAATTCATGGCTCGCGGAGGTCGGTCCGAAGCGCTTGAAGGACGAGCGACGCCGCAACGCACTGTGGTGATTGAATTCGAGTCGTACGAACAGGCAGTTGCCTGCTATAGATCACCCGAGTATCAGGAAGCCATGAGCCATCGAAAGGGCGCATCGAAGGCGGAGATCGTGATTGTTGAAGGGATGGAGTAGGGCGCTGGCGAGGGCTGGTCAGAGGCGGGTCATGGCATCTAGACTGAGCGCCCCTGTATTAGTGGACTAAACACAGTGCATGCTCCCGCTTCCAGTATCGTCATCCAGTGCCTGGCTGAAACACACCTTGAAAGCCTTGCCGCGCTTTATAACGATCCGGCTGTTTGCCGCCAGGTATTGCAGATGCCGTACCAGTCGGTCGAGGTCTGGCGCAAACGTCTGGCTGCGAGCAATGAGCGGCAGATAAAACTGGTGGCCGTGCACGGCAATGAGGTGATCGGTCATATAGGTCTTGACCAATACACACGTATTCGCCAGACCCACATTGGTAGCATCGGCATGGTCGTGACCCCCGAATGGCACCGCAAGGGGGTTGGGTCGAAGCTGCTGGCTGCCGTGCTGGACGTCGCCGATAACTGGATGAACCTGCGCAGGGTCGAGCTGACGGTTTATGCCGACAACGAGGCTGCCATTGGCCTGTATCAGAAGTTCAGCTTCGAGACAGAAGGGCGGCTGCGTCAGTACGCGATACGTGACGGAATGATGGTCGATGCGCTGACCATGGCGCGGTTGCGGTGAAGTAAGCAGTGGTCAGTGATCTGGTGCATCTCTAGTGGGAATGCCTCTACGGACGCTCCGCGTCCAGCGATGTTGGGTCAGACTCACCACCCTTACCGAATGAAATGCACCTTCCCGGTATCATCATTGCCGATGTAGAGGCCATACACCCCGGCCTGGCGTTCTTCGATATAACGCTCCAGGATCTGGCGGATGGCGGGGTAGTAGATGCTGTCCCACGGAATCTCTTCGGGGGCGAAGAACTTGTAATCCAGCGTCTCGGGGCCGAACTGGCCAGTGATTTCCAGCGCGATGGCGCGGAAGATGATGTACACCTCGCTGATCTGCGGCACGCTGAAGATCGAGTAGGGCGAGATGATTTCGCCGCGTACGCCGCTTTCTTCCCACACCTCGCGCAGCGCCGCCTGTTCGGTGGTCTCGCCGCTTTCCATGAAGCCTGCTGGCAGGGTCCAGGTACCGGGACGGGGCGCAATCGCACGCTGGCACAGCAGGTACTTGCCTTCCTGCTCGATGATGCAGCCAGCGATGATTTTCGGATTAACGTAATGGATGTACTGACAATTGCCGCATATCAACCGCGCATGAGTGTCGCCTGAAGGTATGCGCTGATCGAGATCAGCGCTGCCGCATTGGGGACAGAAGCGCGGTTGGGCCATTTCATCGACCTATGCGGGGTTCTTTCAGGGCCACTGGCGCCACGATCTCGCGGACCTTGGCGTCGTCGTCCTGCTTGGATTTGAGGTACTCGAGCGCGACGCGGGCGGCGTTGCGCACGTGATCCACCGAGGCCTGATGTGCGGCCAGCGGATCGCCGCTCTTGATGGCTTCGACGATCAGTTCCATTTCCTTGTTGCTGGCGCCGCGACGGTTTTCCTGGGAGACCGAAGTGGCACGCAAGTAGCTGATACGGGCCTGCAACTGACGCAGCTGGGTGGCGGCGACGTGGTTGCCCGAACCTTCCAGCAGCACGTCGTAGAAGCCCTGCACCGAATCGATGACTTGTTGCAGCTCGCCTTCCTTGAGCGACTTACGGTTCACTTCAAGGGCTTTTTCCAGCGCCTTGATGTCCTTGGGCTTGGCACGCAGGGTGAACAACTGGACGATCAGCCCCTCCAGCACACACCGCAGCTCGTAGATGTCGCAGGCGTCTTCCAGTGTAATGATGGCAACGCGCGGCCCCTTGGCATCGGCAAACTCCACCAGCCCTTCGGACTCCAGGTGACGCAGCGCCTCGCGTACCGAGGTACGGCTCACACCCAGACGATCACACAAGTCACGCTCGACCAGACGATCTCCCGGAAGCAGCTGGAAGTTCATGATCGCGCTACGCAATTTGTCCAGCACGATCTCGCGCAGGGTAACGGGGTTGCGGTTGACCTTGAAGTTGTCGTCGAGTGGCAGGCGTTTCATCGGGTGTGCTCGGAGTGGGGCTGTCAGATAAAAAACACGGCCTTTGGAACTGGCCGCGTTCATGTCGGCAGCCCTCGATTCAAGCGGGCTGCTGCATGGCCCGGAGCTGTAAACCGGGTCGCGGCCGAGTTTATCACGCTGTTGCCCGCATCCACCAAAACCGACAGGACTGCGTCAGACCAGCGCGGGCAGGGCGCCCATCTTGCCGCGGTGGTAAACCATCGGCGTGACAGGGGTGGCCGGCAGGATCAGGTTTTTCACTGCGCCGACGATGATCGCGTGGTCGCCGCCATCGTATTCACGCCACAGCTCACACTCGATGATCGCAGTAGCGTTATTGAGCAGCGGGTTGCCCAGATCGCTCAGGTGCCACTCGATGCCCTTGGTCTTTTCCTTGCCTTTGCTGGCGAAGGCATAGGCTTCGGCCTGTTGATCGGCCGAGAGCAGATGAATCGCGAATTTCTTGCCGTCGCGCAGCACAGGATAGGTGTCCGATGCGTAGTTGGGGCAGAACAGCACCAGTGCCGGGTCGATGGACAACGCACTGAACGCACTGGCAGTGATGCCTACCAGATTGCCTTCCGGGTCCAGCGCAGTGACGATGGTGACGCCTGACGGAAACGACGCCATCACTTCTTTATAAATACCGGGTTCGATCATCGCAGCGGCCTCGTTAACGCATTACAAATGGATCAGGCATGGGCGCCTGCGAAAGGTTGATCCACACCGTTTTCAGTTCGGTGTAGGCCAGCACAGAGTCTATCCCGCTCTCGCGACCATAGCCGCTGTTTTTGAAACCTCCGATGGGGGCCATCGCCGAAACGGCGCGGTACGTGTTGACCCAGATGATCCCGGAGCGGATATCGCGCGCCAGACGATGGGCGCGTCCCAGGTCGCGGGTCCAGATGCCCGCAGCCAGGCCAAACTGTGAGTCGTTGGCAATCGCCAGCGCCTCGGCCTCGTCCTTGAAACGGATCACGGAAGCCACCGGACCGAATACTTCTTCCTGCATGATCTTCATCGAATTGCGGTCGCATTCGAACAGGGTCGGCTCGTAGAACCAGCCGTCGCTGGCCAGTTCCGGCCGCTTGCCGCCCAGACGCAAGCGTGCGCCTTCGGCCAGTGCATCAGCGACCAGACCTTCGACCACCGCCAATTGTTGAGCGGTGGCCATCGGACCCATTTCGGTCGTTTCGTCCTGCGGGTTACCGATGCGAATACGGCGGGCGCGTTCGACCAGCCGCTCGACAAATTCGTCGTAGATCTCGTCCTGCACCAGCAGTCTCGAGCCGGACACGCAGCTCTGGCCCGATGCTGCGTAGATGCCCGCAACGGCGCCGTTGATGGCGCTGTCCAGATCGGCGTCGGCAAAAATGATGTTGGGAGACTTGCCGCCCAGTTCCAGCGACAGTTTGGCGAAATTTTCCGCACTGCTTCGGACCACATGACGCGCCGTGGCAGCGCCGCCGGTAAAAGCAATCTTGCGCACCAGCGGATGGCGGGTGAGGGCCGCGCCCGTGGTCGGACCGTAACCGGTGATGACGTTGACGACGCCCGGCGGAATCCCCGCTTCCAGCGCCAGACGGGCCAGCTCCAGTACCGTGGCGGAGGCGTGTTCGGAAGGCTTGAGCACGATGGTGTTGCCCGCCGCCAGCGCCGGAGCGAGCTTGATGGCGGTCAGGTACAGCGGGCTGTTCCACGGGATGATGCCAGCGACTACGCCCATCGGTTCATGCACGGTGTAGGCGAACAGGTCTGGCTTGTCGAGGGGCAGGGTACCGCCTTCGAGCTTGTCGGCCAGCCCTGCGGTGTAATGAAAGAACTCGGGCAAATAGCTGACTTGACCACGGGTTTCACGGATCAGTTTGCCGTTGTCGCGGCTTTCCAGTTGCGCCAGTTGCTCCTTGTTCTCGGCAATCAGATCGCCCAGCCTGCGCAGCAATTTGCCGCGTGCGGTCGCGGTCAGACCACGCCACGCCGGGTTCTCGAAAGCTTTCTGTGCGGCCTGCACGGCGCGCTCCACGTCCGCTTCGTCAGCGTCGGGCAACTGCGCCCAGGGCTGCGCCAATGCCGGGTTGAGGCTGTCGAAGGTCTTGCCTGAAAGTGCGTCGACCCAGAGGCCGTCGATGCACATCTGAAAACGGGTGAGGCTCATGCAACGATCCCCTTTATCGAGTTGTGAACACGCGCCGACTTGTCGAGAAAGTCCAGCAGCACCTGATTGACCAGGCGCGGCGATTCCACCGGCATCATGTGGCGTTGGTCAGGCAGTATCGCGACCTCCGCGCCCTTGATGCGCATGGCCAGTTCCCTCGCCATTTCAGGCGTGGAGCCTGGGTCCAGCTCGCCGGTGGCAATCAGTGTCGGTGCGCGAATATCGCCCAGATCGTCGGCGCGGTACATATCCTGTGTGGCAAACAGCTTGTACGTGGTGAGGTAGCCCTGCGGATCGTTGCTCGCGAGATTCTGGCGAATGGCAGCGATCTGCGCCGGATTGGCCGCCTGATACTCGCGACTGAACCAGCGTGATAATGCTTCGGCCGCGTTGGCGTCCGGGCCGTGCTCGGCGGCCTGACTGGTGCGAGCGATGACTCCTGCGCGCTGTTGCGGACTGCGGTTGAACACGCTGTTGAGGATGACCATGGCCGACAGGTGCTTTGGAAAATGCAGCGCGAAGGCCCGTGCAACCAGCCCGCCCATCGAGAACCCGATGACCGACGCCTGCGGCAGGCCCAGATGCTCCAGCAGCTCGCGCAACTGTTCGGCATAACCGGGCAGGCCGGTGTCCGGGTCAGGCCGCGGGCTGGCACCATGGCCCAGCATGTCATAAGCAATGACCTGGTAATGCGGGGCCAGGCCGACAATCTGGCCGCCCCACATTTCCTTGTTCAGGCCCACCCCGTGAATCAACACCACGGGGTGGCCTTGGCCGGTGGCCAGATAACTGGTACCCGCCGGGGTGCATTCAGCGGTGAGCTGATTCATGGATCGCTCCTGCGCAGACTGGATGAAGGGGATCACTGCGCTTTTTCAGCGGCCAGTTCTTCCAGGTCGATGTAGCGGTTGCCGATGCGCGGATGCAGACGTCCGCCGTTGGCGGCGCCCAGCACCACGACAATTTCGTCGGCACGTGGCGAGTCTTCGATGTGCATTTCCAGGGTGATGTAGTGCGAGCGCAGACCTTCGTCGTCCTTGTGCATCATCGGAATCTGGATGGAGGTACCTGGTCCGCCACGCTTGTTGGTGAAGCTCAGATAGCTCTTGGCCTTGACCGCTTCGCGGTAATGATTGCCGAAGCGCAGGGTGTGGATCACCGCCGATGCATGTTCGATTTCGCCGTCTGCACCAACCACGGCGGCTTTGCCATAGGCTTCGATCCTGTCGGCGCCGCCGATGGCATCGGTCAGACGTTTGACCATCAGTTCGCCCAGATCCGAGCAATTGGCGCGGATCTCGGGCTTCAGGTCTTCGACAAAACCATTGCCCAGCCACGGGTTCTTGATCACGACCGCCAGCCCGACCATGGTCACCGGTTTGTCGGTGGCCTTGCCGCCTTCAATGAAGGTTTCTTCGGTGTAATTGACGATCTTGCGGATTTCAAAGCTCATGAAGGACTCCCGGAACGAGCACTATTGTATTTCGTATGATGGTATACCATAAGATTGCTCGTGCAAGCGTTTTTCTTCTTCTGGTGGCGGGTCGGGCAAATTGGCAAAGTGCGTTGCCCGGAAATGACCATTCGTCAGGTGTCAGAGCCATCGCTTTGAACACGCGCCCTCATGTCGTGACAGATATTCGGTGAGCTATTAATCGCTCATCCTATTTTTCACTTCAGGAGAGCCAAGCATGAAAGCCATCGTCTATAACGGGCCGCGCGATGTCAGTGTCAAGAACGTGCCGGACGCGAAGATCGAGAAGCCAACCGACGCTCTTGTCAGAGTGACAACCACCAATATCTGCGGCTCCGATCTGCATATGTATGAGGGCCGCACCTCGTTCGAGACCGGGCGCATCTTCGGTCACGAAAACCTCGGCGAAGTGATCGCCGTCGGTGCCGGCGTCGACCGCATCAAGGTTGGCGACCGGGTCTGCCTGCCGTTCAACATCGGCTGCGGCTTCTGCGAAAACTGTGAAAAAGGCCTGACCGGTTTCTGTCTGACCGTTAATCCGGGCAGCGCTGGCGGGGCTTATGGTTTTGCCGACATGGGTGACTACGCAGGCGGCCAGGCCGAACTGCTGCGCGTCCCTTACGCAGACTTCAACTGCCTTTTGCTGCCGGAAGATGCTGTCGAGAAGGAAGACGACTACGTCATGCTGTCCGATATCTTTCCTACCGGTTGGCACGCGACTGAACTGGCGGGCTTGCTGCCGGGCGAGAGTGTCGCGATCTACGGCGCAGGCCCGGTCGGCCTGATGGCCGCGCACTCGGCCATGATCAAGGGCGCGTCGCAGGTCTTCGTGGTGGACAACCATCCGGATCGACTTGCCCTGGCGGCGAAGATGGGCGCCACGCCGATCAACTCGGTCGAGCAGGAAGCGGTCGAGCAGATTCTCAACCTGACAAATGGCAAAGGCACCGACCGGGGTTGTGAGTGCGTCGGCTATCAGTGCTGTGACCGCCACGGGCATGAGGCCAACCACCTGACGATGAACAACCTGGTGGCTTCGACCAAGCCTACCGGCGGAATCGGTGTCGTGGGCGTATTCGTCCCGCAGGATCCGGGTGCCAAGAATGATCTGGCCAAGGAAGGCAAGATGGCCTTCGACTTCGGCGCGTTCTGGTTCAAGGGCCAACAGATCCGCACCGGTCAGGCCAACGTCAAGGCGTACAACCGTCGCCTTGCCGAACTCATCCACCACGGACGCGCCACGCCGTCGCAGATCATTTCCCACCGTCTGAAACTGGAAGAAGGCCCTGAGGCCTACCAGCACTTCGACGCCCGCGACAACGGCTGGACCAAAGTGGTGCTCAAGCCCGCTGCCTGATTGCATCACCTGACCAGATGCCCCACGTCGCTGCGGCGGTGTGGGCTTCGTAATCAAGGAGACCAATATGAAAGATTTCGAAAGCTATCCAAAACCACCGTTTCCCAAGCAGGCTCAGAAAGTGCCGGGTGAGCAGGGCAGGATGGAGCCGTATCCCGATTGTGGCGAGAAGAGCTACACCGGGCATGGTCGTCTGCAGGACAAGATTGCCTTGATCAGCGGTGCCGACAGCGGCATCGGTCGCGCTGTGGCCATTGCCTTTGCCCGTGAAGGCGCACAGGTTGCAATTTCCTATCTCGACGAGCACGAAGATGCCAAAGAGACCGCGCGCTGGGTCGAAGAAGCTGGCAGGAAGTGTCTGTTATTGCCGGGCGATCTGGCAAAGAAAGAGCAGTGCGAATACATCGTGAGCAAGACCGTCGAAGAGTTCGGTCGCATCGATGTGCTGGTCAACAATGCTGCGTTCCAGATGAGCCATGAAACCCTGGAAGAAATCAGCGATGAAGAGTGGCTAATGACCTTCGATGTAAACATCACGGCGATGTTTCGCATCTGCAAGGCCGCAGTGCCGCATATGGGGCGTGGTGGGTCGATCATCAACACCAGCTCGGTGAACTCGGACATGCCCAAGGCGACGCTGCTGCCTTACGCTACGACCAAGGGAGCGATTGCCAACTTCACCGCGGGTCTTGCGCAAATGCTGGGCGAGAAAGGGATTCGCGTGAACAGCGTAGCGCCGGGTCCCATCTGGACGCCGTTGATCGTCTCGACCATGCCCGAAGAAGAAGCTTCGAGCTTTGGCGGCCAGACGCCACTGGGCCGTCCGGGTCAGCCAGTGGAAGTGTCGCCGATCTACGTGTTGCTGGCTTCGGACGAAGCGAGCTACATCTCGGGCACACGCTACGGTGTGACCGGCGGCAAGCCGATTCTTTAACGGCTTTTCAGATCGCCCGCGAGGGCAGCGTCATCATGAACGCTGCCTGAATCGCGGGCTTTTTTTATGGTTTTTTTCAGCCTTTCACACTTTATTGCCATTGGGTCAGGCAGGCTGAAAATGAACACGATGGTCGGCGACCTCGCGAAGTCGCTTGACCATTAGGGGTATACACCCCTAAATTCGTTTCAGTATTTTTCGAGCGCGCACCTCACGCTCCTCGCAACGACCCATGGAGAGTTGCCATGTATCCTGATGTACAGCTTTATATAGACGGCCAATGGCGCGCCAGCCGTGATGGCCGCACGATTTCAGTGATCAATCCCGCCACCGGGGATTCACTCGGTACCGTCGCCCATGCAGGCATTACCGATCTGGACGAGGCACTGGTTGCCGCCGAGAAAGGCTTCACCACTTGGCGTAATACCTCGGCCTACGACCGTTACAAGATCATGCAGAAAGCCGCGAATCTGGTCCGTGAGCGTGCCGACGCTATCGCTCGCATCATGACGCAGGAGCAGGGCAAGCCGCTGGCTGAAGCGCGCATGGAGACCCTGTCTGCCGCTGACATGATCGACTGGCTGGCTGAAGAGGGTCGCCGCAGCTACGGCCGCATCGTGCCGTCACGTGGCGTGAACATCGAACAGAAGGTCGTCAAGGAGCCGGTCGGTCCGGTGGCGGCGTTCACGCCCTGGAACTTCCCGATCAACCAGGTGGTACGCAAGCTGTCGTCGGCGCTGGCTGCCGGTTGCTCGATCATCGTCAAGGCACCCGAAGAAACCCCGGGCTCGCCTGCCGAGTTGATCCGCGCCTTCGCGGACGCTGGCGTGCCAGCCGGTGTGATCGGGCTGGTGTATGGCGACCCTGCAGAAATCTCCAGCTACCTGATCCCGCACCCCGTGATCCGCAAAGTGACCTTCACCGGTTCCACGCCTGTCGGCAAACAGCTTGCGGCATTGGCAGGCAAGCACATGAAGCGTGCGACCATGGAACTGGGCGGCCACGCGCCTGCGCTGGTCTTTGATGACGCTGATATTGATCTTGCCGCTCGGGTGCTGGCCACCGCCAAGTTCCGTAACGCCGGTCAGGTCTGTGTCTCGCCAACGCGCATTCTGGTGCAGCGCAAGGTGCTGGCGGCGTTCACCGAGAAGTTTGTCGGCCTGACGCAGGAAATCAAGGTCGGCAACGGTCTGGAGAGCGGCACTACCATGGGGCCGGTTGCCAATGACCGCCGCATCCCTGCGCTGGTGGACCTGATCGAAGACGCCGTGAAGAGCGGTGCAACCCTGTCAACGGGTGGCAAGGCAGTGGAAGGGCCGGGCTACTTCTTTCAGCCGACCGTATTGAGTGGTCTGACTCCGGCCATGCGCATCATGAACGAAGAGCCATTTGGCCCCGTCGCGCTGCTGGTGCCGTTCGACACCGTGGAAGAGGCGATCGCCGAGTCCAACCGGGTGCCTTTCGGTCTGGCGTCCTACGCGTTCACCACGTCGATGAAGACTGCCCAGGCGCTCAGCACTTACATCGAAGCGGGCATGCTGTCGATCAACCATCAGGGCATCGGCTTGCCGGAAGTCCCGTTCGGCGGGATCAAGGATTCCGGTTATGGCTCTGAAGGCGGCACCGAGGCCATTGAGGCGTACTTGAACACCAAGCTGGTGACTCAGTACAACTGATTGTCCGCGTTGTAAGCAAAACGGCCGCGATGTCTGCACATCGCGGCCGTTTTTTTAACCCGGTTCGATCAGTCCCGAGCCTGAATCCCGGTCTGTTTCATGACCAGATTCTTTTCTTTCTTGTACTGCAACGCCACTTCCGGCGCCGGACCACTCTGGCCGGTTTCCATCCACTTGCGCAGGCGGCTGGCGTCGGCAAAGTGCGTGTACTTGCCGAACGCATCGAGAATGACCACTGACACCGGGCGGTTGGCCATGGTCGTCAACAGCACCAGGCAGTGACCGGCCTGATTGGTGAAGCCGGTCTTGGTCAGCTTGATGTCCCAGTTTTCCTTGCGAACCAGGTGATCGGTGTTGTTGAACACCAGGCTGTAGGCCGGTTTGCGGAAGGTCACTGTCTTGGTTTCGGTGGTGCTCAGTTCGCTCAGCATCGGGTATTTGCGCGCTGCCATGACCAGCTTGGTCAGGTCACGGGCGGTCGACACGTTGTAGACCGACAGGCCGGTGGGTTCGACGTAGGCGGTGTGCTTCATGCCCAGCGCCTTGGCCTTGGCATTCATCGCCAGGATGAAGGCCGGATAGCCGCCCGGATAGCTGTGCGCCAGACTGGCAGCCGCGCGGTTCTCCGAAGACATCAGGGTGATCAGCAGCATGTCCCGGCGATTCATTTCGCTGCCCAGCTTGACGCGGGAGAACACGCCCTTCATTTCCGGTGTCTGGGAAATATTGACCGGGATGACTTCGTCCATTGATTGTTTGGCATCCAGCACTACCATCGCGGTCATCAATTTGGTGACAGAAGCGATGGGCACGATCACGTCAGGGTTACTGGAATACAGGACCTTGTCGGTTTGCAGGTCGATCACCATGGCGCTGCCGGAGGCCAGGTGCAGGTTGGAGGGATCACGATTGAGAGCGGCGGTTTCGTTTGCCAGGATGGAAGTGGAAAATGCCGAACCCGTAAGTACACATAATAGGCCCAGAACAGACAGACGAATTTTCAAGAACAAGGCTCACTCGATAAGGTACGTAAAAGAAAGGAACAGGCTGGAACCCGGCATTTTATGAGTAGGCTTTCACTTATGTCGATGGGAGTCGTAGGGCGTTTCGTCAATAAAATCGGAAAACAGCGCTTCGTTAAGTTGCGGTTAAGTAGGAAAAGTGTTCAAAACGCTCTGCGTCTTGAATATTCGTGGTGCTGCAAGCCTGCACCGATTAGCATTCCCAGCCATCGAAGGTCATGGATTCAAGGAGTCGCGTAATGCTCAAGGGGTTTATCGGCAAGGATTACGTTGTACTGGTAATCGCCGCATCACTGGTTGCCGTGCTGCTGTTGCTGGCCGGCTTTTTTACCCGTCCTTCGGACTGGGCAGGCTGGATGCAGGCCATTGCCCTGATCGTTGGCATGATGGTCGCGATTGCCGTCCCGGCCATCCAGCGCAGGCAGGAAGCGGTTGTGACCAACAAGCAGCTGCGTGATCGCGAGACAGGCTATGCGCGGCGCATGCAGTACCTGTGCGGCGAATTGAGTGAATTGCACGGGCGCATCAACCTGAATCTTGCGCATCTGCGCGCCAGTGACCGCCATAGCCTCAAGTTCACGCTGCAGGATTTTCTGCATCGCCTGTTCGAGTCCCACAAACAGGACCTGAACGACGACCGCGTGGTGCTGGCCTATGAACTGCGTCAGGTAGCCAATGACCTGATGGACGAGCTGGACAGCGGTCGCAATGATCGTGTGGTGTTCATGGCACTGGAAAAGCGCTTGCAGAAGCTGACCCATCGCTGCCAGGTGAATGCGGCAATGGCTGAGCGGACGTGATTATGACGTTCGAGCAGGCGGTTAACGCATGACGTGCTCAATAGCGAGTTTTCGTGGGTCCGGTGTCTACTGCGCAACAGCGCTATGCCGTGTTCCCCGTAATTGCTGATATTTCCCAATAAAAAAACCGCATCAAACGATGCGGTCAAGGGAGAGTGCGGAGCAACGCACGACGTACGGTGAGCTACCGGGCAGGGCGTCAGCTGTGCAGGACGCGGCCTTTCAGTTCCTCGGAAAAAGCCTGGGCGACGGGCAGGGAAGCGAAGGGGCCGCTGACCGGTTCACCGTCCTGAATCAGGTACCAGCACGCCAGCAGACCGCGCTCTCTGAGCGGAGCCGGGACTGCGCTGCCTACCACCGACATGATTTGAACGTTGTTCATAGCGACCTCCATCTGTTCATGAGGCTACTGTACGTTCTGATCCCGGCAGGCAGAAATCGACGCTCTCAATAGTCGTCATTGACGGGAACGAGGGTTGAACACGTTGCGGTGCCGGGCAGGGCTGTGCGCAAGAAATGAAAAACCCGCCAATGAAGGCGGGTTTTTTGTGCCGTTACCAGCGACCGTGCGGGCCGTAGCCCTGGTAATAACCTGGAGGCGGGCCGTCATAACGACGGTAGTAGCGTGGCGGCGGAGCCGGATAGCGCTCTACAACTTCATACGCCGGTTGGTAGTAGACCACTGGCGGCGGAGGTGGCGGCGCGTAATAGACCTGCTGCACGGGCGGCTGGTAGTAAACCGGCTGACGCTCGACGTAGACCGTTCTGTCACGGCTGGAAGATACCGCTGCGCCCACCACGGCCGCGCCCACCAGCGCACCTACCACGGCTGGGCCACCCCAGCCACGATGATCGGCGTTCGCCTGACCTGCAAGGGCCAACGCACCTATAAACAAGGCAATCTTGGGGATTTGACGAATCATGAGTGTTCCTCGCTTTCAACCCGTTGTCGCGGGCCTGCATTAAGCTCAAGCACTGCCACGGGATAACTCTAAGACATCGAATTTGTAAAAAACTGCGAAATCGTTGAGTAAATTTTATGTAAGGTGTTTTCCGATCCGCAATGCCGGGCAACTTCATTCGGGTCAGCCAGGCGCAGTGTACGCCTGGCGTACAGATTTAATCCAATACCGTTCGGGAGAAAAACATGGCCATTACTGCCAACCGGGACACGTTATTGTGCATGTCCATGGCGGCGCGTCCGGGAAACTTCGGCGTGCGTTTCCATAACCATCTTTATGAACAGTTGGGCCTCAATTATTACTACAAGACCTTCGCGCCCAATGACTTGAAGGCCGCGGTAGCAGGCATTCGTGCGCTGGGCATCCGTGGCAGCGCCGTTTCCATGCCGTTCAAGGAAGACTGCATTGCGCTGGTGGACGAGCTGGATGCGTCGGCCGCGGCGATCCAGTCGATCAACACCATCGTCAATACCGACGGCCATCTGAAAGCCTTCAACACCGATTACATTGCTGTCGCGCAACTGATGCAAAGCCACGCAGTGCCGCATACACCGTTTGCCCTGCGCGGCAGTGGCGGCATGGCAAAGGCGGTTGCCTTCGCGCTGCGTGATGCAGGTTTTACCGACGGTTTGATTGTGGCGCGCAACGAGCAAGCCGGGAAACGCCTGGCTCAAGCCTGCGGCTTTCGATGGCAGTCCGGGTTGGGCGATGAACGTCCTGCACTGCTGGTCAACGTCACGCCACTGGGCATGATCGGCCCGCAGTCTGACGAGCTGGCGTTCGATGAGGCGGCTATCAGTGCTGCGCAAACGGTTTTCGATGTGGTCGCCACGCCTGCGGACACCCCGTTGCTCCAGACCGCCCGACGTCTCGGTAAAAAGGTCATCAGCGGAGACGAGGTGGCTGCGATTCAGGCGTTGGAGCAGTTTGTGCTGTACACCGGCGTTCGCCCGACCGACGAGCAGTACCAAAAGGCGGCGGCCTTCGCCCGAGGCTGAGCCCTCATCGTGATACACAAGTCTGGAAGACGCGCAAAACGGAGCCAAAACGTAAGTATCTGAATGAATGCATATCCTGTGGGAGGCGGCTTGCCGGCGATGGCGTCAGTTCAGTCACTGACAGGTCGCTTCAGAAAAAGCATCGCCGGCAAGCCGCCTCCCACAGTAGTCCGTGGTGCAGTAAGACTTGAGTGCATGGGCATGATCGGCGTGCTTGAGACCACTCTGATCGTTCCTACGCTCTGCGTGGGAATGCCTCCCAGGACGCTCCGCGTCCGCTCTTGAACGTGGCGCCGTTGAACACGTCATGCGTCCGACTCACTGAATCCGCAGTCTGTGCCATTTGTGACGCGGAGGGTCACGGGAGGCATGCCCACGCAGAGCGATGGGCACGATCAGGGTTGAGGCGGACTGGTGTATCCGCCGACCTGTCAGTGCTGTTCGAGTCTGGCCAGCCGTTCTTCGAGAGCGGCCACGCGGGCTTCGAGTTCTTCGATACGCTCGTTCGACGCGCCAGTGGCTGTGCTGCGGTCCGGTGCGTTCTGGCGCTGGGCGAGCAGCGCCTGCAGGTCTTCGGGATTACCCAGCGCGTGCATGTAACGGTCCTCGCGCTGGCCTGCCTGACGCGGTATCAAGGTCGCCAGACCTCTGGCGATCAGCCGCTCGAGTTGATGAACGACCTGCTCGGCGTCTTCGAAATCGTGCATGCGATTGCTGCGGGTGAGCAGCTCATTGACGGTCTGCGGGCCTCGCAACAACAGCAGCCCGGTCAGGATGACTTGCGCAGGCACCAGTTCCAGACCTTTGTCTACCTTGTGCTCCCAGCGGTCGGCGCGGCTGCCCATCACCAGCCGCGTCAAGCCCTGGCCTTCCAGTGCGCGCAGGCTCTGTCCAACCTGGCCCTGAGTCAGGTTCATGACCGGGTCGCGGCTGGTCTTTTGGTTGCAGGCCAGCACCAATGCATTGAGGGTCAGCGGGTAGGTCTCGGGATTGGTCGCCTGCTTTTCGATCAGACAGCCCAGAATGCGTACTTCGGTACTGGTGAGCTGCAAGGTCTCGGCGGTGTCGGGGACTTCGGTCGAAGAGGGTTCGGTGGACATGGACGCTTCCCTGAGTAATGACGGTGGATCAGACTATGAGCTGTTGCAGCATTTTGCCAGTGCATCCGCACGTGCGCCGAAAAGACTGACGGCCTTTCGCGTCAGGCAGGTCTATAATTGCGCCTTTCTCAATCAGGATATGTCATGTCTATTTCCCTGTATGCCGCTTCGATTCCTGTCTTCCAGCAAATGCTCAATGCGTTGAGCGACGTTCTGACCAAGGCTGAAGCCCACGCAACCGAGAAGAAAATCCAGCCGCCAGCGCTGCTGCAGGCTCGTCTGTTCCCGGACATGCTGCCGTTTACCCGTCAGGTGCAGATCGCGGTGGACTTCGCCAAGGGTGCCTCCGCGCGTTTGGCAGGTGTCGAGATTCCGCAATATGACGACACTGAAACCAGCTTTGCCGAATTGCAGGCGCTGCTGGCCAAGACGCTCGAATTCATCGGCAGCATCAAGCCCGAGCAGGTCGATGGCAATGAAGGCATCGAAATCGTGCTGCGTCCCGGCACCGAGAAAGAGCGCCGCCTGAACGGCCAGGCGTACCTGCTGAGCTACGCCTTGCCGCAGTTCTTCTTCCACGTGACCACCGCTTATGACCTGCTTCGCCACAATGGCGTCGAGATCGGCAAGCGCGATTTCATGGGCAAGTTCTAACGTTGTCGATGTAAGCCGGATCTTCGTGGGGTCGTTGCATGCGCATGCCGCAGGTGAATACCCCATGCTCGCTTCAACCTCGTTTCTGTTTTTGATGATCTCAAATGAAGGCCCATCCAGTGGATGGGCCTTCATCGTTGTTCTGGAGTTTTGATGTTACTGCCCATTCTGCTGTTGTCGGCCGCCGGGTTTACCGTGCTGACCACAGAGTTCGTCATCGTTGGCCTTTTGCCTGCCATGGCGCGTGACCTTCACGTCACGGTGCCGCAGGCCGGTCTGCTGGTGACCCTGTTTGCCTTTACCGTCGCCGCTTTCGGCCCGTTCCTGACGGCGTACTGCTCGCGCTTCAGCCGCAAGCGCCTGTTTGTCGGCATCCTGATTCTGTTCGGGCTTTCGAATGCGTTGGCCGCCCTGGCACCGAACATCGCGGTGATGGGCGTTGCCCGGTTGATCCCGGCGCTGGGGCTGCCGGTGTTCTGGGCATTGGCCAGTGAAACGGCGGTGGACATCGTCGGTCCGCAGTTCGCGGGTAGGGCGATTGCCCGGATCGGTTTCGGGATCGTCTGTGCCACGGTGTTCGGCATTCCTGTCGGTACGCTGATTTCCGATGCGTTCGGCTGGCGCACGGCATTTGCAGCCCTGTCGGTGCTGGCCTTTGCCAAAGCGCTATTGCTGACGGTGTACCTCCCCAGCGTCGTCAAAAAGGAGCCTGTCTCGATTCTCGGCCAGTTCGGCATCCTGCGCAGTCCGTTGATGCAGGGCCACGTGTTGCTGTCTGTCCTGGTCTTCAGCGGCATGTTCACGGCCTACACCTATCTGGCCGACATGCTCGAACGTCTGGCCGGTTTTGACGGCACGCTGGTCGGCTGGTGCCTGATGGGCTTCGGCGCGGTCGGCTTGCTAGGCAACTCGTTGGGCGGACGCATGGTGGATCGCCATCCGCTGATCGCCAGTCTGGTGTTCTGCGCGTTCATGGTGGTGGGCATGGTCGCGGTGGTGCCGAGTATCCATTCCTGGTTCGCTCTGGCACTTGCGCTGGCGGTATGGGGGATCACTCAAGCTGCGCTGTTCCTGGTCAGCCATGTGCGTCTTATCAAAGCGGCACCCCAGGCCCCGGCTTTCGCTGCATCACTGAACATCGCCGGTGCCAACCTAGGCATCGGGATCGGAGCGGTTATTGGCGGGCGAGTGATCGATCATCTTGGGCTCGGCAGGCTGGGCTTCGCCGCAGCTGGCATTATCTTTCTCGCGATACTGCTGGCCTGGGTTCTGATGAAAAGCAAACCGACCCCCGTCGCGGCCTAAACGCGGTCAGTGAACAACTGGTTACGTGCACCCTCGGCAATGGCAACAACGCCGGGGTGCCTGACCTTGCGTTCTACCGTAATCGCGTAGAACGATTCGGTCACCGCGTCGGTCTGGCCGATGATCTCCACGCCATACTGACTCTGCACCTCGTCAGCAATCACGCTGGGCGCCACGAACACGCCGCTACCTGATTTTCCAAAAGCCTTCATCAAGGCACTGTCATCGAACTCGCCCACAATGCGCGGCTGGATTTTCAATTCGGCGAACCAGCGCATCAGGCGCCCCCGCACCACGGTTTCCTGACCCGGTATCAGCAGTGGAGCGCCGTGCATGCATTGCGGAAAGTCGGTGCCGATGCGTTCGGCCACTTCCCGTGTCGCGAAAAAACTGACACCGCATTCGCCCAGTTTCTGACTATGCCCCTTGATGTCCAGATGAGGCGGCATCGGGCTGTCGGAAATCACCAGATCCAGACGCTGAACCGCAAGATCGGCCAGCAGGCGTTCGAGCTTGTCCTCCCGACAGGTGATGCGTATCGATCCATCGAGGTCCATGGTGGGCGCAAGCAGGTGATAAACGATGGATTTGGGCACCACGTCGGCGACGCCAATCCGAAACAGCAGTTGTTGTTCGTCAGGGTTTGAACTCAGCAAGGCTTCAAGCTCATTGCCCAGTTGAAACATCTGCTCGGCGTAGGGTAGGGCCATGCGGCCCGCTTCGGTCATTTCCAGCTGCCGACCCACGCGCTGGAAAAGATCGACGCCCAGGGACGACTCCAGCAGGCTGATCTGGCCGCTGACGGTTTGTGGTGTGAGGTTCAATTGTTCGCAGGCACGGACAATGCTGCCGGTCTTGGCCACGACCCAGAAGTAATGAAGCTGACGGTAATTGAGCATGTCCGTTCCCGATTCGTTAAAACCGAAGTATATCGCTTATAAAATCGAATTTTCCTGATGTTTCAGCTTCCCTAGAATGCCTTTCCAACGCCGGACCCAAAGCAACGTCCGGCCTTGCCTATCGAGGGACACATGAAAAAATCATTTTACGCTGTACTTTTGACCGGTTCGCTGTTGGTAATGGCCGGGTGCGATCAGATTGAGTCGTCCTCCAAGCAGATGTTGAATACGGCGGCCGATTCAGCCAAAAAGGCAATCGATGACACTCATCAGGCAGCGAGCAAGGCTGTGGAAGAGGCCAAGCGGGAACTTTCGGTACTGGAACCGGCACCAAGCCCGGCTGAATCAGAAAGCAAGTCCGGTAAAGAAATCTAACATTCGTTCAACTATTGGCTCAGGCAGGGCAGTGATCTATGGAATACCTATTGGAACTCGCGACCAGTCCGGCTGCGTGGATTGCGCTGGCGACGCTGGTCGTGATGGAAGTCGTACTGGGTATCGATAACCTGATCTTCATTTCGATCATTACCAACAAGCTGCCGGAACATCAGCGCGAAAAGGCGAGGAAGCTGGGCATCGGCATGGCGCTGGTCATGCGCCTGGGCCTGCTGAGCACCGTGGCGTACATCGTGCAGTTGACCGAGCCTGTGTTTGAAATGTTTGGTCAGGCCTTCTCGTGGAAGGACATGATCCTGATTGCCGGTGGTCTGTTCCTGGTCTGGAAAGCGACCACGGAAATCCATCACAGCATGGACGTGAAGACCGAGGAAGAGAAAACCTTGAGCAATGCCGTGGCGCTGACCATGGGTAGTGCGATCGTTCAGATCCTGATGCTGGACCTGGTGTTCTCCATCGACAGCATCATCACCGCTGTGGGCATGACCGAGCACTTGCCGATCATGATCATCGCTGTCGTGAGTGCCGTGGTCGTGATGCTGGTTGCCGCCAACCCGCTGGCGAAGTTCATCAACGACAACCCGACCGTGGTCATGTTGGCGCTGGGCTTCCTGATCATGATCGGTATGACGCTGATCGCCGAGGGCTTCGGTGCTCATGTTCCGAAGGGCTACATCTACGCCGCCATGACATTCTCGGCTGCGATTGAAGGCCTGAACATGATGGTCCGCAAGGCCAAGCGCAAAAAGGCTGCACGTCTGGCTTCCAACGCCTGATCGCACGTCGCATGAAAAAACGGTCGGCCCGAGTCATCGGGTCGACCGTTTTGCGTTTCAGGCTGCCAGAATCACTTGCAACCCGGGTTCAGTGCGCAGCGGCATGACCGGTTTTCGGCGACCTCTCCAGCTTCAAGCGCTTGGGCGAGGGCTGGGTGACAGTGTGTGGATGATGACGGCGGGACACGCGCATCACACCCCACAACATGGCCGTAGCAACCGCAAGCCACGAGGCGACCAGCATCACGATTGTCAATTCCAGGCTCATAAGTGCCTCCACGTTTCCTGCTTTTGTGTTGCATTCCTGATAACTGACAGTCTAGTACCGGGCATGTTGCGATTAATTGACCAATGGCGTTTTGGTATGACCGTTTCGATCTATTGCCGTCGCATCACTGCGCGCAAAGGCTATACCCGGTCTCTCACGGGCTCTATGATCAGCGTTCAGATCGAGTGGTGATTGCTCGATGTCAGTTGAAGTGAGTGAACATGTTGCCGTTACGCATTCTTTCAAGCGCTGTCCGTTCCAGGGGTTCATTGCTGCTGGCTGCACTGGTGCTGTGCCTTTCAGGCTGCTCCTCGATGGTCACGCCGCAGATCAAGAGCCTGCCTGATCGTGTGGAGCTTAACTCGGTGCCGTTCTTCCGTGGCAACGCGTATCAGAGCGGGCCGGGCGCGCTGGCGAGCATGCTTGCCAATCAGCAGGTACAGACCACGCCAGGTCTGTTGGACAAGCCTCTGCAACTGCCGGGCGCCGAAGATCGTCTGGAGCAGAACATGCCCCGGGTCGCCCGCGAGTACGGTTTCATGGTGTACCCGCTGGATCACGACCTGCAGGCGTTGCTCGCTCAGGTGTCGGCTGGCTATCCGGTGATGCTGCGGTTTTCCCAGGGCTCGGCATTCTGGAAAGCGCCACGCTATGCTGTTCTGGTGGGCTACAACCGGGTGAAAGAAACCGTCCTGCTCAGCGCGGGCATGGACCGGCGCTACACCATGAGTTTCAGCAGTTTCGACTCGGCCTGGAAAAACGCCGGCAGTTGGGCGGTATTGATCCAGTCGCCACGCCAGCTGCCTGCGCAAGTCGATGCGCAGCGCTGGCTGAAGGCCGCCGCCGATCTGTCGCAAGCAGGGCAGGAGCAGGCCGCAGGTGAGGCGACCCGAACGCTGAATCGCGCCGTTAAATGAAATAGACAGCCTGAATGAAAACGGCGCCCTGTAAGGCGCCGTTTTTCATGAACCGTCAGAAGCCCAGTCGATCACGCAGGCTGTAGTACCACGCACCCAGCGCAGTCATGGGCGTGCGCAGCAACTGTCCGCCGGGGAACGGATAGTGCGGCAGGTCGGCGAACGCATCGAAACGTTCGGCCTGACCGCGCAGCGCCTCGGCCAGCACTTTGCCCGCCAGGTGGGTGTAAGTGACCCCGTGACCGCTGCAACCCTGTGAATAATAGATGTTGTCGCCCAGGCGTCCGACCTGAGGCAGGCGGGACAGGGTCAGCAGGAAATTACCGGTCCACGCGTAGTCGATCTTCACGTCCTTGAGCTGCGGGAACGCCTTGAGCATCTTCGGGCGGATAATGGCTTCGATGTTGGCCGGATCCCTCGCGCCATACACCACGCCGCCGCCGAAGATCAGGCGCTTGTCGGCGCTCAGGCGGTAGTAGTCCAGCAGGTAATTGCAGTCTTCTACGCAATAGTCCTGTGGCAGCAACGTCCTGGCGAGTTCTTCGTCCAGCGGTTCAGTAGTGATCACCTGAGTGCCGCACGGCATGGATTTGGCTGCCAGCTCCGGGACCAGATTACCCAGATAGGCATTGCCCGCAACGATGATGAATTTGGCGCGGACCTTTCCCTGGGCAGTATGCACCACAGGATTGGCGCCACGCTCGATGCGAATCGCGGCGGATTGCTCATAGATCGTTCCGCCCAGCGTTTCCACCGCAGCCGCTTCGCCCAGCGCCAGGTTCAGCGGGTGAATGTGGCCACCGCTCATGTCCAGCAGGCCGCCAATGTATTGCTCGCAATTCACCACTTCATTGATGCGGCGTTGATCCATCAGCTCCAGTTGTGAATGGCCGTAGCGTTCCCACAGCCGTTTCTGCGCTTCAAGGTGAGCCATCTGCTTGCCTGTCAGCGCGGCAAACACACCGCCATCCTTCAGGTCGCACTTTATGCCGTAGCGTGAGACGCGATCACGAATGATCGCCGCGCCTTCGAACGCCATCTGCCCCAACAACTGAGCCTGTCGCGGACCGACCGTGCGTTCGATCACGTCGATGTCACGGCTGTAGCTGTTGACGATCTGTCCGCCGTTGCGACCCGACGCGCCGAACCCGACCTTCGCCGCCTCAAGTACGGTCACTTTGAAACCGTTCTCCAGCAGAAACAGCGCGCTGGAGAGTCCCGTGTAACCAGCACCGATGATGCACACATCGGTTTCAACCTCGCCTTGCAGGGCAGGGCGTTCAGGCACCGGATTGGCCGACGCGGCGTAATAGGACTGCGGATAAGGCGTGTTGGCCATCCTGAAGCTCCGTTTAATATTCTTGACGAGTGCGCCGATCCTACCCGAGATGGAAACGCTCTGCCAGCGTCAGGTGAAAAGACCTTTCATTCCTGTCTTGGCAAAAACATCGTTAATTCATAGGGTTAGCGGTAAAAACAGATTGACATGAAGATTAAAGCCGGTAGGATGCACACCCACAGCAGGCACGTAGCTCAGTTGGTTAGAGCACCACCTTGACATGGTGGGGGTCGTTGGTTCGAGTCCAATCGCGCCTACCAGACAAAATCCGCTCTGCTGGGCGGTAATGAAAAGGGCGACCCGAGAGGGTCGCCCTTTTTTTGTTTCCCAGCGCAATTGGCCCAGTCAAATAATCCGCATATTCAGAGAGTTACTGCAAAAAAAGCCATTGACACCCATCTGAATATCCGTAGAATGCCGACCCACAGCAGGCACGTAGCTCAGTTGGTTAGAGCACCACCTTGACATGGTGGGGGTCGTTGGTTCGAGTCCAATCGCGCCTACCAAACAAAATCCGCTCTGCTGGGCGGTAACGAAAAGGGTGATCCGAAAGGGTCGCCCTTTTTTGTGTGCGCGTTTTCCTAGATGGGCAAGGGCTTGCCTTCAATGCGCCAGCGGCTGGGCGCATTGAAGGCTGCGCTCACCCTTGTCGGGCAAATGACTTGACGATGGACTTGGTGGCCGGGCTCGCCTTCAGGTCGCTGACGTTCTTGGGGGCGAGCCATTTGCAGGCGGCTATCTCGTTCTGGGGCTTGGCTTCACTGGAGTCCGGCACAAGAGTGATGAACACATGATGGGTCACCCGGTCTTTTTCATACTCGGCCAGATAACGCAGTTCCAGATTTTCCAGGCCTGTCTCTTCGTTCAGCTCACGCACCGCTGCCTGTGCAGGGGTTTCTCCGGGCTCGACCTTACCGCCCGGCAAGGCCCATTTGGATTTCGGTTTGCGCACGTAGAGGATCTGTCCGTCTCGCTTGCAGATGACTGTCGCTCGTTCTTTCATATCCGTTCACCTTTAAGCGTCCCTCACCATCAATATCTGCAAGGACTTCATGAACTTGAGACCGGCAAGCAGTCAGTGGTAGTCACTAAATTGTAATAAAAAGTTCATTTATGTGAATGAAGCACAATCAGTGCCATGAATTAAGCGTAGTTGAAGAGGGGTCGATCGCTCGAGTCATTGAGTTCTCGACCCCCAGGCTTCAGTGATGCCTGACGAGGCCTCGCGTAGCGATATGCTGCGACAGCTTTTGGTAGGTCCTGTCGTCTGCGGCTGCGAGCATCTTTCTGCCATCCTTCAGCGTCGTCAGAAACGTTATTTCCTTTTCTTCTCCTGCCAGCATGACACCCGCCGCCGCGCCTACAGGCCCGAGCACAAGCGCGCCCGCAAGACCGTAGCCGAGAGCGCCGTCGATTTTTTTGCTGGAGGCCTGGCTGGCCATTTCCACTGACTTGATGTCGTTGTGCTTGAAGCTGATACCCGGCCACGGGAAGAGGGGAGTTACGAGAGTGATGGTGCCAGCACGGTATTCCCCATCACCTTGAAGAAAATCACCCGCTAAAATCTTGATATTAGCCATGTGTCATTCTCCGTCCATTGAGTTGGCGCGTTTCAATCGAGCAACTATTTCGCGCCCCAAAAAAGTGCGTGTCAACGCTCTGGAGACGAACTGCACGGGATCAAAAGACGAAAGGTTCGACGGCGTTCGTCTTCGTTCCACGGTGCTGGAAATAGAATGCGTGAACGAATGGCGTGCACGAATGGCGTGCACGAAATTGCGCCGTCAGGCGGCTGCCTGTCACTCATCGTTATACACAAGTCCGCCTCCACACTGATCGTGCCCATCGCTCCGCGTGGGCATGCCTCCCGTGACGCTCCGCGTCACAAATGGCACAGATTGCGGATTCAGTGAGCCGAACGCATGACGTGGATAACGCTCGGGCTTGAACCACGCATCTGCGCCACATTCAAAAGCGAACGCGGAGCGTCCTGAGAGGCGTTACCACGCAGAGTGCTCATCGTTATACACAAGTCGAAACGCGCATCTGGAGCGGGCACTATTTCGGCCGTGGGAGCGGACCGGGCGGCGTTCCGTTTGTCCGCGAAAGCTGGTACATCCGACGAAGATCCAGCGTCTGAAACGCAGTATTCGCGGACAAGTCCGCTCCCACTTCAGATACCGCATTCCTTCAGGTCGATTTGTGTATAACGATGAGCGCAGAGCGTAGGAACGATCATCATCGTGTTCATCCAAGAGGACTTATGTATAACGATGAGTGCCTGTCACGGGGGCGGACAAGACCGCATTTTATGGTATGCAGTGGTCTGGCTGGCATGTCGCCAGTCAGACCGCCCGTGAAGGTCAGGCTGCAGAAGCTTCCTGTTTAAGGGTTGCCATATCAATCACAAAACGATACTTCACGTCGCCCTTGAGCATCCGCTCGTAGGCTTCGTTGATATCCTGCATGGCAATTTCTTCGATATCGGACACGATGTTGTGTTTGGCACAGAAGTCCAGCATCTCCTGGGTTTCCTGAATGCCACCAATCAACGAGCCTGCCAGGCTGCGGCGTTTGAAGATCAGGTTGAATACCGCAGGCGAAGGATGGGGCTCGGCGGGTGCGCCGACCAGTGTCATGGTGCCGTCGCGCTTGAGCAGGGAAAGGAAGGCGTCCAGGTCATGAGGCGCTGCAACGGTATTGAGGATGAAATCCAGGCTGTTGGTGTGGGCGGCCATCTCATCCGGGTCTTTTGAAACCACGACTTCGTCTGCACCCATACGCAGGCCGTCTTCGCGTTTTTTGGGTGAGGTGGTGAACAGCACCACATGAGCACCCATGGCGTGGGCAATCTTTACGCCCATGTGACCCAGACCGCCCAGGCCCACGATTCCGACCTTCTTGCCGGGACCGACCTTCCAGTGATTCAGCGGCGAGTAGGTGGTGATGCCCGCACACAGCAGCGGTGCAACGGCTGCCAGATTCTGGTCGGGCGCGATGCGCAGTACGAACTTCTCTTTGACGACGATTTTGTCCGAGTAGCCGCCGAAGGTGTTCTCACCGCCGAAGACGGGTCCGTTGTAAGTGCCGGTAAAGCCTTTTTCGCAGTACTGCTCTTCATGCTCTTCGCAGGATTGACATGCCTGGCAACTGTCGACCATGCAGCCGACGCCCGCCAGATCACCTACCTTGAATTGGGTGACATTGGCACCCACGGCAGTCACCTTGCCGACGATCTCATGGCCTGGTACCGATGGATAAAGCGTGTTGTGCCATTCGTTGCGCGCAGTGTGCAGGTCAGAGTGGCAGACGCCGCAGTACAGGATGTCGATCTGAACATCGTCGGCGCCCGGAGCGCGTCGTTCGAATTGATAAGGTGCGAGCTTGTCGGTGGCAGCCTGGGCTGCATAGCTGTAAGTCTTGATCATTGCGATCACCTGTCCAGTATGTGTTTGGCGAAGAAAGCGCAGGCCAGCATAGTGCGCAAAAGACGATGTTGCCTGCTGCGGGAACACTCTCTGACCCGAAAAACCATGAAATAGTGCCGCGAGTGCAGCGATGTTCGGCGCGCCCAGCATGCCGACTTGCAGGTACAATCCTTGCATCACAATTGCTGCTTTAATGTGACAGCGCACTGCCAACTCTGGCCGGAAGCGTCAATTATATTCGCCGTCGGTTTCTGGATCTGGTGTTGACATGACTGTACCCCCTTTGGCCTCCTGCCTGCGCCAGACCAACGATAGCGTCGCTCCCGGCGATACGCTGCGCGACCGTCGTGACCGGCTGTCCAGTCATCAGGCCATCGATGAGTTAATGGCTGTGGCACGTCAACAGGTCCCCGGCGTGCCTTGGGCGTTCTATATCGCGGGTGAGCAGAAGCGTCTGCTGGGGCAGGGCGCGCTTCATTACGATTGGCCAGAGCACATTCCCGTTGGCCGGTTTGAGTCGTTCTGTAACGAAGGTCAGGTACATCGGTGGGCGACAGGCCAGGGTGAAGAGGCGCTGGGCTGGCTGCTTGCACCGCTGGCCGAACAGCACAGTCCGGCACTGGCGGATCTCGCCATCAGACTGGGCTCTCTGTTGCAGAGCGCTGCACTGGTCAGGGCGCAGAGCACCCAGCGCGCGCTGTACGAGATCAGCCTGCTGGCCAGCTCGACCCACGAGCGAGGCACGCTGCTGCAAGGGATTCACCAGCAGCTTGGGACGCTGATCGACGCCGAGAATTTCTACCTGGCGCTGTACGACAGTCAGTCCGGCAAAATCACCTATCCCTATTACATCGACCGTTTCGACGATGAGGCGATGGCCCCGGAAACCTTCGAATACCTTGAACCCGCCAATATTTCCATGACTGGCTATGTGCTGACCCAGGGGCAGTCCATGTTTCTTGATGCGGCGGGCATCGAAGAGGCAGAAGCGGCTGGCCGTTTCAGGTGTAGAGGGCGTCGTCCGGAGTTCTGGATGGGCGCGCCGTTGAAAAACGCGTCGGATGAAGTGTTCGGCATGGTCGCGATGCAAGTCTACGATGTGTCCCGTGTCTACAGCGTTCAGGACCGGGCGCTGTTTTCAGTGGTCTCCCGGCATGTGGCCATGGCAATGGACCGGCTGTTGCACCGCGCCCACCTTGAGCAGACCGTGCTGTTACGCACCCAGCAGTTGTCCGCCGCCAACGATGCGCTACGTCTGGAAGTGGCCGAGCGCGAGCGTGCCGAGCACCTGCAAAGTGCGCTGTTTCAGATTGCCGAACTGTCCAGCCGTCCCGGAGACATGAACGAGCTGTTCCAGAGCCTGCACATGATCGTGGGTGAACTGCTGGTGGCGCTCAACTTCTACATCGCGCTTTATGACAAAGCCACGGGCGAGGTCACCTTTCCCTATTACATTGACGAGCGTTTGACGCAGTCACCTGCGCCCCGGCGTGGTCAGCGCGGATTCACCGAATATGTCATTCGCCAGCGCCGTCCATGCCTGATCGACAGCAAAGACGCGCTCAGGCTCGAAGCTGCGGGCGAGATCGAAGTGCAGAACCAGACCAACCGATCGACCTCCTGGCTGGGTATTCCGCTGTTCGAGGCGGAGGAAGTGCGGGGTGTCCTGGCCGTCCAGAGCTATTCTCGCCACGTCAGCTACACCTTGCGCGATCAGGAACTGCTGACCTTCGTTTCCCGGCACATCGATACAGCACTCTCTCGCCGCAGCGCTGCCGAGGCGATTCATACCGCCAACCTGCGTCTGGAGGCGCGGGTGCTCGACCGGACTCGCGAATTGGATCAGCTCAATGCAAGGCTTCAGCACGAAAATGCTCATGACTCACTGACCGGTTTGCCCAACCGCAGCCATTTGCAGCAACGATTGCAGCTGGCCTGGGAGGAGTTCTGCGGCCGGGGTCGTGCACTGGTGGTGATGTTCATCGACCTGGATCGCTTCAAGATTGTCAACGACAGTCTCGGGCACCATTGTGGCGATCTGTTGCTGATTCAGGCGGCGCAGCGTCTACGCAGTTGCATGCGCGTGGGTGACCTGCTGGCTCGACTGGGCGGCGACGAGTTCGCCGTGCTGGGGATTGGCGCGCGATTGAGCACGGGGGTCGGGATCGCTCAACGGATCCTCACGGCGTTCGAGTCGCCCTTTGTGATTGACGAACATACGGTCTTCACCTCCTGCAGTATCGGCGTCGTTGGGGCTGACGGTGAGTTCCACAAGGAGCCTGCTGACCTGTTGCGTGATGCCGACACGGCAATGTACACGGTGAAGAACGGCGGACGTGATGGCTGTGCAGTTTTCAACCAGGCACTGCGCCGTCAGGTCTCGGATCAGATGGATCAGGAGGGCGCGTTGCGGACCGCGCTGAAACGCACTGATCAGCTCATTCCCTATTTCCAACCCATCACCTGCCTGGAAACCGGCAGGCTGCTGGCGCTGGAGGCGTTGATTCGCTGGCGGCAGCCTGACGGGCAGGTGCTGACGCCCGAGTGCTTCCTGCCCGCGCTGGAGGGCCTACGGCTGATTGGCCGTCTCGACCTGTACATGCTCAGGCAGGTCATCGCGATTCTGGCCGATCCGGCCAACGCGCACTTGCCTCCAGTCCATGTGAACTGCTCCAGCTACAGCATTACCCGGCCTGCGTTTGCAGGCGAAGTGCTTTCCATGCTCGCAGAGTTCGGCGTGTCTCCGGCCAGATTGTGTCTTGAGCTCACTGAAGGCGCGCTGGTGGCAGATCCCGAACAGGCGCGTCTGTCCATGAAGCAGCTGGCCGATCAGGGCATGTCAGTGGTGCTGGATGACTTCGGTGCCGGGTTTTCTTCTCTCAGCTATGTGCACCAGTACCATTTCAGCGGGTTGAAGATCGACAAGTCGTTCATCTTCGAACTGACCACCAGTGACCGCAGTCGCGCCATCGTGCGGGCGATTGTACGGATGGCCGAATCGCTGGACCTGACCGTCGTCGCCGAAGGCGTGGAGGACCGGCAGACGCTGGAACTGCTGCGCGAGATGGGGGCGGGTCAGGCGCAAGGCTACTACCTCGCAGGCCCGCTGCCGCTGGAACAGTTGCAGATCGCTCAGTGCCAGACCACCCATTGACGGCAACGCGTTGCCGCGTTTGACGTGATCTGGAGGGGCTGGCGGGTAAACGTCATCTTTCTGCCGCTGCCTTTAGTTGCCATTGCCTTATGAATCATGGGTTTAGGGTGATTTCGGTAGTTGGCACCGCTCTTGCTGGTGTACAGGCGCATCACGTCATCAGGAGGTGAAAGATGATTATTGGCAACAGTGGGCTCGAACAGCTGGTTTCCCATGCTGTAGGAGCCATAGGGCGCAAGACGCTGGGCGAGGTGTCGCAGGATTCGTTCGGCGCGATGGCCGCAGCAGGTCTTGGCAACGGGGCGTTCCCGGTCACCTCGCAAACCGCCAACGCTGCGTCCACGGATGACGCGCAGAGCAACAGTGGCTACAACGAATCGTTTGCACGGATGATGGTCAATCTCAAGAGCGGGGCGGATACGTCGCTTTCCGAGAAGACCGCTGATCGCGATAACGGCGTCACCGGCGCGAATGCTGCCAGTGTCGGCGCTGCCGATGGCGCTGCGACGGGGGTCCAGAAATTCATGGACACCCTGAAGCAGACGGCCGAAGAGAAAGTGCGGGAAAAACTGACTGGCATCACCCAGCAGCAATACACCGCGATGAAGCCTGAGGATCAACTGACGATTGACCAGAAAGTCCAGGACGCCCTCAAGGACAAGCAGAACGATGTTGCGGATGACATCAATACGCGCATCCGGGGCATCAAGGCCGGTTTGTTGGCCTGACATCCCGATAGGTTGCACCCATGATTTCGCGAGCCGGCTCGCTTTCACGTACGCGTGATTGCAAGGTGACTCGCGATTTTTTTTGTCTGGGTCTTGGGCGTTCAGGCAGTTGCGCGTGGAACCGGGACGCGGAGCGTCCTGAGAGGCGTGGCTGAAACTGATCGTGCCCATCGCTCCGCGTGGGCATGCCTCCCGTGACGCTCCGCGTCA
>NZ_JARVSO010000056.1:0-41428 GCF_030209155.1 Pseudomonas sp. fls2-241-TYG-175 | reverse complement strand
CACGGGAGGCATGCCCACGCGGAGCGATGGGCACGATCAGTGTTGAGGCGGACTTATGTATAACGCTGAGCGCAGGAGCATAGGAACGATAAGGTTCTTACCCTGCCTACAGCCCCACCGGCCTCACCCGCGCCATGAACGTCGGCCAGTCGGCTTCTTTGTCTGCCGCCACTCTCTGCACATTCGGATTCAATGCCAGCCGCTCCAGCAAGGCTTGCGCTTTCGGCATGTCGCCCAGAAAGTCCAGATCGAACAGTCGCTCGCCTACCTGCTGGGCCAGATCGATGCTGTACAGAAAATACACATCCGCCACGCTGAATTGCTCGCCCGCTACGTAAGGCGCAAAGCGCGCACGCTGGGCCAGTGCGGCAATGCCCTTGATCAGGTCGCGACGCGCCTTGGCCTTCAGGTCCGGCGGTGTGGGCCTGCCACCGAAGATCACTTCGGCGTAGCAGACCCGCGCAGGCAACTCGATGTAGAGCTCGATTTCCTTGGCGATGGTCCAGACCTGAGCCCGCACGAAGGGGTCGGCAGGCAGTAACGGTCGGTCCGGACAGGTCTCTTCGATGTAACGCAGGATGACGTCCGTCTCGCTGATGAAGCCATCCGGCGTTCCCAGCACCGGGACCTTGCCGCGCGCACTGACGGCGAGCACTTCGGGGTTCTGGCAGCCAAACAGCGGCACTTCCTGAAACGGCAACTGCTTCTCCAGCAGCGCCAGCTTGACCATATTGAAATAATTGCTTGAGGCAAATCCGTAAAGTTTCAGCATCTCCGGCCTCCTTGACCTGACTGTCGACTGCCCAGGGCAGATGCGCCAAACCCTATAGATTTACCTTTATTAATCAATGATTTATATCAAAAATGGAATGTTACAAGACGCTTCCTACGCCTATCTTCACCTGGTCTTACGAATGCCCCCTCGGAAGAATCCGGTTAGACTGCGCGCCTTACCCGAGGAATGACCATGACCGACGCCATCGACAATGATGAAGAAGAATTCGCTGCTTCGACCTTGATCGAAGCCATCGAAAACCAGATCGAGGCCGATAATCCGCCTGCGGCCAAAGCCACGCTCAACAAGCTGACGCTGGTCGGTTATGAGCGCGACGACATTCTCGAAATGATGGCCCATGTACTGGCCATCGAGATCGACGCATTACTGGAGCAGGACCGCCCGTTCGACACAGAATGGTACGAAGCCGCCCTGCGCGCGCTGCCGGAATTGCCGCCAGAAAAATAACCGGCAGACCAGATAAAAACCCTTCAGATATATGCTGCAAAGTTTCCAGACGCTGGACTACACTGCAAAAGCCCCGCTGCCGCTAAATCCTCCGGGGCTCTCACGCCAAGCCGGCTTTAGCGGTCATCCAGAACCGACAGCGCAGCACGGACATGTCGATTCCAGAGCACACCCGCAGCCTGCGAGGTCGTACTACTACAAAAAGTCTGGAGCACCTATGTCGTATACCCCTGAGTTGGTTGCCGAACTGGAAATCCTTGCACTGTTCAACCTGGGCAATACCCAGGAAGGCCTCAAAGTCCACCACGTGGCGGCCCCGACAGCCATTGCAGCTGCTAAAAGACTCTTTGAAAAAGGACTGACGACCCAGGTCGATGGCGGTTATCTCACCAGCCTGGGCCTTGAAGCTGCCGAGCACGCCCAATCGTTGCTGACCATTCTGAACGTATCCCGAGAAGCGGCCTGAGTGCCCTGAGGGCTTGCGCGCAAAAACTGCGCGACAAGCCCTTTATTTATTGCGGTCACGGTCGATATAGAAAATTGGCGCCAGAATAACAACCCGACCGAACCTGCATTCTTTCGGCTGCAAACCTTCTTCGCCATCTTGCTCAGTTAATCCACGCCTGCCACAGGCCAGATGCCTTGAGTTGCGATGACGCGTAATCTTGAAATTCGCCCCGACCTGGATGAGGGGATCGACCGCAAGGTCCTCAGCCAGTTGCGTAACCGCTTCCTGACTCTCAATGACGGGCGGTACGCCCGTGCCATGGAAGGAATGTCGACCCGCCAGCAGACCGTGCTGACCCTGCTGCCGCTGTTCTTTCATGTGAACCATCCGTTGTTGCCGGGATACGTCTCCAGCAGCACGCCTGCCGGTGTCTCTCATTACGAGCCCGATGCACTGGCGCTGGCCGAAGCGCAGCGGCTCACACGTTCGTTCTCCTACAAGGTCCGTCACGGCAATCCGCCGCAGCCGATTCATGGCCTGTTTCTGATGGGCAGTCTCGGCACCCTGGCTCAGGCCGAACAGAGCGACATGGATGTGTGGGTCTGTCATGACAGCGCGCTTGAAGAAGAAGCCATCGCCGAGCTGCGCAAGAAATGTCAGGCACTCGAAGCCTGGGCAGCGACCATGGGCGCGGAAGCTCATTTCTTTCTGATTGATCCGCAGCGTTTCAAGGTTGGGGATCGCGACACGCAACTCAGCTCCGACGATTGCGGCACGACCCAGCACTACCTGTTGCTGGACGAGTTCTATCGCACCGCCATCTGGCTCGCCGGGCGCACACCGATGTGGTGGCTGGTGCCTGTCTATGAAGAGCAGGGTTACGAGGACTACACCCACACCTTGCTGTCCAAGCGATTCATCCGCGCAGACGAGGTCATCGACCTTGGCCCGATGGCGCAGATCCCGCCTGCGGAGTTCGTCGGTGCGGGCCTGTGGCAGTTGTTCAAAGGCATCGAATCTCCCTACAAGTCGGTGCTCAAGCTGTTGCTGATCGAGGTGTACTCCAGCGAGCATCCCGCCGTTCAGTGCCTGAGCCTGCGCTTCAAGCAGGCCGTGTTCGCCAATCAACTGGACCTGGACGAACTCGACCCTTACATGGTCGTGTATCGCCGTATCGAAGAGCACCTGCTGGCGCGCAAGGAAACCGAGCGCCTGGAGCTGGTCCGGCGCAGTCTGTACCTGAAGGTCAACAAGAAACTCACAGGTCCCGCCCGACAGCGCAGCAACAGCTGGCAGCGGCAATTGATGGAGCGCCTGACCCGCGAATGGGGCTGGGATGACCGTCAACTGGCGCTGCTCGACAGCCGCAGCCAGTGGAAGGTACGTCAGGTGGCGCATGAACGCCGCGCGCTGGTCAACGAGTTGAATTACAGTTACCGCTTCCAGACTCAGTTCGCCCGCCTGCAGAGCACCGCAGAAGCGCTGGATGCACGCGACCTGACGATTCTGGGCCGCCGCCTGTACGCCGCTTTCGAGCGCAAGGCCGGCAAGGTCGAGTTCATCAATCCGGGGATTGCGCCGGACCTGGCCGAGGACACGCTGACGCTGGTGCACTCGCCCGACAAACGCGAACCCGGCAAACACCAATGGGCGCTGTACAACGGCAACCTCGGCATTCACGAACTGGCCAACTTCTCGCCGATCAAGCGCAGCCGCGAACTGCTTGAGCTGCTGGCGTGGTGTCACCGCAACAACGTGATCGACACCTCCACCCGCCTGGCGCTGCACCCCGGCACCAGTGATCTGAGCGAATTCGAGCTGTTCAACCTGCTCGGTGCCCTGCAGCAGACCATTGAGCTGCCGCTGCCCGATGTCAGCGATGAAGCACTCCTGCAGCCAAGCGAACCCAGGGAAATACTGCTGCTGGTCAATGTCGGTGTCGATCCGCTCAGGCATCACCGCGACCTGAACATTCTCATGACGACCGAGCGCACTGACTCACTCAGTTACGCAGGCGTACGCGAAAACCTGGTACTGACCCTGGATCAGATCACGCTCAATACCTGGAATGAAACGCTGGTCAGCCGTTACGACGGTCCGCACGCGTTGCTCGACTGTCTGAGCGAGTTGCTTGGCAGCCTGCCGCAAGGCGCGAGTCAGCCGAAGATTCATGTGCGCTGCTTCTGCCACAACCGCGCCCCGGCCATTGCGCAGCGCGTCGAGGAACTGGTCAGCACTGCACGCCTGCTGCTCGCCCGGCAGCTCAATCACCGCTACCTGATTCAGGTGCAGCAGCAATATCACGTACTGGAAATGGTGCCGGGCCGGGTTGGTCATGTGGTGGTCAACAGTCTGCCAGGGCTGTTCAAGTACCTGGGCGAAGAACTGCCGCGTTATAGCCCGCTGCATCTGGACCCGCATGCGCTGGACGAGCATGACCTGGCGCTGATCCTGCCGTTCGGGCAGCCGGAGTGCATTCAGGTGTTTTACCGGATCAACGAGGCAGAAGCGGACCTGTATGTGCTGGACGAGCACAATTCACTCTGGCACCAGCGCCTGCCTTATCACGATGAACAAAGCCTGCTGATGCCGCTGCAGCGTTTCTTCCACTCGCTGGTTTACCGCCGGGGCGCGTCGTTGCCACTGGACGATCCCAGCGAGCCGGTCATGCTCGAAACGCTCTATTACCAGGTCATGCCGTCCGGCAACTCCCGTGCCCGCCGCATTGAACCGCGTCCAGCCCCGACTGCGGCGGACAAGCCGTTTTACGACGTGCAGGCGATCATTGAAGAAACCTCGCCGGGGCAGATCAACGTCACGCTGTACTGCGACAACCGCGAGTTTTCCGAGCTGGAATATGGCGATCAGCTGTACGAGGCGGTGGCCATGCAGATTCTGGGCAAGCGCCTGGAACCCAAACGCTACCGCTGCTACATCACCGACCTGGACTTGTCGGGCCTGCTGGATGACGGGCACGGCCAGAGCATCCTGTTCCTGCGCCACAAGGCGGAACTGGAAAAGCTGCTCAACGAGGCGATGGATGAGGCGTGAGGCGAAGGCTATCGAGTCCGGTCGCTCATCACGTTCTGCGTAAGCCGACCCAATGGGACGCGGAGCGTCCCGGGCTGCATGCCAACGCGGAGCATTGGCACGATCAGATAACAGACCGTGGGAGGCGGCTTACTGATACTCGCCTGCCGCTTCCGGCTGGTACTCGACCGCAAGCAGGGTCAGTTTCAGGGTCTTGCCGCCCGGCGCGGGCCAGTCGATGTGCTGGCCGACCTGCAGGCCGAGCAATGCAGAACCCATCGGGGCCAGCACTGAAACCGTGCCTTCGACGCCTGCATCCTTCGGATAGACCAGCGTGAGGTGATAGTCTTTGCCGCTGCTCTCTTCGCGGCAGTGCACGCGGGAATTCATGGTCACCACGCCTTCCGGCACTTCATCGTGACCGACCACCTGCTCGGCTCGGTCCAGCTCGGCCTGTAGCGCCTGAATGCCCGGCATGGAATCGTCCTGACTGTCGATCAGGTTTTCAAGACGCTGTACGTCGAGCCGGGTGAGGATGAGTGAAGGGGCAGTGTTCATGATCTGGGCAGACTCCTTTTTCCACGCGTTATAAAAGCAAAACCCCGCCGGGCTGGGCGGGGTTTTGGTGGGCCTCTCTTCAAGAGAAGCAGGTTCTGACACTAACACAGCCTAATAAATACACAAGCCGACGAGTCGTCAGCCCGCAGCATGGCCCGACTCGGCGTGCGCGCGGCGCTGATCGGCCTGATGACGGATCTGACGGCGGCGGTCATCATCGGCCGAGCGCCATTCGCGGATGTCTTCGACATGGCGAAAGCATCCCAGGCAGACCTTTTGCTCATCCAGCCGACAGGTACTGATGCAGGGCGATGGCACAGCCGGGCTGACATTGCTGAACAATGGCTTGGGCGGCCTGACGGCGGCAGGCTGAGGATTCTGGCTCACGATCAGATCTCGTCGAAGTCCAGCTCGGTGCCGGCCTGTTCAAGCGTCATACGGGCCAGCATCTCGCTCAGCAGCTCATCGCTGGTGTCGCAGACCCAGCGGCTCTCGACTTCGTCGTAATCGAAGTGGAAACCGCCGGAGCGCGCTGCCAGCCAGAGCTGACGCAGCGGTTCCTGGCGACTGAAGATCAGCTGGGAGCCGTTTTCGAACTTGACGGTCAACACACCGGCCGAGTTTTCAAGGTCCACGTCCAGACCACTCTCATCGAACACATCTTCCAGATTTTGCTGGGTGGCATCGACCAGATCATGGAAGCGGGCTTCGGTCAAACTCATTGCGGGAACCTCGAAAGTGTCTACTGAAAGCGCAGTGGGGCAAGATACGGACGCCACCCGCCAAATGCAAAGCATACCCGTCATTGACAGCAGCCTGACGCAATAATCCGGCGTAACCGGCCATTGCCCGCACAATCGCGTCCAAACCCCGCCGGACGGGAGGAGCATCACATAGGCAAGCCGCCGGGTGGTGGGTATACTCGGGCGCAATTAATGCTTTTACAAAGGATTTCGCCATGAAGCGCCTGATCTCTTCGCTTGCTGCGCTCGTCGCGGTGGCTTGTCTTGTTACGGCCTGCGGTCAAAAAGGCCCGCTGTACCTGCCGGATGACACCAAGTCTCCCGATGAACAAGCCAAGTCGCACTCGTCGCACAAGCATCTTTAAGGGAATCCCATGGACGCCTTCAACTACCGCGACGGTGAGCTGTTCGCGGAAGGTGTAGCTTTGTCTGCCATTGCCGAACGCTTCGGCACGCCGACCTATGTCTACTCCCGCGCTCACATCGAAGCGCAGTATCGCGCCTATACCGACGCTCTGGACGGCATGCCGCATCTGGTCTGCTTTGCGGTCAAGGCCAACTCCAACCTGGGCGTGCTCAATGTTCTGGCCCGCCTCGGCGCAGGCTTCGACATCGTCTCGCGTGGCGAACTGGAGCGTGTTCTGGCGGCAGGCGGCAAGGCCGAGAAAATCGTGTTTTCCGGCGTTGGCAAGTCCCGTGAAGACATGCGTCGCGCGCTGGAAGTCGGCGTCCACTGTTTCAACGTCGAGTCCACCGACGAGCTCGAGCGTCTGCAGAGCGTTGCGGCCGAGCTCAATGTCCGTGCGCCGATTTCCCTGCGCGTTAACCCGGATGTCGATGCGGGCACTCACCCGTATATTTCCACCGGCCTCAAGGAAAACAAGTTCGGCATAGCCATTGCAGACGCTGAAGACGTTTACGTACGCGCCTCGCAGTTGCCGAACCTTGAAGTGATCGGCGTCGATTGCCACATCGGCTCACAGCTGACCACGCTCGAGCCTTTCATCGACGCACTGGATCGCCTGCTGGATCTGGTTGATCGCCTGGGCGACTGCGGCATTCATTTGCACCATATCGATCTGGGTGGCGGCGTGGGCGTTCGCTATCGCGATGAAGAGCCACCGCTGGTGGCGGATTACATCAAGGCCGTGCGCGAACGTCTGGCCGGTCGTGATCTGGGCCTGATGTTCGAGCCGGGGCGCTTCATTGTTGCCAACGCAGGCGTGCTGCTGACCCGCGTCGAATACCTCAAGCACACCGAGCACAAGGACTTCGCAATCGTCGATGCGGCCATGAACGACCTGATTCGTCCGGCGCTGTATCAGGCCTGGATGGACGTCACGGCTGTGCGCCCGCGCGACGGCGCCGCACGCCCGTATGACATCGTCGGACCCATCTGCGAAACCGGTGACTTCCTGGCCAAGGGCCGCGAGCTGGTGCTGGCCGAAGCTGATCTGCTGGCCGTACATTCGGCAGGCGCGTATGGTTTCGTCATGAGTTCGAACTACAACACGCGTGGTCGTGCCGCTGAAGTACTGGTGGACGACACACAAGCCTTTGAAGTGCGTCGTCGCGAAACCGTGGCTGAGCTGTTCGCTGGCGAAAGCCTGCTGCCGGAGTAAACCCATGCTGCTGCGTTTTACCAAAATGCACGGGCTGGGTAACGACTTCATGGTCCTGGACCTGGTGAGTCAGCACGCGCATATTCTGCCCAAGCACGCCAAACAGTGGGGCGACAGGCACACCGGTGTCGGTTTCGATCAACTGCTGCTGGTCGAAGCGCCGAATAACCCGGATGTGGACTTTCGCTACCGCATTTTCAATTCCGACGGTTCGGAAGTCGAGCAATGCGGCAACGGTGCGCGCTGCTTCGCCCGCTTCGTGCTCGACAAGCGTCTGACGGCCAAAAAGCAGATCCGCGTCGAGACGAAAAGCGGCATCATCGAACTGGATATCCGCAGCGACGGCCAGATCAGCGTCAACATGGGTCCGCCACGCCTGATCCCGGATGAAATTCCGTTTCAGGCACCAGCCCAGGCCACGAGCTATACCCTCGATGTAGACGGACAGAGCGTTGAGCTCGCCGCCGTTTCGATGGGCAATCCGCATGCGGTACTGCGGGTGGATGACATCAACAACGCCCCGGTTCACGAGCTGGGCCCGAAGATCGAGCATCACCCGCGCTTTCCGGCACGGGTCAATGTCGGGTTCCTGCACATTGTGGATCGTCAGCGCGCGCAGTTGCGTGTCTGGGAGCGCGGTGCCGGGGAAACACAGGCGTGCGGTACCGGCGCTTGCGCAGCGGCAGTGGCCGCCATCACCCAGGGCTGGATGATGTCGCCATTGCTGATCGACTTGCCCGGCGGGCGGCTGTCCATTGAATGGGCAGGCCCGGGGCATCCTGTGATGATGACTGGCCCGGCCGTCAGGGTTTACGAAGGCCAGGTTCGTCTTTGAGTGAGCATATGTGATGACCGATCAGCCTCCGGCTTCAACCGGCACCCCCAGCGAATCGCCTGCCGATAGCGCAGCGCCAAACCTTGAAGCAGAGGCGGTCATCGCCTTTCTGCTGCAGCATCCGGACTTCTTCGCCGAGCACGACGAGCTGTTGGTGTCGATGCGCATTCCGCACCAGCGTGGCGACACGGTTTCGCTGGTCGAGCGCCAGCTCAAGCTGCTGCGCGAGCGCAACATCGAGATGCGCCATCGCCTTTCGCAACTGATGGACGTGGCCCGGGACAACGACCGGCTGTTCGAGAAAACCCGTCGCCTGAATCTGGCGTTGATGGATGCCACCAGCCTGGATGAGATCGTCATCGCCGTGGAAGACAGCCTGCGTCAGGACTTTCAGGTGCCCTACGTCAGCCTGATCCTGTTCAGCGACACCCCCATGCAGGTCGGACGCTGGGTCAGCAGCGCAGAAGCGCAGAAGACCATCGGCGGGCTGATCGGCGACAAGGTCGTGTGTGGCGCTCTGCGTGAGCATGAGCTGGCGTTTCTGTTCGGAGCAGAGCAAGGCAAGGAAGTCGGTTCGACCGCCATTGCAAGCCTGAATCACCTCGGCCTGCATGGCGTGCTGGCCATTGGTAGCCGCGACCCGCAGCATTACAAAAGCTCGGTCGGCACCCTTTTCCTCAGCTACATCGCCGACGTGCTGAGCCGCCTGCTGCCACGCTTTGCACACTCGCTGCGTTCGGTCCGCTAGCCATGGAACAGCATCTGGACGCCTACTGCATGCACCTGCGCAGTGAGCGGCAGGTGTCGCCCCACACGCTGGAAGCCTACCGGCGCGATCTGGACAAGGTGCTGGCGTTCTGCAAGAAAAACCAGTTGCCCAGCTGGACCGCGCTGGACATTCAGCACCTGCGCAGCTTCACGGCCCGCCAGCATCAGCAGGGCCAGTCCTCACGCAGCCTCGCACGCATGCTTTCCGCCGTGCGTGGTTTCTACAAGTACCTGAACCGCGAAGGCGTGTGCCAGCACGATCCGGCAAACGGCCTGTCGCCACCCAAGGGCGAGCGCCGCCTGCCCAAGACGCTGGACACCGACCGAACCTCGCAGCTGCTGGACGGCGCGGTCGAAGATGACTTTCTGGCCCGTCGCGATCAGGCCATTCTGGAACTGCTGTATTCCTCGGGCCTGCGCCTGTCCGAACTGACCGGCCTGAATCTGGATCAGCTGGACCTTCGCGACGGTCTGGTGCAGGTACTGGGCAAGGGCAGCAAGACTCGCGTACTGCCTGTTGGCAGCAAGGCCCGTCAGGCGCTGGAAGCCTGGCTGCCGCTGCGTGCGCTGGCCAATCCGCAGGACGACGCCGTGTTCATCAGCCACAGGGGCACACGTCTGGGGCCTCGTGCAGTGCAAAGCCGGGTCAAGGCCTTCGGCGAGCGTGAGCTGGGGCAGAACCTGCATCCGCACATGTTGCGCCACTCTTTCGCCAGCCACCTGCTTGAATCCTCACAGGACCTGCGTGCCGTGCAAGAGCTGCTGGGCCATGCCGACATCAAAACCACGCAGATATATACCCACCTGGACTTCCAGCACTTGGCTACTGTTTATGACAGCGCTCACCCTCGCGCCAAACGCAAAGGATCTGTAGATGATTAAGCTGGTGACGTTCGACCTCGACGACACACTGTGGGACTGCGCGCCTGCCATTGCTGGCGCCGAAGTGTTATTGCGCGACTGGCTGGCCGAACACGCGCCCAGGCTTGGCTCTGTGCCGGTGGAGCATCTGTGGGAAATCCGCTCGCGACTCGTTGAGGCCGATCCGTCGTTCAAGCACAGGATCAGCGCCCTGCGTCGCCGGGTGCTTTTCCATGCACTGGAAGACGCCGGTTATGAAGAGGACGAGGCACAGGATCTGGCCGACCAGAGCTTCGAGGTTTTCCTGAAAGGGCGTCATCAGGTACAGATATTCCCGGACGTGCAGCCGACCCTGGAAATCCTCGCCAAAACCTTCACGCTCGGCGTGATCACCAACGGCAATGCCGATGTGCGCCGACTGGGTCTGGCAGATTACTTTTCCTTTGCGCTGTGCGCAGAAGACCTGGGCATCGGCAAACCGGATCCGGCGCCATTCCTGGAGGCTCTGAGACGCGGCAATGTGGACGCCAGTGCCGCCGTGCATGTCGGCGATCATCCGAGTGACGACATCGCCGGCGCTCAGCGCGCAGGCATGCGGGCGATCTGGTACAACCCGCAAGGCAAGGTCTGGGATGCCGATCGGCTGCCGGACGCGGAAATTCACAACCTGTCGCAATTGCCCGAAGTGCTGGCCCGCTGGGCCTGAAGTCAGGCACCTCTCAAAACGCAGCCAAGAAAAAGCCCGCAGCGACGGCGGGCTTGTTCTCATACGACATCTGCTGCCTTAGATAGGGCGGCTGCCGTATTTATTGTCAGGCTTCTTGGGCGGATCGGCGACCACGTTGGCCTCCACTTCCTGCACCTTGCCACCACGCGCCAGGAATTCTTCCATGGCACGGGCAAGAGCATCACGCTCCTTGTTCTTGGCTTCTACGCTGGGCAGCTCGTCGACCGAAACTGCAGCCTTGGCCTTGCCTTTGGCAGCCGGTGCCGAAGGCTCGGCATCATCCACCTCGGCAACGTCGTCTTCGGGAGCAGCGGCAAGCTCCTCGCCGTCGTCCTCGCCTTCCAGGTCGTCTACCAGATCGTCGTTGTCGTTGTCGTCGTCGCTCATGTTGTACCTCATGACTTGCGAAAGCAGATTAGTTATAGCCCAGCAGCCCCAAGAGTCTAAGGCTGTCGGAAAAAATTCAATAACCACTGACCCCAGCGGTTATATCCATTCACCCTGAAGAGTGGCCAGGACGTTACGAGAACCACCAGCATCTCGATGTTCGCCCAGGTAAACGCCTTGCCAGGTGCCCAGCGCCAGTCGCCCCGCCGTAACCGGCAACAGCAACTGGCAGCCCAGCAGACTGGACTTGAAGTGCGCGGGCAAGTCATCAGGCCCTTCATCGTTATGTTCATGTCCGGCCACGCCCTGGGGCACCAGCCGGTTGAAAAAACGTTCGAAGTCACGACGTACTGCCGGATCGGCATTCTCGTTGACGGTCAACGAGGCCGAGGTATGTTGCAGCCACAAGTGCAGCAGACCGACTCGACAATCCCGCAGCTGAGGCAAGCCTGCCAGTATCTCGTCAGTGACCAGATGGAACCCGCGAGGCCTGGCCCGCAAGGTAATTCCGGATTGATGCCACATACCGTTCTCCGCACCTTCGGCGCGCATTCTAACTCGCCTGAGAAAAAAGCAAAGCGCGCAATAAACCGGCTTCCCTGCACGTTAACGAAGACTGTCGTGACAACGTTACAAGCGCTGCGTCATGTTGCCGAAATCATTGACGCGGGCACATCAATGACAGCAGAAATCCGCGGTTTATCCGCAAACGTCAGACAAAAAAATGCCCGGCAAAACCGGGCATTCTTTTTTCAGCGCAGCGGCTTTTACAAGTTGTAGCCACGCTCGTTATGTTGTGCAAGGTCCAGACCGACAGACTCTTCCTCTTCGGTGACACGCAGACCCATGACCGCGTCCAGCACCTTGAGGATGATGAAGGTCACGATGGCCGTGTAAACGACCGTGAACGCGACGCCTTTGAACTGAATCCAGACCTGAGCGCCGATGTCGGTCACAGTGCCGAAGCCGCCCAGTGCAGGCGCTGCGAAGACGCCGGTCAGGATCGCGCCGACGATACCGCCGATACCGTGCACGCCGAATGCGTCCAGGGAGTCGTCGTAGCCCAGCTTGCGTTTCAGGCTGGTGGCGCAGAAGAAGCAGATCACGCCTGCTGCCAGACCGATGATCAGAGCACCCATCGGGCCGACGGTACCGGCTGCTGGCGTAATAGCCACCAGACCTGCAACCACACCCGAGGCGATGCCCAGAGCGCTTGGCTTGCCGTGGGTCAGCCACTCGGCGAACATCCAGCCCAGTGCAGCAGCGGCGGTCGCGATCTGAGTGACCAGCATGGCCATGCCAGCAGTGCCGTTGGCGGCTGCAGCAGAACCTGCGTTGAAACCGAACCAGCCTACCCACAGCATCGCGGCACCGATCAGTGTGTAACCCAGGTTGTGCGGAGCCATCGGGGTTGTCGGGAAGCCTTTACGCTTGCCCAGTACCAGACAGGCGACCAGACCGGCTACACCGGCGTTGATATGCACAACGGTGCCGCCAGCGAAGTCCAGAACGCCCCAGTCCCACATCAGGCCACCGACGCCGCCCCAAACCATGTGGGCGATTGGCGCGTATACCAGGGTGAACCAGATACCCATGAAGATCAGCATCGCGGAGAACTTCATGCGTTCTGCGAAGGCGCCGACGATCAGGGCAGGAGTGATGATTGCAAAGGTCATCTGGAAGGTGACGAACACCGCCTCAGGGAACAATGCCGCAGCGCCGGTAATGCTCGATGGCGTGATGCCCGCCAGGAACGCTTTACCCATGCCGCCGAAGAAGGAGTTGAAGTTGACGACGCCAGCTTCCATACCGGTGGTGTCAAACGCGATGCTGTAGCCGTAAACGACCCACAGGATGCTGATCAGGCCGGTGATGGCAAAACACTGCATCATCACGGACAGGATGTTTTTCGAGCGAACCATGCCGCCGTAAAACAGGGCGAGGCCGGGAATGGTCATGAACAGGACCAGCGCGGTGGCCGTCAACATCCAGGCTGTGTCGCCGGAATTGAGCACGGGCTCAGCCACTGGATCAGCCGCCAGGGCCAGACCAGGTACTGCAAGGGACAACAGGGCTCCTAGCCCTGCGAATTGACGCAGAGTCATATTGTTTTCTCCTGGGGCGTTGGGGTTTGGCGGCTTAAATTGCGTCGGTATCGGTTTCGCCGGTACGGATGCGGATGGCCTGTTCCAGATTGACCACGAAAATCTTGCCGTCACCGATCTTGCCGGTGTTGGCGGCCTTGGTTATGGCCTCGATGACGCGATCCAGATCCTTGTCATCGATGGCAACATCGATCTTCACTTTTGGAAGGAAGTCGACAACGTATTCAGCACCGCGGTACAGCTCAGTGTGACCCTTCTGACGCCCGAAGCCTTTGACTTCAGTGACGGTGATGCCCTGCACGCCGATTTCCGACAACGACTCGCGGACGTCATCCAGTTTGAACGGCTTGATGATGGCAGTGACTAGCTTCATGAAAACTTTCTCCCGAATTGGTGGACTTGCCCCAGGAAAACAAACCCGACTCAAGTCTAAGCGCAGTGTCTGGCTTTGTAACGCGTCGGTCGCCTGATCAGGCCAGACCAACGCCAGAAAACCGCTTCTGACGAAACACTTCCCCGCTCCGCCTGCCGCACTGCATTCGTCACAGCGACTGCATCAGTGCATGGGTCACAAGCCACTAAGCAGAAAGCTTGCCATCTCGTGAATATTCATCAAATACAGGTCGTTGGGCCGCATTAAGGCCGCCAAGGCCCGGCACAGCCAATAAGAACGCACAAAGCTGGTGCATACGTGCACGCACGCCTGCTCCATAAGCGCGCACTGCCGCCCCTGTGAAATGACTATAGGCACTGCGTGCTACACTGCCGTGCATCTGATTCAGGAAAACCATCATGCTCGCGCCCAAAGCTTTCCTCGACGCCCTCAGCGGCCATGCCTCGCGCCTTTTCAACGGCGAAACCCCCGTGCCCCGCAGCGAATTCGAAACCCAGTTCAAGACCCTGCTGCAAAGCGGCTTCAGCAAACTGGATCTGGTCAGCCGCGAAGAGTTCGACAGCCAGATGGCCGTCCTCGCCCGCACCCGCGCCCGCCTGGAAGCGCTGGAGGCCAAAATGGCCGAGCTTGAAGAGAAAATGGGGCCGGGTGAGAAGGCTGAGTGACTCATCAGCCTCAGACAGGTGCTGGCTGATCGCCAAACTGCCGCGCCTGCCTTATATCGCGTGAGGGCGGCGCCCCGAAACGCCGGGCGTACTCGCGACTGAACTGCGAAACACTTTCATAGCCGACCCGCAACCCTGCCGTATTCGCGTCAAGCCGCTCGGTTAGCATCAGACTGCGGGCGGCATGCAGGCGCAGCGTCTTCTGATACTGCAACGGGCTGGTACCGGTGAGCTGCCGAAAATTGTGGTGCAGGGTCGAACTGGCCATACCTGCCATCCCGGCAAGCTCGGCAATTCGCAATGGCTCGGCGTAGTTTCGCTTGAGCCAGTCGATGGCTCGCACAATACCTCGCGAACGATACCCTTCTCTGACGATCCAGCGCAGCCAGTAGCCTGCATCGCTGAGCAGCAGCCGAAGACAGACTTCTCGCTTGACCAGATCCGCCATGAGTGCAATTTCCTGCGGCCTATCCAGCAAGGCGACAAGGCGACCGAACACATCGATCAGCTCGTCCGTTGCTTCTCCCGCAGCGTAACAACGGGTCGGAATAGTGCTGTCGACTTCCGGCACGCTTTGAACGATGTCGTGGAGCAACGCCATATCGAGCTTCAAGACGATCGAGAGATAGGGACGCTCGGCGCTGGCGCGTATCACCTTGGCCGTGGTGGGAATATCAATGGATGTCACGAAAAAGCTGCCCGGCTCGGACACCACTTCCTCGGTCCCGAAAACCGTGTGCTTGGTGCCCTGAACGATCAACGCCACACAGGGTTCGTAGACGCAATAATCCGGCAGCCCCGGCGCGTCCATTCGGTAGAAAGTCAGCCCCTTGATCACGCTGGGACAGACTTCTTTACCCGTGGTTATCACAGTCAGCCGCTCAGTGAGTCGCCTCAGCCCCTCGCCTTTCCGATCAAGACCGGATGCAGAAAACGTCAAGGATGGATTCATGAAGACGACTCTGCGAAGAGGAAAGTCGCAGTGTGCGCAGAACACGCCATCCGCTCAAGTGCCCCGGCAGGATTGTGCAAAAAGACAGTCGGATTGTGATCACGTTGCCCAAAAGCTCTCGTCTATCTTGAGGTTCCTGGTTGTTCCCAAAGACCCTCAAGCAAGGAGCCTGCAATGGATCGACGCGACTTTCTCAGGCTTTCGGCGAGCAGTGCGCTGGCAGCGACAATCCTGCCGATGACTGCCAGTGCCCAGACATTGAGCAGTGCACCACCATCCGGCGAACGCGGCAGCGTAATGCCGACCAAGGGGAAAGTGACGCGTTCTACCCTTCCAATAAACCCGTCTCAGCATAATCTTCGCTACATGACACCTTACCGCCTCGGCATGGGCGGCACGCAGATCGGCAATATCTTCGCCCCCATCAGCGATGAACAGGCCGCAGCCGTTTTGCAGTCTGCCTGGGATTCGGGGGTGCGCCTGTTTGATACATCACCTTTCTACGGCTTCGGTCTTAGCGAATATCGTCTTGGACGTTTCCTGCACAACCGAAACCCCGACGATTACGTGATCTCCACCAAAGTCGGGCGCGTGCTCAAGGCTGCAGGGAAGCCGGTTGGCGATAGTTCGATCTGGACCTCTCCGGCGCCTTTTGAGTACCGCTATGACTACACCGCCGAAGGCGCAAGACGCTCGGTAGAGGACAGCCTGCAACGGCTCGGACTCGCACGGCTGGATGTGGTTTACATTCATGACCTGTCGCCAGACAACACCGAACTGCAAGGCGGCTGGGAAGCGGCCTACGAGATTGCTCGCACCGGCGCCATACGCGAGCTGGAGAAGATGCGCGACGAGGGCCTGATCAAAGCGTGGGGCTTTGGCATCAACCGCCCCGATGCCGCCGTCCGCGCTGTGGAAAGCGACGATCCGACGCCGGACATCGTCCTGCTGGCGTGCCAGTACTCAATCATCGATCACGATCAGGCGCTCGAACGAACGCTGCCCGCCCTGGCAAAAAAAGGCACCAGCGTAGTGGTTGGCACACCGCTCAATGACGGTTTCCTCGGCGGCGGCAAGCGCTTCAACTTCTCACCTGATTTGCCACGCTTTGCCGTCGAACGCCGCGCCAAACTCGCAGCCATCGCTGCACGTCATGGTATCGACATGCGCACCGCCGCCCTGCAGTTTGCTGCCGCCCACCCACTGGTTTCAGCCATTATTCCCGGCTCCCGCGTACCGGGACAAATCGCCAGCAATGCCCAGTCCATGAAAGTGGCTATCCCAGGCGACTTCTGGGCAGAGGCCAAGCGTGAACGGCTGATCGCTGAACACGCCCCGGTTCCGGCCTGACGGGCTGGAACTTCGGGACACATCAGAAAAGAGCACCCGGGCATCAACTGCCGAGGTGCGCTTTTTCATCAATCTCACGAGAAAACCGTTTCGGTGCTCAGAAAATTCGCATCGTGACTTGGGATGAGCTGTTTCATCTGCCATACGAGGGATTACACTCGCCTGTCTTTCAAGGGCTGGTCTAGGGCTTTGGACTGTTTAACAAGTCTCGACACCCAGGACGCCTTTGAAGTCGAGATTCGATGAGCCTCCAAATCCATCGAAGGAACGGAATCCCCCTCACTGGCACCGGAAGTAAATATGACACCTCGACTTTTCACCTGCCGATGGCTGATCGCGGGAGCGCTCTCGCTATGCATTGGCACACCCGCTCTCGCCGAAGGCCTGACGCTCCGCTCCGGCAAGTACGAGCAACTGTTGCTCGCTGTCACGCCCGAAGGACAGATCGAGGGGTTTTATGCCGAAGAACGCGGAACAGGCACTACGTTCAGTTGCGCGTTCTACTTGCAAGGCAAGGTCGAGTCAGGAAAAGCCAGCCCGGTATCCTCCTGGCTCGATGAGGTTTATCCGGGAACCGTGGAGCCGTCCATCGATGGTGTGGTTCTGACCATCGAACAAGGCCAGCAACATCCTGGCTGCATGAACGTGCTGATGCCGGACATTTCGACAGGACTGGACCTGAGCCGGACCGCGAGCAAAAAGTGGATCGGACTGGTGACCGTTGCCGTCGACAAGGCCTGGCTGCAGAAAACCCCGGACGCCAGGTCCACTCGTGGCGCTTACATCGTGAAGGGTGATGTGGTTGGGGTGCTGGCGTTCAAGGATGGCGCGGCGAAGGTTGAGTTTTTCGATGGCGACAACCGTTCGTTTATGGGGTGGATTGGTCAGGATCAGTATGCTCGGGTGAAGATACCTGGAGGTTGAAGTCTTTAGGCGAAACCAGGGGAGCAGGGATCAGCTCTGAAGGCTTTTACGTATTTCGCGACCCAGCTCTTCAAGGTAAAGGGCCGAGCCGGAAAGACCATCGAATGCGTAAGGGTGAAGCATCTGGGTCGATCTTAGAACCGTCTTATCAATGGTAGAAATTTGCGCCTCATCGCAGACGCCAGCCCACTCTTTTCCGATCGTGCGAATCTGATGCTCAATAATCGCCAACGCTTCATCTTCCCCAAGCAAGAACTTCGTTCTAGCCTCCAGACAAACAGCCAGACGACTTTGATTATTGGCGCCCAGAATACGCATTGCCTGACTGGCCTCTGTGCCGGTTCGAACTTGAGGACAGATATCGTACGCCGGGGTGAGCCTGTATGACTTCCCATCGAAGAAAGCAGCGTGGTTTCGTCCATGATCATCGGTGTTACTGCACAGAATATTGAATACCAGTCGGGAAAATAGCTCTCTCAAATCATGTTTTGGGTCGAAGAAATCAGCCCGGACGATGTCAGTAAGCAACTCGTAGCTGCAATACCTCGCCAGCATTTCGTCCAGACCGAACAAGGTGAGCGCAGATGCCATGATTTTGCGCGACCAACCGCCATTCAGTGGCTGTCGATCAAACCGTTCGATCAAAAGTACATCCTTGCCCAATGCATGCTCCAGCGCCACGCGAGCTACGTCAATGCCGCATTTCTCAGCCAGGCGCATTGCAATAAATTCGTTTTTAACGACATTGACTCTGTCGTTGGATGCGGAAAATTTCGCTATGTATTTAGCTCCGGCAGCCTCGATCAAAGCCTTTGGTCTCGCTCCGCCAATAGACGTTCCATGATTCAAGGCCTGGTCAAGCTCAGGAGTGAGCGCAATACCCTTTTCGACAAGAGATGCGGCCTCCAGGAGCTCTTCCAGCGTTGCCGCTCGCGACACTCTAGGTACATATTCGGTCGCAGATACCTGGAAGTCGAAAGCACCAATCCTGTCCGACCCGGACTCGAGCAGATAGGTCATTTCGTCCAGATCAGCGTACTGGCCGTCCGCATTCTGCTTTCCAAAAACGCGATTCATGATGACCCGTCGCCCCCATGCATCCGGAGAGCCATCTCGGATGCTGCTCGGCAACGTCATATTATCTATCGGTTCCAGAACACCAGTCCCCAAGGGCAGCTCTTTCAAACTGAGCGCAATGGCATCTTTGCGCTCCAGATAACTACGCCCATAGCGGAACACGAATCGCTTTTCGTCACGAGCCAGGACCCCTGCCACAACAGGATCGAGTTTTTCAGGGAGCCACACCCAAACGAAGCACTGATCAGGATTAGAAATCATTACTTACCACCGGCGCGTTTGTTCTGACCGCTTTAGGCAAGACCGCAATCTTTGACTCCAACGTCTCACCCAGTACAGAAAGAGGAATGTCGACCGAAAACAAACGCACGCCCAGTAACGAAGCCAGCTCAAAAACCACCCCTATTTCGCACTTGGGATCGGCCCGTTCAATGCGATGAATCAGGCCACGCGATACTCCCGCCTTGTCTGCGAGAGCCTGGGCGGTCAGCCCCTTTTTCTTGCGAGCAAGGTGGATAAGTTGAGCCATGACTTTAAGCGCATCGAGCGTGTTGGATGAGTAAGAACGGGCCATGAGGGTCACCATGTACAGACATGATGACAGCCTAGTGAAACACAATGAATTAGTCAAAAAATGATCTCCATGTAGAACACAGAAACCATTTAAGTACTTTATATGGAACATTTTTACATTCATATCATTGTTTTGGTCAGAGCCGGACCGCACCGCTCATTTTTATCGCACCTCGGCTATCCAGCTCACTGAAGCAGAATCGAGTAAAGGCCTGGGGCAAGCCCTCATGAATGACCACTGTAACCACACCTTCCAAACCCGGCGATGGGAGGCATGGAGCGCAACAGGGTGAGTCTTGATCACTGATACACATTCGCAGTCTTCGGTCCGCCCCCGTGCTCGAATTGCTTCAGGGGCGTCGATTTCAACTCGGCGCCAAGGAGATCAATGGCGTTCAACCGTGCTGCTTCACCAGGCATCATCAGGTTAATCATGACTTCATCGGTGCCATAGTCGTTGGCAAGCCTTTGTAGTTGTAGGGCGACCTGAGGAGCGGTCCCCGAGATGAGCCTCCCCCGATTACGCTCGCGTATTGCCAGCTCTTCAGGGCTCCAATGGTGCGCACGAGTCGTTGCCAGCGAAGGTACTCGGTCGAACGGGCTGGCACTTTCGGCATAGGTAAGCCAGAGATGGAAAGCGTCGGCGAACTCCTCGGCCTGTGGCTCTGTGTCGCCCACAGCCACAAACACTGCGGCGATAACCGTTGGCGAGTCCGAAAAATCAGTCGACTGAAAGGCCGCACGGTAGGCTTTAGCTGCTATCGGGCCGTCGCCTCTCGGGTTGATGAAGTGAGCGAATGTGAAGCCCAGGCCCGCTTGTGCTGCAATCTCTGCCGTCGCGCCTGACGCACCCAGGACGAAAGGCTGCGGGCGGCTCTGAGTGTGGGGATGGGCCTGCATGCCCTCATAGCTTGAGCCCGGCGCATGGTTACCCGTCACGAAGCCCAGCAGGTCAGCGACCTTGTGTGAATAGGGCAGCGACTTGCCCTTCTCGTCATTGAGAGCGATGCCGGTACGGCGATCTGCGCCGGGTGCGCGGCCAAACCCCAGGTCGATCCGCTCAGGGAAAAGCGCTTCCAGCAGTTGGTAGTTCTCGGCAATCTTCAAGCTGCTGTAGTTGGGTAACAGCACACCGCCGGAGCCAACGCGAATTGTCCGGGTTGCAGAGGCGATACGGGACATGAGTATTTCCGGAGAGTTACCGGCTGTCGCAGGTGCCGCGTGGTGCTCGGATACCCAGAAGCGTTTGAAGCCCTTCGCTTCAACATGCTGAGCCAGTCGCACTGAGGCGGCCAGAGCGTCAGCTGGCATGAGTCCTTCATCTACAGGCGAGTAATCCAGGATGCTCAGTTCAACAGGCTTGGACATGGATCATTCTCCCTGTGATGTAGTGGTCTGATGACGGGCATGTGCCTCGCGCTGCGGCCACACAACTTCAAGCCGCGTACGGCTGATGCGCCATTGCCCATCAACGCGCTTGTACTCGTCGGCATAGAGGCCCAACAGCAGCAATGGATTGGGATCGGGCTTGGATGCCGTCTCGAAATCGATCAGGTAGCAGCGACCTTCGGCGGTGTCCGGACCCGTCAGCTGGACCCGATGGTTGGCGATCACGTGCATGAAGGGGTAGGTCCCCTGATGGTCACGGTCGTAGAGTCGAAAAGCCTCTTCAAGGCCAGTGCGTATGGCGTCGATTCCTTCCATTTTTCCGACCGTAACCTCCACTACTGCGTCGGCGCAGAAAACCTGGTCGAGTAAGTGAATGTTGTTGCTGTCCAGATGATGTGCATAAAGCGTTCTCAGGTTACGAATCTCTTCGCGGTCGAGCATCCCCTTGACGAGTGCGTCCATGGTGGTGATCTCTCTAATCTGTAGTGGTTAAAGTGCGTACCGGCCGTGCGCAATGGTGTGTCGCTCGGTGAAGCTTTGCAGGCCGCGCTTTCAATCAGTGAGTGAAAATCGACATGGCCACACTTTAATCTCGTTCCAGCGAAAGATAATCCTGCTTTGATTCCAAGGACTCGAGAGTTCAAGGATGAAATCCCGGCGCGATATGCGCACTGGCGCAGAACCCTGTCCTGCTATTGGCGTGGCTGGGGTTCAACCCATTTCATCCCTGCATGACAAGTTGATTAGCTTTTGCGCTCATTAATCGCTTTGAGCTGATGAATTATCCTCGGTATCCACTTCAAGACCCGTCCGAGTGATTTCGCTCTCAAACGACTATGCGAGAACTGTAATGAGCAAACTTTTCCAGCCTTTTGATTTGGCCGGCACGCCGTTGACCAACCGTATCGTCATGGCTCCCATGACCCGCGCTCGCGCGCTGCAGGACATACCTGATGAGCACACCATTCTCTATTACGCACAGCGTGCATCGGCCGGGCTGATAATTACCGAGGGCGTCCCCATATCGCGACAGGGGTGTGGATATCTGTTCAACCCTGGTCTGTATAACGACGAGCAAACCCAAGCGTGGCGCAAAGTGACCAATGCGGTTCACGACGCAGGTGGGCAGATATTCGCGCAACTCTGGCATGTCGGACGCATGTCTCACGTGTCGATTCAGCCCAACCAGGACGCCCCGGTGTCCTCAGTGGCGGTTACCGCAGAGAACGCCAAGGCCTATGCCTGGATTGAGCCTGGTCATCCGGGCCCTGTACAGGCCAGCAAGCCTCGTGCGCTGACGGTGGATGAGATACACGTCATCACTGCCGAGTTCGTCGAAGCGGCTCGCCGTGCCATCGAAGCAGGCTTTGATGGTGTTGAGTTGCATGGTGCCAACGGCTATTTGTTCGAGCAATTTATCAACGGTGCTTTGAACACACGCACGGATGAATACGGTGGCTCGCCCGAAAATCGCCAGCGCTTCATACTCGAAACTCTCGATGCACTCTGCGCTGAGGTCGGCAGCCACAAGGTGAGCGTTCGCCTTTCGCCATTCGGCAGGCTTTTCGACATGCACCCCTACGCCGAAGAAACCGAGACATGGCTGACGTTGGCTGAGGCGCTTTCCAAGCGGGACCTGGCGTACGTACACCTTAGCGACCAGTTGACCCTCGGTGCTCAGGGTATTCCAGAAGGCTTCGCTTCTCAGTTCCGTCAAGCCTATCGCGGGGCTTTAATCGCAGCCGGCGGGTTCACCCGTGAGACTGCCGAACTGGCGCTCGAGAGCGGCGATCTTGACCTCATCGCCTTTGGCCGACCTTTCATTGCCAACCCGGATTTGGTCGAACGTCTGAGAAACAACTGGCCGATCGCAGAGGCCGACCGTGCAACCTGGTATGGCGTCCCGGACTCGATTACTCGCGGGTACACGGACTATCCAACCTACGACGAGGCTAAGGCCTGACACGTTGAAGACGGAGGGGGCTGCGGTGCAAGCCGGAGCTCTTCACCGCGGCTCAGCGTCACGCGGAGCGAACAGCTCGCCTTGCTTTTCCGCCATCGCAATCAGTTCGTCGATAATTACTCGCACCTTGGGCTGAATGTAACGCGTACGCGGCCAGATCACATGGATTGGCATGCGTGCGCTGGCGTATTGATCCAGAACCGTCACCAAGGCGCCCGTTCGCAAATGTTCGTCTACCAGCCATGTGGGCAATTGGCATAGACCGCCGCCTTCCAGTGTGGCCTCAAGCATTATCTCGCCATCACCGAACTCATGGCGCACCTGTATTTCCTGATGTTCCAACCCACCCTTTTCATCCTTGAGCAGCCATGTCGCCCGCAAGCCTTTGCGCCACGCGATAATGCAATCGTGCTTGAGCAAATCAGACTTTTCCCTGACAGGCGACCTGCCGCGCAGATATCCGGGAGCCGCACATATCACCAGCCGCTGCTCCCCTAGTCGTCGGGCAACCAGCTCTGGATCATCCATCAGGTCGCCAATACGTACGGCGAGATCAATACCTTCGGCAACCATGTCGACCTTGCGCTCGCCAAACGTCATGGTCAGGTCCAACTGTTTGAACCGCGCGGTCAACCGAATCAACATAGGTGCGATATGGCGTCGACCAAACGCTGCTGGCAGGTCTATGCGCAAGCGCCCTCTGGGCTCTGCATGCCCGGTCGAGAGCCAGCTTTCGGTTTGTTGCAGGTTTTCCATCATCTGCAGGCATGTCGCCAGATAGACCTCACCTTCATTGGTCAGGCTCAACCGTCGGGTGGTGCGATGCAGCAGCTTGATACCCAGACGCTTTTCCAGACGAGAAACGCTCTTGCCCACGGCAGAACTGGTGACCCCGAGCCTTAGAGACGCGGCGGTGAAGCTTTCGAGCTGGGCAGCTAGGATGAATTCAGGAATACCATCAATTTGCAGCGCTTCCATCACCATACCTACTGCGAGAAGATTTATTGAGCAATGCAACTGCACCAGTAATTGGCAGGGATATCGCCCTGATTACTGAGCGTAATAATCTGTCCGACCCGCTGCTGAATTGCACCGATTTGCATGAAGCTACCGGCTTATCGTTGAAAGCGGGCAACGGCTGCCGCAAACGATGGATGCTGCGCCTGCATGGCGAGCGTTCAGTTGGCTGGACTTTCCCTACAGCTCCGTCGGACCTGTACCCAAACACTGAACATTATGCACTGACATCTTCATTCTCCTGAGATCTATAGCATTTCCACCAGCTGAATACCCAGCTACCAGATTTGGCGATCTGGCTAGGAGGCATACCGTTGACCATAGAAAACAGGCATATTTGCGCGCCTGTACTTCGTTATGGCCGCTGTATGCGGGAGGCCTTCGGGTCTGCCGGTGTCTCCTACCGGTTCGCCAACCTGCATGCAGCTGCCACCTTATTCGTTTGGCGACGGAAAGTGGCAGCTCCGAATTAGGAGAAGCTTTCTTTGAATACCAGCACCGATGCTGCTCATATCCCCACCCTCTTCACCCGCCACAAAGCCCACCTGCACGCCATCCGCCTGCAAGACCAGACCTGGTTCTGCGCTCGCGATCTGGGCATTCTCATGGGGATGTTTCTCGACGAATTCCGGGCACGCAAGCTCGCCCCTGATCAGCGCAAGACCTTATGGCTGGAACGCTACGGCGAAGCGCAGGAGACGTTGATGGTGAGCGAGTCGGGCGCTTATGCACTGCTGGTCTACCATCACGCGCCGCATAACGGCCCGTTGCGCGAGTGGCTGGAGCATCACGTTGTGTCGACCTTGCGCGACATGCAGCAGCCGCCTGAATCGCAGCGTCCTACGCTGGGCTTGCTGCAGTGGCCGGGCGTGTCGTTGAGCTTGTTGAACTGGCAGGACGAGTCATGGATTCGCGTGCGGGATATGCCGGAGATTCTGTTGGAGCAATCACGTCAGGGCGGCGGAAAAACGGCTTCGTGGTGGCGACGGTTACGCGCTCTCTGAGTTGAAAAGCATGAAGTGATCGCGGTGCTGGGCTCGACGAAAACCACGCATGTTGAGCTCAGCGGACAGATTGCACTTGAAGCCTTTCAGCACTTCCCGTTAACACCCTGTATCCATTCCCCACCTGCCCTTAATCCTTGAATGACGCACGATAACGCCCCGTCGCTCATATCAAGGAATGATTCATGTCGCTGGCCATTGTCCATAGTCGTGCCCAGGTCGGGGTTGAAGCCCCGGCGGTTACTGTCGAAGCGCATCTGGCCAACGGCCTGCCGACCCTGACACTGGTCGGGTTACCCGAAGGGGCGGTCAAGGAGAGCAAGGACCGGGTACGCAGTGCCATTCTCAATTCCGGGCTGGATTTTCCGGCGCGGCGTATCACCCTCAATCTTGCGCCTGCTGATCTGCCCAAGGATGGCGGTCGGTTTGATCTGGCCATCGCGCTGGGTCTGCTGGCGGCCAGCGGGCAGGTGCCGTTGACGGCGTTGCAGGATGTCGAGTGTCTGGGGGAGCTGGCGCTGTCAGGTGGCATTCGGCCGATCCAGGGTGTGCTGCCCGCAGCGTTGGCAGCGCGTGCGGCAGAGCGAACGTTGATCGTGCCTGCGGTGAATGCAGAAGAAGCATGTCTGGCGTCGGGTTTGCGGGTCATTGCAGCGAATCATTTGCTCGAACTGGTGGCGCATTTCAACGGACGCACACCGATTGCGCCGTATCAGTCCAGCGGGTTGCTGCATCAATCCAAGCCTTACCCGGACCTCAGCGAAGTGCAGGGGCAGACGGCTGCCAAACGTGCGTTGGTGGTGGCTGCGGCCGGCGCGCATAACCTGCTGTTCAGCGGTCCGCCCGGCACAGGAAAGACGCTGCTGGCCAGCCGACTGCCCGGTTTGTTGCCGCCGCTGGATGAGTACGAAGCACTGGAAGTGGCGGCGATTCAATCGGTCGCCAGCCAAGTGCCGCTGACCAGTTGGCCGCAACGTCCTTTTCGACAACCGCATCACTCCGCATCGGGGCCGGCGCTGGTGGGCGGTGGCAGTCGTCCACAGCCGGGCGAGATCACATTGGCTCACCACGGAGTTTTGTTTCTGGATGAGTTGCCGGAGTTCGACCGGCGCGTGCTGGAGGTTTTGCGCGAGCCTCTGGAGTCCGGCCATATCGTGATTTCCCGGGCGCGGGATCGGGTGCGGTTTCCAGCGCGCTTTCAGTTGGTCGCGGCAATGAATCCATGCCCATGTGGCTATCTGGGTGAGCCGACAGGCCGCTGCCGCTGCTCTACAGAACAGGTGCAGCGCTACCGCAACAAACTGTCCGGCCCGCTGCTGGATCGCATTGATTTGCACCTGACGGTTGCGCGCGAAACCACCTCGCTCAATCCCGGCCCGCAGACTGGAGATACTACTGCCAGTGCAGCCGCCATCGTTGCACAGGCCCGTGATCGACAGAATCAGCGTCAGGGCTGCGCCAATGCATTCCTCGACCTTCCGGCCCTGCGCAAGCATTGCGCGCTGTCGAGTGTCGATGAGACATGGCTGGAAACCGCCTGCGAGCGTTTGACGCTGTCACTGCGCTCGGCGCATCGGCTGCTGAAAGTGGCTCGGACCCTGGCGGATCTGGAGCAGGTGGAGGCGATCAATCGCGGTCATCTGGCGGAGGCGTTGCAATATCGGCCTGCGAGCGGGTGATAGGGCATGAATCATACGCTCTCCGGATGAAAGCAATCGCAACACCTGCTGGGAGGACAGGTTTACGGCTAGACTACGCGCAAGAAGCCTGTTGCTTCGCAACGAAAGCTGGGGATCATCATGACTAAAGTCAAAACAAGCGAGCTCTCGGAAAAAGCTATCCAGAACCTTGAAGCCCATATCCCTGAAATGGCTGCTGGGGCGACCTATGCTGCCTATATTCGTGCACTGGCCGCCGGGCACAGCGTCCTAAGGGTCCAGGGCTCGAACGTGGTTGAGACGAAAGCGGACGGTGCGAGTCGAGTCGTTGCCAAGGCCAAGCCTCGGCGCAAGGTGACAGTCGGCCAGATAATCACGGTCAAGCGATTGGCTGCCGATGCCTAGATTGCGCATATTTGCTGGTCCGAATGGCTCAGGGAAAAGCACAATCAAGGATCAGATAGCTCCCAACCTCATTGCCACGTACGTCAATGCAGATGACATCGAGAAAAGCGTCAAGGCAACCGGGTTTCTCGACTTGACGACGTTTAACCTCTGCACCACGGCAGCCAAACTGCATGAATTCCTTGATACACATCCGCTGATCGAAAAAGCCGGGTTGCAGGAGCAGGTTAAAACTATCTCACTTGAAGGCCAGCGAATAGATTTCCGTGCGGTCAACATGAATTCCTATTACTCCTCTGTGATTTCGGATTTCATTCGCCACAAACTGCTGGATCGCATGGAAAGCTTTACGTTTGAAACCGTCATGTCATCCCCGGACAAGGTCAGCTTCATGAAGCTTGCACAGCAGAGAGGTTATCGAACCTATTTGTATTTCGTGGCCACAGAGTCGGTAGAAATAAATATCAACCGAGTAGCGAACCGGGTCGATGATGGCGGGCATCCGGTACCGGAAGATAAGATCCGTCAGCGCTACAAGCGTTCTCTGGAGCTTCTTCCCTCTGCGGTTTCAACGTCCAACCGGGCTTACATTTTCGATAATTCAGGCGAAAAATCTGTCTGCCTTGCTGAGATAACGGAAGGCACTGATTTGCAATACCGCGTCGAGGACATGCCCGACTGGTTCATGGAGCAGTATGTGGACAAGGTCATCGGCGCAAACGGCTGAAATCGCTCGTTCCCACAGATTTTCGAGCACTGTTTTTCAAACTTGAAAAGAACATGCCAGTGCAAAGCACTGGCATGTTTACATCAGAGTTGACGCAAGCTACCCCTCACCGAAACCGATCAACCTCTTTACGCAACTCACCCGCCAGCGAGTTCAGCTCTTCAGCCGTAATGGCCAGATTGGAGACCACTTCGCGTTGTTCACTGTTGGCCATGGCGATGCTTTGCAGGTTGCTGCTGAGCATGGTGGCGGTGCTGCTTTGCTCTTGAGTGGCTGTGGTGATCGCGGCGAACTGATGACCGGCGGAGCGGCTCTGTTCGTCGATCTGCGCCAGCGCCGAGGCGACTTTGGCGTTGAGCGACAGGCCTTCCTGCATCAGCACGTTGCCTTGTTGCATGGTGCTGATGGCGTTGCCGGTTTCCTGCTGGATGCTGGCGATCATGCCGGAGATTTCGTCGGTGGCCTTGCGGGTGCGCGAGGCCAGGCTGCGGACTTCGTCGGCAACCACGGCGAAACCGCGACCCTGTTCACCGGCGCGTGCAGCCTCAATGGCAGCGTTGAGGGCCAGCAGGTTGGTCTGGTCGGCAATCGAGGTGATCACGCCGACAATGCTGCCGATTTCCTGCGAACGCTGGCCCAGCGTGTCGATCACGGTCGCGGTGCTGCTCAGCGAAGTGGCGATCTGTTGCAGCGATGAGGACGCTTCATCCATCGAGGTACGACCGATACGGGTCTGTTGCGCGTTTTCCTGCGCCAGTCGCTCGGTGTTGCCCATGTTGTCGGCAATGTTCATCGACGTTGCGCTGAACTCTTCAACCGCGCCCGCCATGCTGGTGATCTCGCCGGACTGCTGCTCCATGCCTTCGTAAGCACCACCGGACATACCGGAGAGTGCGTGGGCACGGGTGCTGACTTCCTGCGCGGCGGTGCGGATGTGCGACACCATCGAGGAAAGCGCTTCGCTCATCTTGTTGAAGCTGCCCGACAACTGACCGATTTCGTCGTTGCTGGTGATGTTCAGGCGCACGCTCAAATTACCGGCGCCCAGCTCATCGGCCTGACGGACCAGTTCGGAAAGCGGACGCAGTTTGCTGCGCAGCAGCCAGATGGCGCTGACGACGGCAATGAGCATGGCCAGCAAGCTGCCGATGGCCAGTTGCGTGCCGACGTCCCAGGTCACGGCGCTGATTTCGCTGCGGGGCATGCTGGCAATGACGGTCCAGGGGCCGCCTGCGAATGGCTGGCCAACGCTGTAGAAGTCTTGAGTGCCGTCATTCCAGAACTGGGCCTTGCCCGGTTTGCTGGCCAGATCGGCTACCGCTTTGGCAGCGCTTTCAGGCGACTGAATGCCGGCAGGCGGGACGAGCCAGGTGCCTTTGTCGTCCAGCAGGGCCAGCGAACCGGTGCTGCCGATGCGGAAATTTTTCAGGTCGTCGAACTGGGTTTTCTGGGCATCGGTGTAATCGAAGCCTACGAACAGCGCGGCGATGATCTTGCCGCTGCTGTCACGAACCGGGCTGTACTGGGTCATGTAGTAGCGGTCAAACAGCACGGCTTTACCCACATAGCCCTGGCCGGACATCAGACGCTCGTAGGCAGGTGCCTTGCGATCCAGCAGCGTGCCGATGGCGCGCGTGCCGTCCTGCTTGCTCAGCGAGGTGCTGATACGAATGAAGTCATCGCCGCTGCGCACGAAGATTGTTGCCACACCGGCCGTCAGCCGACGGAACTCGTCCACTTCGGTGAAGTCATTATTCAGCGCCGTGTCGCGCAGGAACAGGCCGGGCGTTTGAGTGCCTGCCACGGTGACCGGTTTGTCGGCCTGCAGGGTCAGACCCACCGCAAAGCGTTTTTCGAACAAACCGCTCAGGCGTTGGGTGCTGTCACGCAGGGTGCTGTGGAAGGTGTTGAGCTGATCGGCGAGCAGTCTGGCCTCACTGGACATGTGCTCTTCACGGATGACCAGATTGGATGCATCCAGAGATCTCAACGCAAAAAGCGTACTACCACTGATGACGACTGCCAGGATCACTGCCAGGGCGATACCGAGTTGCGTAGCAATCCGGGTGCGGGGCTTGGACATAAAGGCTCCAGACCGAATGATTATCGCCGAATCCTTGGCTCATCGTTCAGCAAACGTTAGTTAGGTGTTGTACCGTTTTGAACAAACGGTTCTTAGGCAATGCTTCGGCCAACAAGATCGATACTTGAGTATCTTGCGAGGGCATTAGTAAAGATGGCATTTTCGCACTATGCGAGGCGCATTAGTGCAAAATTTCAACTAAGGGCAATTCCATCGCCTGAACTTCGGCCTGCAGAAAGTCGCTCAACCGCCGCAACCGCTCTACGCCGGGCCTCGTACGAGGCCAGACCAGATAGTAATTTTCGCCACTCGCCACCGCCGTGCGCCACGGCAGACTCAATCGGGCCTGCGCGACGTCTTCCGCGACCATCAACAGATCGCCCATCGACACCCCGTAGCCGCGTGCTGCTGCAATCATCCCCAACTCAAGCGTGTCGAATACCTGACCGCCCTTGAGCGACACCTTGTCTGCCAATCCCATTCGGTTAAGCCAGGTGCGCCAGTCACGCCGATCCGGCGTCGGGTGCAGTAACTCTGCATTGGCCAGCCGCTCGACGTTCCACGGCGGGTCCTGCAACAGGGTCGGCGCGCCGACCGGGATCAGCCATTCCGGAAACAGCAGCGTGGCTTCCCAGTCGGCCGGGAAGTGCCCGTGACTGAGCAGGATCGCGCAGTCGAACGGCTCCTGCGCAAAGTCCACGGCATCGATGTCCATCCAGGCGCTGGTCAACTGCACCTCATTGCCAGCCTGCAGATGACGAAAGCGACTGAGCCGCGCCAGCAGCCAACGCATGGTCAGGGTCGACGGCGCCTTCATGCGCAGAATGCCCTCTTCCGTCTGCAGGGTACTGCATGCCCGTTCCAGCGCCAGAAAGCCGTCCCGCACGCCCGGCAACAGCGCCCGCGCCGACTCGGTCAGCTGCAGGTTGCGCCCGTTGCGCTGAAACAATCGGCAGGCAAAGTGCTCTTCCAGCGTGCGGATGTGCCGGCTTACGGCACTCTGGGTAATGGACAATTCTTCCGCAGCACGGGTGAACGAGGTGTGCCGGGCCGCAGCTTCGAATGCACGCAGCGCATAAAGAGGAGGGAGACGACGAGACATGCAGGCTTTCCTTATCGACCAGGCAGCCACTGTACTGTAAATACGCTCACATGAGTTTTAGTCATGCTGAGCATCGGTTTTATCGCTTTGTGCTTTTGACCCTGAATGCCGACAATAAGCGGCTCATCAGTCCTTCCGCCGTAGAGCATCGTTACCATGCAACAGCCCGCCCTCAAAGAACTCTGGATCATCCTGCGTCTGGCCGGGCCGCTGATCGCCTCGCAGATGGCGCACATGCTGATGGTGTTCACCGACACGGTGATGATGGGCAAGATCGGCCCTGAAGCCTTGGCTGGCGGTGGTCTCGGCGCGGCCACTTATAACTTCATCTCGTTTTTCTGCGTGGGCGTGATGGCGGCTGTCGGCACGCTGGTTTCCATTCGCCACGGCGCAGGCGATACCGAAGGCGCGGCCCGATTGACGCAGGCCGGGCTCTGGCTGGCCTGGGGCATGGCGTTGGTAGCGGCGCTGATTCTGTGGAATCTGGAACCCATCCTGCTGCAATTCGGCCAGGCTGAAGCCAACGTGCACATGGCCGCTCAATTCTTGATCACCCTGCCGCTGGCCCTGCCCGGACTGCTCAGCTTCATGGCCCTGCGCGGCTTCACCAGCGCGCTCGGCCGCGCCCGGCCGGTGATGACCATCAGCCTGATCGGGGCCGTCGCCAATTACCTGCTCAACTACGTGCTGATCCATCAATGGTTCGGCCTGCCCAATCTGGGCCTGATGGGCATCGGACTGGTCACGGCCATCGTGACCAACTGCATGGCGCTTGCGCTGGCATTGCACATCGGTCGGCACCCGGCCTACGCGGCGTATCCGATTCGCAAAGGGCTGTCGAAGCTCTCACGCAGCCATCTGGCCGAGTTGTGGCGCCTGGGCCTGCCGATTGGCGGCACCTACGCCGTTGAAGTCGGGCTGTTTACCTTTGCTGCGTTCTGCATGGGCGCGATGGGCAGCACCCAGATGGCGGCTCACCAGATCGCGCTGCAGACGGTGTCCATGGCTTTCATGGTGCCGGTCGGCATTTCCTACGCCGTGACCATGCGCATCGGTCAGCACTATGGCGCTGGCAACATGCTCATGGCCCGCACCGCCGGGCGTCTGGGGATTGGTTTCGGCGGCACGGTGATGCTCTTGTTCGGCCTGCTGTTCTGGCTGGCACCGCATCAGATCATCGGGCTGTTTCTGGACATCAACGACCCGGCGTTCGCCGACATTGTGGTCATGGCCGTGCAGTTGCTGGCCATTGCGGCCTGGTTCGAATTCTTCGACGGCACACAGACCATTGCGATGGGTGCGATTCGCGGACTCAAGGATGCGCGCACGACCTTCCTGGTCGGCCTGCTCTCCTATTGGCTGATCGCGGCGCCTGCCGCATGGCTCTTGGGCTTTTCCGCCAACGGCGGGGCTCCGGGCGTGTGGTGGGGTCTGGCGCTGGGTCTGCTTTGCTCGGCCGTGGCGCTCACCGGGGTGTTCGAATGGAAGACCGCAAGGTTGCTGCGCAAACACCCGGTCGGCGAGACAGTGATGGGCTGACGCGTCAGGAAGACGCGGGACTGCGGGACGCTTCACAGCGACTCGCGTCCGATCTCAGCCATTCGACCAGTTGTGGCATCGGCAGCGGCCTGCTGATCAGGTAACCCTGCAACTGATCGCAGGCAAAACCGCGCAACAGCGCCAGTTGCCCCGGCGTTTCGACTCCTTCGGCGACTACCTCCAGACTCAGGTTGTGCGCCAGATTGATCATGGCGTGCACCAGCTTGCGGTTTTCCTCGCGGGTTTCCATTTCACCGACAAAGCTTTTGTCGATCTTGAGCAGCGTGATCGGCAGGCTGTTGAGGTGCATGAAGGACGAGTAACCCGTACCGAAGTCATCCAGCGAGAAACGCACACCCAGGCGTCCGAGGGCGTCCATGGTCTGCCGAACCTGATCGCTGCGGCGCATGACGGCGGTTTCGGTCAGTTCGAACTCCAGCCAGTGCGCGTCGATGTCGTGCTGAGCGATAAGACGGTTCAGGGTCGCCAGCAGCTGACTGTCCTGAAACTGCCGGAACGAGAGGTTGATCGCCATGTGCAAAGGCGCGAACCCCTGCTCGCGGAGTACTTGCATGTCGCTCAGGGCGCGGAAGATAACCCAGTAACCCAGCGGCACGATCAGACCGCTTTGCTCGGCCAGCGGCACGAATTCGTCGGGTGACAACAGCCCACGCTCGGGATGACGCCAGCGCACCAGCGCTTCCAGCCCGACCACCCGACCGGTGCTCAGACACAGCCGAGGCTGGTAATGCAGTTCCAGTTCGTCGCGGCGCAGCCCACGGCGCAACTCGCCTTCCAGGTCCGCCAGGCTGCGGGCGTTGCGATTGATGCTCTCGTCGAACAGATGAAACGTGCAGCCATTGAGACTCTTGGCCTGACGCATGGCGATGTGCGCGTGCCACATCAGCGAATCGGCGCCCGCCTCGGCCTGTGAATGAGCAATGCCCAGACTGCAGCCCAGCAACAGGCTTTCACCGCCGATCCAGTAGGGCTCGGCCAGAGCGTCGGTAATGCGCTCGGCCACTTGGGTCGCCCGCTCGGCGTCTTGATTGGTATCGATCAGCAGAGCGAATTCGTCGCCCCCTAACCGGGCGATCTGGTCACCGGCCTGGAGCTGGTTCTTCACCCGTCCCACGACCTGCAGAATCAGTCGGTCACCGGCCTGATAACCCAAGGCGTCATTGGCGCGGCGAAAGTCGTCCAGGTCCAGATGCCCGAGCGCCAGATGGTTGCCACCGGCAAGACGTGCGGCCAGCATGGCCTGAAACCCCTGCCGGTTGGCGATCCCGGTCAGCGTGTCCTGCCCGGCCAGACGCTGGAGGTTTTCTTCAAGACGGCTGCGCTCACGAACATGCCGCAGGCAGCGACGAAGGGTGTCATCCGTCAGCGCATCGCGCACCAGCCAGTCATTGACGCCGGTCGGCCCCACCAGCGGCTCTTCGTCGAGCAGCACCACCATCGGCAAAGTGCAACTGCCGGTAGGCGGCTGCAGGCCAGGGGTGGTGAACAGCACCGTGTTGCGCTCGTTGCCGTAACGGGTACAGAACGTCTGCCAGTCCGCAGCGTGCAACAGCGTGACCGCATGGCCCGGATCGGTCAGACAACCGCTCAACAGCGTCTGCCAGGATGGCTCTTGTGTCAGCAAAAGCAACCGCAGGGGTTCGACAGGCGTAGGCAATCTAACTTCCTAAGTTCAAAGGAAAAAACGATGGTCGCGCCCTCTCGGGAACGCGACGAATACACTTCTCTTCGCGCCGCGGCGCAAATGTAACAAAAAAGCAGAAATTAGATAGCCGTTACCACCTTTCTGCGATGACCGCCGCATGAAACCTGCGGGCCTGCTAAAATGCCCGACCTTTTCGCAAGCGACCTTTCAGACCGTCATGTCCCGACTCAATCCCCGGCAACAGGAAGCGGTGAACTACGTCGGCGGCCCTCTTTTGGTGCTCGCCGGTGCAGGCTCCGGCAAAACCAGCGTGATCACGCGCAAGATTGCGCACCTGATCCAGAACTGCGGCATCAAGGCCCAGTACATCGTCGCCATGACCTTTACCAACAAGGCTGCGCGCGAGATGAAGGAGCGGGTCGGCACGCTGCTCAGGGCGGGTGAAGGACGCGGCCTGACGGTGTCGACGTTCCACAACCTGGGCCTCAACGTTATCCGCAAGGAGCACACGCGACTGGGTTACAAGCCGGGCTTCTCGATCTTTGACGAGACCGACGTCAAGGCATTGATGACCGACATCATGCAGAAAGAGTATTCGGGCGACGACGGCGTCGACGAAATCAAGAACATGATCGGCGCGTGGAAAAACGACCTGATCCTGCCTGCCGAAGCGCTGGAAAACTCGCGCAACCCCAAGGAACAGACCGCCGCCATCGTCTACACCCACTATCAACGCACGCTCAAGGCGTACAACGCGGTGGACTTCGACGACCTGATCCTGCTGCCGGTGAAGCTGTTCCAGGAACATGCCGACATTCTGGAAAAGTGGCAGAACAAGGTCCGCTACCTGCTGGTGGACGAATATCAGGACACCAACGCCAGCCAATACCTGCTGGTCAAATTGCTGATCGGCACCCGCCACCAGTTCACCGTGGTAGGCGACGACGACCAGTCGATCTATGCCTGGCGCGGCGCACGGCCGGAAAACCTGATGCTGCTCAAGGACGACTACCCGTCGTTGAAAGTGGTGATGCTGGAGCAGAACTACCGCTCCACAAGCCGCATCCTGCGCTGCGCCAACGTGCTGATTTCCAACAACCCGCACGAATTCGAGAAACAGCTCTGGTCCGAGATGGGCCACGGCGACGAGATCCGCGTCATCCGCTGCCGCAACGAAGACGCCGAAGCCGAGCGCGTCGCCGTGGAAATTCTCACCCTGCACCTGCGCACCGACCGGCCTTACAGCGACTTTGCGATCCTGTACCGCGGTAACTATCAGGCCAAGCTGATCGAGCTGAAACTTCAGCACCATCAGATTCCGTATCGGCTTTCAGGCGGCAACAGTTTCTTCGGCCGTCAGGAAGTGAAAGACCTGATGGCCTATTTCCGCCTGCTCGTGAACCCGGACGACGACAACGCCTTTCTGCGGGTCATCAACGTACCGCGTCGGGAGATCGGCTCGACCACGCTGGAGAAACTCGGCAACTACGCCACCGAGCGCAAAATTTCGATGTACGCCGCCACCGACGAAATCGGTCTGGGCGAGCATCTGGACAGCCGTTTCACCGACCGCCTGCAACGCTTCAAGCGCTGGATGGATGGGGTGCGTCAGCAATGCGCGCAAAACGACCCCATCGCCGCGCTGCGCAGCATGGTCATGGATATCGATTACGAGAACTGGCTGCGCCAGAACAGCTCCAGCGAGAAAGCCGCCGACTACCGCATGAGTAACGTATGGTTCCTGATCGAAGCGTTGAAGAACACGCTGGAGAAGGACGAAGAAGGCGGCATGACCATCGAGGAAGCCATCGGCAAGCTGGTCCTGCGCGACATGCTAGAACGTCAGCAGGAAGAGGAAGACGGCGCCGAAGGTGTGCAGATGATGACCCTGCATGCGTCCAAGGGTCTGGAGTTTCCCTACGTGTTCATCATGGGCATGGAAGAGGAAATCCTTCCTCACCGTTCCAGCATCGAAGCCGACACCATCGAAGAAGAGCGTCGTCTGGCCTACGTGGGCATCACCCGTGCGCGCCAGACCCTGGCCTTTACCTTCGCCGCCAAGCGCAAGCAGTACGGCGAAATCATCGACTGCGCGCCCAGCCGTTTTCTGGACGAGCTGCCGCCCGACGATCTGGCCTGGGAAGGCAACGACGACACCCCGACTGAGGTCAAGGCGGTACGCGGCAACACGGCCCTGGCGGATATCCGCGCCATGTTGAAACGCTGACCGGCACAAGAATCGATCATTTATTGCGCAATGGCGCACCCAAGGAACCGAAGTGGAAGCACTGCACAAGAAGATTCGCGAAGAAGGCATCGTACTGTCCGACCAGGTCCTGAAGGTCGACGCGTTCCTCAATCATCAGATCGACCCGGCCCTGATGAAAGCCATTGGCGACGAGTTCGCCCGGCTGTTCGCCGACTCGGGCGTCACCAAGATCGTCACCATCGAAGCGTCGGGCATCGCGCCAGCAGTCATGGCGGGCCTCAACATGGGCGTGCCGGTGATCTTCGCGCGCAAGCATCAGTCGCTGACCCTGACCGAAAACCTGCTGTCGGCCACGGTGTACTCGTTCACCAAACAGGTCGAAAGCACTGTTGCGATCTCGCCGCGCCACCTGAGCAGCGACGACCATGTGTTGATCATCGATGACTTCCTGGCCAACGGCAAAGCCTCGCAGGCGCTGATTTCGATCATCAAGCAGGCGGGCGCCACCGTTGCCGGACTGGGTATCGTGATCGAGAAATCGTTCCAGGGCGGCCGCGCCGAGCTGGACGCGCAGGGCTATCGCGTCGAGTCACTGGCACGGGTCGAATCGCTGGCTGACGGCGTCGTCACCTTCAAATAACAGCGTTCAGTTCAGCACACCGAGCGCGCGCAACCGTCGATACAGGGTGCGCTCGCTCAACCCCAGCTCTTTCGCCAGCTCGCTGCGTGAGCCCTGAAATACGCTGAGCGCGTGGGCGAGCTTCTCCAGTTCGTCGCCCTGACGGCGATGCAGCACACGTCCCGCCTCGTTATGCCCGCGTACGTCGTCAGGCAGATCCTGCACGCGAATCACACCGTCGTCGGTGAACAACCGGGCACGGTCGAGAATATTGCGCAGCTCACGGATATTGCCGGGGTAGCTGTACAACCGCAGCAGCTTCATGGCTTCGGTATCGATACGCGGTATCGGCCCCTGCGAGCTGCGCTGTAACAGGCTGTCGATCAACAGCGCCAGGTCATCAGTGCGCTCGCGCAACGCGGGCAGGCGGATTGGGAAGGCACTGATGCGATAGAACAGGTCCTGCCGGAAACTTCCCTCGGCCACCATGTCCTTGAGTGGCTTGTGAGTTGCGGTGACCAGCCGGAAGTCAGAATGCACCGTTCTCAGACTGCCCACCGGCCGGAAGCTGCCCGACTCGATCAGCCGCAACAGTTTGACCTGCATGGCCAACGGCACCTCACCGATCTCATCGAGAAACAGCGTGCCACCATGGGCCGCTTCGGCCAGGCCGGTCTTGCGTTGCAGCGCTCCAGTGAATGCGCCCTTTTCGTAGCCGAACAGCTCGCTCTCCAGCAGCGTTTCGGTCAGCCCGGTGCAGTCCACGACCACCAGTGGTCCGGCGGAACGCGAGCTGCTGGCGTGCAGAGCGCGAGCGAACAGCTCCTTGCCAGTGCCAGATTCCCCCTGCAGCAACACCGGAATCTGCGCGGGCGCGGCGCGCTGCAGCGCCGCCAGCACCTCCTTGAACGCGGCCGACCGACCGACCAGCCCGTGCCGCTGAGGCTGCACCGACGCCACGGCCACCGAACTCAGGCGCTCGACGTAGGCAATCACTTCGCCCTGATCGCCCAGGATCGGACGCAGTTCGACATCCACATGCTCCGGACCACGCGGGGTGTGGTGAATATGCAGAAGGCGCTCCGGCAGCTTCGTTTCGTGCGCCTTGCGCATGGGGCAGTGCTCGCCGGCCTGATCGCAGGGCACCGCGTATTGATGCGACACCCGATAACACTTCTCGCCCACATGCGGCACGCCCTCGACCCCGAACTGACGCTGGTAGGCAGTGTTCGCGGCGATGATGTTGTAGTCGGTGTCGAGCACGATAGTGGGACGCGCATCGTGTTCAAGGTAGGACACCAGTGACTGCATGCGGCTGCCAGACGAGTCGGTGGCGATGAGAGACATAAAAGTTCCTGTTCCGGTCGCAGGGTAAGCGTGGTGAAGCTTATCCCATCGGGCTGCCAGATACTGCCAATGACTGCCACTTTACTGCCAGAAAGTGGCAGTAACGTCGAAAACCAGACACGTGCAGCGCTCTGCATCAACCTGACGAAAGCACTTCAAACAAGGGATCCATGCCTGCTCTCGCTCCGGTTGGCATGCTACTTGTAATACTTGGTGAAACTGCCAACCGCCTTGCCTGCCACTGCGGGTATGAGCGATTTACAGTCAGGGAGATTCAAAGATGATCATCGGTGAAACGCTATACGTCGAAGCGCTGTTCGACAGCCACACCTGGACCGTCAGTTATCTGGTGATGGACCTGCCAAGCAAACAGTGCGCAATCATCGACAGCGTGCTCGATTACGATCCCAAATCCGGACGTACCCACACCGAGTCGGCCGACCGGATGATCGGCCGCGTGCGGGCCTTGCAGGCCTCGGTGCAGTGGATTCTGGAAACCCACGTGCACGCCGATCACCTGTCCGCTGCGGCCTATCTGAAAGAACACCTGACCGGGCAGATCGCAATCGGCCGGCACATCACCCAGGTTCAGGAAACCTTCGGCGCGCTGTTCAACGCCCCGGCCGACTTTGCCCGTGATGGCAGCCAGTTCGATGTGCTGCTGGACGATGGTGCGACATTCTCCATTGGCTCTTTGCGAGCCCGCGCGCTGCACACCCCGGGGCATACGCCTGCGTGCATGAGCTACCTGGTCGAGATCGGCGGTCAGACCGTGGCGTTCGTCGGCGATACGCTGTTCATGCCCGACTACGGCACGGCGCGCTGCGACTTCCCCGGCGCCAGCGCACGCACACTGTACCGATCAATCCGCAGGCTTCTGGACCTGCCGCCGCAGACCCTACTGTTCATGTGCCACGACTACCTGCCCAACGGCCGGGCGCTCAAATACATGACCACCGTGGCCGAACAGCGCGCCAGCAATATTCATGTGCGGGACGGCATCGACGAAGACGCGTTCGTCAGCATGCGCGAAGCCCGCGATGCGACGCTGGAAATGCCGGTGCTCATGCTGCCCTCGGTGCAGGTCAACATGCGCTGCGGGCACCTGCCCGAGCCTGAAGACAACGGCGTGCGCTACCTGAAAATCCCGCTCAACTCCCTCTGAATCCAGCCAGCTTCCGGACTTTCGTAATGACTGCCTCAAACACTTCCTGCCAGATTCTGATCGTCGGGGCCGGCGCTGCCGGCATCTCGACCGCCGCAAGCCTGCTCGCCCGCGACAAGAACCTGAACATCACGCTCATCGATCCGGCCGACACGCACTATTACCAGCCTGGCTGGACCATGGTCGGCGCAGGCATCTTCTCGCCCGAAGCCACCGCCCGCAGCATGGCGTCGCTAATTCCCGAGGGCGTGCAATGGATCAAAGCCGCCGTGGCGAGTTTCGAACCGCAGCTCAACAGCCTGACGCTGCAGGACGGCCGCACGCTCGGTTATCAGCAACTGGTGGTCTGCCCTGGGATCAAGCTGGACTGGGCCGCCATCGACGGGCTGGTCGAGACGCTGGGCAGCAACGGCGTGACCTCCAACTACCGATACGATCTGGCGCCCTACACCTGGAAGCTGGTTCAAAACCTGAAGCAAGGCCGTGCGCTGTTCACGCAACCACCGATGCCGATCAAGTGCGCGGGTGCGCCGCAAAAAGCCATGTACCTGTCCTGCGATCACTGGCGCAAGGCGGGTCGACAGGACCAGATCAAGACGCAATTCTTCAACGCCGGAGCCGTGCTGTTCGGCGTGGCGGATTATGTTCCGGCCCTCATGGAGTATGTCGATCGCTATACCATCGACCTGCAGTTCAGCCACAAACTGGTGGCGGTCGATGGGCCAGGCAAACGCGCCACTTTTGTCCGCACTGGTCCTGATGGCGTCAGTGAAACCGTCGAGCAGGGCTTCGAGATGCTGCACGTGGTGCCGCCTCAGACCGCACCGGACTTCATTCGTAACAGCCCGCTTGCTGACGCCGCAGGTTGGGTGGACGTGGATCCGGCCACGCTCCGTCACAAGCAGTTTGCCAATGTGCATGCCCTGGGTGATGCCACCAATACCAGCAACGCCAAGACTGCGGCCGCCGCCCGTAAGCAGGCGCCCGTGGTTGCGCACAACGTGCTGGTGGCGATGGGGCGTCTGTCTGATCCGGTTGCCTACGATGGCTATGGCTCGTGCCCGCTGACGGTCGAGAAAGGCAGGATCGTACTCGCCGAATTTCTGTATGGCGGCAAAGTCGCGCCGAGCTTTCCAAAATGGCTGCTCAATGGACGCCAGCCAACGCGTCTGGCCTGGTGGCTGAAAGAACGCGTGCTGCCGCCGCTCTACTGGCACGGCATGCTCAAGGGCCGCGAATGGCTGGCCAAACCGAAAAAGGCCGCTGCCAGACATGGATGAACATCAACTGTTGGGAGCGGGTCTGGGCGCGATCATTGGCGCGGTGCTGGCACTGACTGGCGCGGGCGGCGGCATCCTTGCGGTGCCGTTACTAGTGTTCGGGCTTGGGCTGTCGATTGTCGAGGCGGCACCCGTCGGTTTGCTGGCCGTGGGTATGGCTGCTGGCGTGGGCGCGGTGCTGGGTTTGCGGCAAGGCATTGTGCGTTATCGCGCTGCGGCTTATATCGCCGGGATCGGCATCGTGATGGCGCCGATAGGGCTATGGCTGGCCCACCGTCTACCCAATGAACCGCTGGCGCTGATTTTCTCGGCTGTGTTGCTGTATGCCTGCGCGCGGATGCTACTCAGGGCGCAGCGCGAAATGCGCGACGGCAAACCCGCGCCGCGTGCCGACATGCTGCCCTGTGTACTCAATCCGCTGCAGGGTCGCCTGCGCTGGACCATGCCGTGCCTGCGCGCGCTGACGATGACCGGCATCAGCTCGGGACTGCTGTCCGGCCTGCTCGGCGTCGGCGGCGGTTTCGTGATCGTGCCTGCGCTGACGCGCTACACCGATCTGGACATGAAAAGCGTCATGGCGACATCGTTGGCGGTGATTGCCCTGGTGTCGACCGGTAGCGTTATCAGCGCTTCCTTGAGCGGCGTCATGCACTGGACCATAGGCCTGCCGTTTGCACTGGGTGCAATGGTCGGCCTGCTGGCGGGCAGGCAGATTTCACGTTATCTGGCAGGGCCTAGGTTGCAGCAGTTGTTTGCCGGATGCGGGATTGTTGCGGCAGGCATGCTGGCCATCTCAGCGCTATCGACCTGATGATCCTGCCCATGCTCCGCGTTCATCGTTCTACACAAGTCCGCAAGACGCGCAAAACGGGGGCAAAAACGAAAGTGACTGACTGAATGCATACCCCGTGGTCGCAGCAAGACTCGGGGATAACGCTGAGCACAAGCATGGGCATGATCGGCTTGCTTGAGATCACGCTGATCGTTCCTACG
>NZ_JARVSO010000003.1:0-267123 GCF_030209155.1 Pseudomonas sp. fls2-241-TYG-175 | reverse complement strand
CCCCCGAATCAGCGCCAGAACTCAGCCTTCACCCACGTCGCGATCTGCGGTGTTCTTACTATCGCGCTACAAAAGCGCATCAGTGCCTCTGCCTCACTGGGTGGCCAAACGACTTGTGTATAACCCACGTGGGCAGGCATCCCGTGACGCTCCGCGTCACAGATGGCACAGATTGCGGATTCAGTGAGCCGGACGCAGGGCTCAAGTCACCCTTTCACTCCAGCACCTCTACCTCCATACCCACCTCAAGCTCGCCCGGCCCGACGTTGACCATGTTCTGCCCGAACATGACGTCGCCTTCGACTTCGCGATAGGTCTTCAGGGTCGCGAAGGGTTCGCGGTCCGGACTGCGCTCGCCGGTAGCCGGGTCGATGGTGGTGAGGATGCAACGGGCGCAGGGCTTGAGCAGTTCGAATTGCATGTCGCCGATGCGGATACGTTTCCAGTTGTCTTCGGCAAAGGCTTCGGCGCCTTCAATCACCAGATTGGGCCTGAAGCGCAGCATTTCCACCTCCCTGCCCAGCCTGGCAGAGAGATCGTCGAGCGAGCCCTGACCGATCAACAGAAGCGGAAAGCCATCGGCGAAGTTGACACGGTTGTCGACCGATCCGTAGCCGCCGGGGAGCCAGCGGGCACGCTCGACGGGCATGTAAACCATGCGCGTCGGCTTGCCGATGAAGCGACTGACCCAGTCGGCCGCCTCTTGGCCCGCGTCAGGCACCTGCAGCGAGTCGCGCCAGACGGTCACGCCGCGCAGGTTTTCCTGCTCATCAATCGGAACGACGACATCAAGCGGTGCAAAGCCAGGCGCATCGAGTGTCACCCCTCCACCGGCATTCCACAGCACCGACAGCTGTGACATGTGCGACACCGCGCGCTGGGTCAGAAAACGCCCCGTGCCCTCGTCAACCAGCATCCAGCGTCGGTCACCCGCCAACCCCAGACAGTCGAACGACGCCCGTTGCAGGATTTCCGCCTTGCAGGATTTGAGAGGAAAACGATAGAGCGCGCGCAGACGTAGCATGAACGGTTCCTTGGGTGGTTCGAAAAGCTTTGACGTGAACGGCAAAGCTTATACGAACAGGAACCTTACAGGCAGTCCGGGTAAGGCGGTGAATCAGTGAGTCAGCATCATCAGGCGCTCACGCACCACTTCCACCAGCTTGTCGGGCTGGAACTTGGAGAGGAAGTTGTCGCAGCCGACTTTCTTGACCATCGATTCGTTGAAGCTGCCGGACAGCGAGGTGTGCAGCACGATATACAACGCACGCAGACGCGGGTCGTTGCGAATCTCGGTGGTCAGACGGTAACCATCCATTTCCGGCATTTCGGCGTCGGTAAACACCATCAGCAGTTTCTTGTGCACGTCCTCACCGGCGTCAGCCCAGCCCTTGAGCATGTTCAGCGCCTTGAGACCGTCACTGGCAACGTGAAGCTTCAGGCCCAACTGCGACAGGGTGTCACGCAACTGCGCCAGGGCAACCTTGGAGTCATCCACCAGCAGCACTTCGCGACCGCGCGCGCCCTCGAGCACCGGATCTTCGAGCTTCTCGCGAGAGACCTTGGCGTTGTAAGGGACGATCTCGGCGAGCACTTTCTCGACATCGATAATTTCTACCAATTGATCATCGACCTTGCTGATCGCGGTCAGGTAATGCTGACGGCCAGCACTGGCAGGCGGCGGCATGATCGCATCCCAGTTCATGTTGACGATGCGATCCACACCGCCCACCAGAAACGCCTGAACCGAGCGGTTGTATTCGGTCACGATAATGGTGCTGCCCGGACCCGGCACCAGAGGCCGCATGCCGATCGCCTGGGACAGGTCGATCACCGGCAGTGTCTGGCCACGCAGGTTCACGACTCCGCAGACGAAGGAGTGTCGTTGCGGCATCAGGGTGAGCTTGGGGAGCTGCAATACTTCCTGAACCTTGAACACGTTGATCGCGAATAACTGCCGACCGGCCAGGCGGAACATGAGAATTTCCAGGCGATTCTCGCCCACCAGCTGTGTGCGTTGATCTACTGTGTCGAGAATGCCAGCCATTTTAGCTCCTGAAGCGTTGGTCACGATGAGTCTGCTTAACGTGTATCGGCTGAAACGAGCCGGACCTTAATGGCGATGAAAAGCCAATTTCAGACATTGATGTCACATTAACATCATGCTTTACTGATGTGCCATTCCAGAAAGTGTCCGCGCGACAACAAACTCGCGCCTGACGCTTTCCACCTTATAAACAGGGTCGATGCGCTCGCCCCTAGGTATTACCCTGAATGTCTATCGGGGAATGCCTGATATGATCGCTATCTCATTGCCACTATTGTGACGCCATTCTCATTGCACGAATGGAGTCAGGCTTGTGTTCGCGTTCCAGTCCTTGCAATCGACCAGCCCCGTCGGGATCGACGTTTCGCTGGTACGGGTTACCATTGCAGACGAAGCAGCGCGTTTTTTGCGTCTTGACAGCGGGATTGGATCCACATGGATCGTCCCTGACGCACATCAATACGCCATCGCTGAGATACATTCCGAAACGCCCTACAGACTTTCAAATGAAATCGACATTAACTGTCAGCCATTCGCGGCGGGCGAGAGTTCGCTGTCCATGATGTGTGGAGATACAGGATGCTGAGCAGTAACGAATGGCAGCAGAAACATGAACAGTTTCTCGCCGAGTCCCAGGCGCTTTTGTATAAATCGGAAGAGTGCCTGTCACACCTTGAGCTGATCGGCGGCGATGAAGATGCAATCAATTGCCTGCTGGCCTCACTGTTGGCGCTGACCAACAAGGCTGATGACGCATCCGTTCAATGTGTGGCGGACTTTACCCGGCGATTGCGTTGCCTGCTTGATGACGCCGATGCGGCCAACGGACTGTCACAGGAAACACTGGCGACGGTCAAACGTTGCCTGGCCCTTATTTCATGGCAGTTGGAACTCCTCGACCCCAATACCGGAGAGCTGGTCATGGACAATGAGGAACAGCAGGAACTGCTGGGCAGACTGGCCGCCCTCTCGGCCTGTTCAGATAAAGCCGTGGATGCGGCACGCGAATAAGCAGGACGAAAACGCCGACCTTCTTTCAATGAAAAGATAATCCCCTTTGCAGAAGGCACGGCACTTTGATCATGCGTTCACACCCTCCCCGGTCAGCGTTGAGATATGCGCGCGAATACTCCCCGCTTTCACTGACCAGCATGCCATCCATTCCGTCGGCACACTGCGCAGTTAAAAGCTTGGTTGACGCGCATGTAAGGTAAGATTGTCCGACACCCATGACGTGCTGTTCCCGGAAGTGACAGCGGAGATGACTGCGGGTCTGGCTGAAACGGAATCAAAAGTGTCGAGTTCAATTTCCTTGAATATACTCAAACAGTCAGCTGAACCTGCGATTAATATTACTTTGACATCACGCCGTCCGATTATTGGCTATGTCTATTAATGGCGCGAATCGATATGGATGCCGTCGTCCAGTCTTTCAGGTCGGTTTTTGATACGACCAACCGGGTCAAGTGGGTCACAGCGGCGCTCTGTGCCAGTGCAGCGCTGGGCAACGCGGTGCTGTTTATCCGCTCTTCGGATTTTCCGGCAAGCCTGCTGACGCTCAACCTGATCACCTTTGCCAGTATCTGTTTCTATCTTTGGCGCACCAGCCGCTTGATTCAGTTGCAACCGCAGGAACTGGCGCAGCGAATGCTGGATGTTCAGGAAACCGAGCGGCAACGCCTGAGTCGCGAACTTCATGATGACATCGGCCAAATGCTGACCGGCGCTCAGTTGCAGCTGGCCTGGTTGCAACGTCGACTGCCTGCCGAATTGAACACTCATGCCGGGCAGCTTGAGGCAACCCTTGCAGAAACGCTGGGCAAAGTCCGCGACCTTTCCGCGATTCTCAATCCTCGCCAGTTATCGAGCCTTGGGCTTGAAGGCGGACTGCGCGCCCATCTGGTGAGCGCTCTTGCCAACAGCCAGACCCACTGGAGCCTGGAGTGCAAGCAGCACTTGAACGGAATTCCCGAAGAGATGGCCGTCGCTGCCTACCGTATCTGCCAGGAAGCGGTGACCAACATGCTGCGCCATGCGCAGGCGAAAAATCTGGTGATACGTTTCGAACGTCAACCTGCCGGACTGTCGATACTGATCGCCGACGATGGCACGGGCTTCGAGCCTGCCGCCGGCCCGCGTCCTGAAGGCAATGGCCTGGCGGGCATGCGTGAACGTGTCATGTTGCTGGATGGGTCCTGGTCGCTGCACAGCGGCCCGGGGCTGGGCACTCGAATCGAAGTCATGTTTCCCTGGGCGCCCCGTTCGGGCGAGCGCGCCCGTTTACACAAGAAAACACAATGACCTGCAATCTGTTACTGGTGGACGACCATTCGCTGATCAGGGCTGGCGTACGCGCTCTGGTCTCGGACATTCCCGGCTATGCCATCGTCGGGGAAGCGTGCGACGGCAGTCAGTTGTCGGGGCTCGCGCACCGCCTCAAGCCGGACATCATCCTGCTGGACATCGGCATGAAGGACATGAACGGGCTGGACGCACTGGAGCATCTGGTCAAGGTACAGCCGGACTGCAAGGTTCTGATTCTGTCGATGCACACCGAGCCCGACATCATCATGCGCGCGCTGGAAGCCGGCGCTCATGGCTATCTGCTGAAGGACGCCACGGCGACCGAGCTGGAACAGGCGTTGAAAGCCTTGCGCAACGGCAAGCGCTACCTGAGTCCGGCCATCGCCCATACCGTGATCAACCGGGCCTTGCAGAGTCAGCGCACCGACAAGTCCGAGTTGCCGCAGGAAAAATACAACCTCACGGCTCGTCAGCTGGAAATCCTGCGCCTGATCGTGAGAGGCAAGTCCACTCGCGAGATCGCCAGCGGCCTGAATCTGAGCATCAAGACCGTGGAGACCCACCGTTCACAGATCATGAAGCGGCTGCAGATCTTCGATGTGGCCGGTCTTGTGCTGTTCTGCGTCCGGGAGCGGATCATCAGCCTGGACGATTGAGCTGCGGCGCACTGCCCGATACCGTCGAGAGCACCGGCGAGTCGTCCGGCAGGTGCACCCTGAGCGCCGCAGGCCGTGCCTCGAACCGCAGGTCTTCGCCAGACAGCGGCTCGCCGTCCAGATTGATTTCCAGTCCCTGGGCAGACCTGAGTTCGACCCACGGCAGACGCGCGCGAACGAACATGTTGTCGAATCCAAGTCCGCCTTCCAGCAGGCTCCTCAGTGTGCCGACCACTTCCTGAGGTGCAGGCAGGATGCTGATATCCAGCAGGCCGTCATCCGCCATCGCCGTCGGACACAGCACATGCCCGCCGCCCGCCTGCCGACCGTTGCCAATGCCCAGCGCCAGAAGATCGCCACGCCAGTGAAAATCCGGCCCGATCAGCTCACCGTGAGCGGCATGCAGCTCGCTGAACCGGGTAAGCCCGGTAAACAGGTAAGCGGCGCCCCCCAACACCTTCTTGAGGTCTTCCGAGGTATTGGCGGTCACCTGGCTGCCGAAGCCTCCGGTGGCCATGTTCAGGAACAGTTTGCCACCCACTTCGCCCAGATCGACGGGACGCGGTGTAACGTCCATAAGCGCCAGTGCCTGGTCGACTTCCAGCGGCACGCCAGCGGCCCGGGCAAAGTCATTGGCGGTGCCAAGCGGCAGAATGGTAAGGCTGGTATCGGTTTCCGGTGCCCGCGCCAGGGCCTCGGCGATATCGCGCAACGTACCGTCGCCACCGCCTGCCACGATATGGCGGTGCCCGGCGGCCAGCGCTTCGCTGACCAGACGCTGGGCATCGCCTCCCTCCCAGGTCAAACGCACATCAAGGTCCCAGCCTTGCCTGCGCTTTTCGGCGACGCCATTTCTTACATCTTCATTGAGCGATTGCTTGCCGTGAAGAATGAGCATAGCCCTGCGTTGTGTCATGAAACCCCCTCTGGTGAACGGTACGAGTACCACGTATGAGCGACGCTTTTGTTTGCCAGCGCCTGACTGCATTTGGCACAGCGCAGGGTTGTGACCCCGCCGATATGAAAAAAGCCAGTCCGGATGAATATTTTTTTGTACCACTTGACAGAGGGATCACCCCCGCAGAATCGTCGGTAGATCAGCTGGCCTGCATAATAGCCACTCGCCCGCACCGCTCATCGCAACTTTTTTCCTCCTGTTTTCAGTTTCATGAGCTTTACTACAGCCAAACCCTCCATTTGAGGGTTTTCACTCACAAATGGCTGAAATTTCTCACGTTAATGCAGGCACCGGCCGATATACACAAAGTGGTAACTACAAATTGCAGGTTCAAAAGCCATCGATTCGACAACTTATTGGCTACGCTTCAGCAAACTCCGTAAAGAAGGTGTTTTTTTGACTCTGCGCTTGGACGACACAGCTCACACGAAGAATCGGCACGGGTGCCGTAGGGTTACAGGAAGTAAGGACGCATTATGAGGTTGCAACCGGTAGACAGCCTGTCGCTCACTCGCACCAGTCTGGTGGAGTATTTTCTGTTCGGTATCCGCATCGCGCATGCGCTCGCCTGCATGCTCCCCGGCCTGCTGCTGGGTGCGTTCATGCCGGACGGCGTGATGGAAAAACCTCAGAACTACCTGGCGATGCAGGTCTTCTTTGGCATTGTCGTGGTGCTGATCTTTCAGGCCATGGGCGTGTATTCGGAGGCGCTGTTCAGCAACGCCCTGCGCCTGCGCTCGATCGTGATCGCCTGGTCGGCGTCGTTCGGCCTGCTGCTGTTCATGCAACGCACCCTCGGTCTGTTCGGCAACCTCTCCAACGACCATCTGGTGTTCTGGTATGTGGCCAGCCTCTTCCTGTATTGCGTTATCCGTTTGCTGATGCTGGCGCTGTTCAAGCACCAGATGCGCAAAGGCGTGTTTCTGCAGAACGCCGTGATTCTGGGAGCCACCGAAAACGGTATGCGTCTGGCCGAGTACCTGCTCCAGCATCAGGACATCCGCTCGGGGGTGATGGGCTTCATCGATGACCGCATCGGCCGCATGCCCAAGACCGTCGCCAACCTGCCGCTGCTGGGCAACACCAGTGATCTGGAGCGGTTGATCCGCGAAGAGAAAGTCACCCAGGTACTGGTTGCCCTGCCCTGGACCGCCGAAAACCGCATGGACCACATCATTCACGAGCTGCGCCGGTTTCCGGTCAACGTGCTGCTGGTGCCGGACATGGTCGCGTTTCGTCATAGCCATAACCGCATCACGGAAGTGGCCAAGCTGCCGATGTTCAATGCCTCGGACGTACCGCTCAACGGCTGGTCTCCGTTCATCAAACGCGCCGAGGACATTGTGCTGTCCTCACTGGCGCTGCTCGCACTGTCACCGTTCATGCTGCTGGTCGCACTGGCGATCAAGCTCGACTCACCGGGTCCGGTGTTCTTCAGGCAAAAGCGCTACGGCTACAACAACCGCCTCATTGAGGTATTCAAATTTCGCTCGATGCATCAGCACCAGGCCGATGCAACGGCGGAGCAACAGACCACCCGGGGCGATGCCAGGATCACCCGGGTCGGGCGTTTCATCCGCAAGACCAGCCTGGATGAGCTGCCACAGCTGTTCAATGTGGTGGCAGGCAGCATGTCGATGGTGGGCCCACGCCCCCATGCGACGGCAACGAAAGCGGCAGGCATTCTTTTCGAGCAAGCGGTGAAGGAGTACACGTCGCGACATCGAGTCAAACCCGGCATCACCGGACTGGCTCAGATCAACGGCTATCGTGGGGAAACAGACACCGTGGAAAAAATCGAAAAACGCGTCGAGTTCGATCTTGAGTACATAGAAAACTGGTCCGTCTGGTTCGACCTCTACATCCTTATGCGCACTGTTCCGGCAGTGCTCTTCACTCGTGAGGCTTATTGATGAGCACCCTCATTCCCTGCATCATCGCCGGCGGCTCCGGCACCCGTTTGTGGCCTGTCTCCCGTGAAGCCATGCCCAAGCCGTTCATGCGCCTTCCCGACGGCGAAAGCCTGCTGCAGAAAACCTTCAAGCGCGCGGCCGCCCTGCCCCATGTCGAGCGCCTGCTGACGGTGACCAACCGGGAAGTGTATTTCCGCACGGTCGATGACTACCGACAGTTGAACAAAAGCAAGGTCCGGCTGGACTTCATCCTCGAGCCTTTCGGGCGCAACACTGCCGCTGCCATTGCTGCTGCCGCAGTGCACGTCACCCGTTTATACGGAGGCGACGCACAGCTGCTGGTGCTGCCTGCCGACCATCTGATCACCGATATCGAAGCCTTTTCCCGCGCCGTATCGGCTGCGCAAGAGCTTGCCTCGCAAGGCTGGCTGGTGACGTTCGGCATTCTGCCGACCAAGCCGGAAACCGGTTTTGGTTATATCGAGAAAGGTCAGTCGCTCAATGCCGACGCGTACCAGGTTGCACGTTTCGTCGAAAAACCCGATGCGGCGAGCGCCCAGGGTTATCTGGACGGCGGCCTGCACCTGTGGAACGCGGGAATGTTCTGCCTGCGCGCCGATGCGGTTTTGCGCGAGCTGGAAACCCACGCGCCGGATGTGCTGAGCGCCGTCAGGGCCTGCCTGGAGCTGAGCGTAAGCAAGGAAGGCAACCGGGAATTGCAGGTCGAACTCGACAGCGAATCGTTTGGCCTGGTGCCGGATATTTCCATCGATTACGCGCTGATGGAGCGCTCCGACAAGGTGGCAGTCGTGCCCTGTGAGCTTGGCTGGAGCGACATCGGCTCATGGGAAGCCGTGCGCGAACTGAGCGGTGCCGACGCCCACGGCAACCAGTGCAACGGCCAGACCGTGCTGCACGACGTGACCAATTGCTACATCGATTCGCCCAAGCGGCTGGTCGGCGGTATCGGTCTGGACAACCTGATCATCATCGACACCCCGGACGCGCTGCTGATCGCCGATGGCACACGCACTCAGGACGTGAAGGTCATCGCTCAGGAGCTCAAGCGTCAGGGTCATGACGCCTATCGCCTGCACCGCACGGTCACTCGCCCCTGGGGCACCTACACCGTTCTGGAAGAAGGCAAGCGCTTCAAGATCAAGCGCATCGTGGTCCGTCCGCAGGCGTCGCTTTCGCTGCAGATGCACCACCATCGCAGCGAGCACTGGATTGTGGTGAGCGGCATGGCAAGGGTCACCAATGGCGAACGCGAGTTCATGCTCGACACCAACGAGTCGACCTTTATCAAGCCCGGTTTCACCCATCGACTGGTCAACCCCGGCGTTATCGATCTGGTGATGATCGAAGTGCAGAGCGGTGAGTACCTGGGCGAAGACGACATCGTGCGCTTTACCGACGTCTACGGGCGCGTACCCGAGCAGACCGTGAAAATCTGATCACGCTTCACACGGGCAAGGCCGCTGATGGCGGCCCCGCTTTACTCGACATTGAGGACTGGACCCACCCGAAACGAACCTGGCTGTAGCCCTACACATGATTTTATTACCCGAAAGGGAGCCGTATTCGTGCATGAAAGGAGTTCAGGATAAATGAAACGCATGATGCTGATCGTCAGCGTATTGCTGCTTGGCGCTTGTAACACCCCCTCAAGGGTCGGTCTGCCCGACGATCCGGCGCAGATCGAAGCAGGCCAGGCAGCCGGAAGGGCGCTGGCGGGCAAGCCGTTGCCACCGGAGCGCATCCGCCCCGGTGACACCTTGCGCATCGTGCGTAATACCGGAGAGTCGCCGTCCATCTCTGCGTTCACCGCCAACTCGATCTATGAGCTGACCCTGTTTCAGGTGCTCAACGACGGGACCTTTTCCTATCCGTATATCGGCACCGTCAAGGCAGCCGGTCTGACGCTCCAGCAACTCAACGACCTGCTGGAAAGCAAGCTGCAGAACGTCTATCGCGAAACGGCCCTGACCATCAACATCTCCCAGTCACCGGGCAATACGGTGTTCGTGGGCGGCGCGGTGCGCAACTCGGTGACCCTGCCGGTCAATGTGGCCACCAGCCTGGCCCAGGCGATTGTCGGTGCAGGCGGTGTCGCGCTCGATGCCGATGCGTCTCAGGTGGCCCTGTTGCGCCAGGAGGACGACGGCCTCTACAAGACCTATTTCTTTGACTACAGCAAGTTTCTCTGGGCAAGCGCAGGCGGCCCCACCGCACCGGTTCTGCTCAAGCGCGGCGACATCGTGTTCGTTCCCAAATCCACGGTCGGCAACAAGGTTGACGGCGTAACCCTGTACTTCAACCAGTTGATTCCTTTCGCGAAGTCGATCGGGCTGGGTCTGAACTACGAGCTGCGCAACAACAATTAATTGTCAGGGAAACAGACATGATCAATATCCGCTCATTTCGCGACCTGCTGCGCCTGCTGTTCATTTTCAGGCGTGAGGTCAAGATCACCGTAGTCGCGACCTTCGTCGTCGTGCTGCTGGGGGCCTTGCTGCTGCCCAACCGTTACGAATCCACCGCATTGCTGCTGGTCAAGCCCGGCCGGGACAGCAGCACGGTGCCCATCGAGCTGTCCAACCGTCAGGCCATCGTGGTGCCCAGCGCACTGCGCGACCCTTTGCTGGACGAGGAGCGCATGCTGACGGGACGCCCGATCATGCGCAAAGTATCGGAAAAATACCTGGCAGAACTGTCCCGTGCCGAACCCGAAACCGGTGTTCTGGCGTCGATCAAGAACGGTCTGAAAAGCGTCGTCGGCGCGGTCGTGGGCGCCGGTCGCAGCGTGCTGCAATTTATCGGGCTGGTCGAACAACGCACTCAGGCCGAACGCATGGCCGAAGACTTGGAAAAGAACTTCAAAGTCCGTCACGAGCCCGGCTCGTCGGTCATGGAGCTGACGTTTACCTGGAATGACCCGACCACCGCGCAGACCGTGCTCAAGACCTGGATCGAAGAGTATCAATTGCAGCGCACCAAGACCCTGGGACGCGTCAGCCTTTATACGTTCTACGAATCGGAAGTGAAGAACACCGGCGACAACATCATTTCGTACAAGAAGCAGATTCAGAACTACCTGAATCAGCTGAGTGCAGTGAGCATCTCCCAGCGTCTGGCAGACACCTCGCAAGGTTTGAATGATCTGCGCACCGAGCGCAACAACACGACCCGCGCCATTGCTTCCACCAAGGCCGGGCTGGACCTGCTGAAGAAACAGCTGGCCGCACAACCCAAGACGGTGTCCGCCGGACGCGAACTGACCCTCAACCCCAACCGCCAGGACCTGCAGAACCGCATCAACGGCAAGGAAGTCGAGCGTCAGGAACTGTTGCGTTCGTTCAAGGAACAGGCGCCGCCGATCCGCGCAGTGAACGAGGAAATCAACAACCTCAAGAAACTGCTCAACGAGCAGGACGCCACGGTCCAGCGTTCGGAAAGCATCACGCCCAACCCGATCTACAACCGCATGCAGAACGTGTACGCCGACCAACAGACCAGCTTCGCCCGTCTGCAGACCCAACTGACGCAGCAGAATACCCAGATCGCCCAACTGGAGGCTGACCGTCAACAGGCGCTGAATCTGGAGCCGGAGCTTTCGCGCCTGCAGAACGAACTGGACGCGGCCGAGAAAAGCTACGCGCTGTACACCGACAGCCTGGAAAAGGCGCGTATCGACCGTGAGCTGGACAACAGCCAGATCAGCAACATCGCGACCATCGAAGAAGCCACTTACAACCCGAGTCGTGTCTTCCCGAAAAGCCTGCTGATGGTGCTGCTCGCCTTCCCGCTCAGTCTGGTGGTCGGCGCGCTGGCCCTGTACTTTTTCTACCTGCTGGATCAACGCATCCATGACGGCGACAAGATTGAGAGCACCTTCAAAGTGCCGGTGTGGACCACCCTGCCCGACCTGGAACACGCTCAGGAACGCAGCGCTGCGTTTATCTCCAACCTGCACCGGATATACGGCATCCTGCCGCTGGATCAGGTGGATGAAAAAGGCCTGACGCTGGGCTTCACCTCTGTGAAAGATGGTGCCGGGGTATCGTTCGTGATCGAGCGTCTGGCTGCGCTGCTGATCGAGCAAGGGCATCAGGTGCGCACCGAAAATCGTGCGCCTGCACGGCCGGGCGAGATCGTACTGATCAACGCCTCCGGGGTGTCCACCAACCAGGAAGCCTTCGTGCTGTTGCGCAATGCCGACCTGATTCTGCTGGTGGTTCGGGCCAAGGACACCACGGTGCCGATGCTCGAAGACACCTTGCACAACCTCAATACCGCGTTCAAGAAAGTCGACGGCGTCATCATCAACCGCCGGCGTTTCGAAGTGCCCGAGAACGTGCTGAAGTTTCTCAAGCGTATCGGGAGTCGTGCCTGATGCGTATTGCCTTGCTCGCCCCGCTGCCGCCCGAGCAGAACGGCATCGCCGATTATGCGGGCCATCTCAGGCAAGCGCTCGAAGCACTGGGCCTGCAGGTGGTGACACCGTTGCAGGGCGTCGGCAACGATCCGCGCGCCGCCACACAACGCGTGGCCGAAGTCGACTGGAGCGCAGTCGACGTGGTCCACGCCGAACTGGGTGGCGGTCGGCTGGCCGAGTTCCAGGCATTGCGTGCCTTGCAACGACGCTTTCCCAAATTGCCGCTGACCGCCACCGTGCATGACCCGGAGCGTCTGGTCTGGCGGCGGGAAAAGCTGCCCTGGCCGTTGTCGATTGCCAGTGGGATGCGCTCTCCACTGCCGGAAATGGCCACCGTGCTGGCCGATCCGTTGTGCCTGCATGAAGAACGCCAACTGGCCCGGCACATGACCCGTCTGGTGACACTGACCCAGGCAGGCAGCCAAAGCCTGCGCCAACGCATGGGCCTCAAGCCTGCACAGATGGAAGTCATCAGCCACGGCAACATGGACATCGCTCCGGCGCCGTTACCACCGATGAAACCGTTGCGTTTGCTGTACTTCGGCTTCATCTATCGCGGCAAGGGCATTGAAGACCTGCTCGATGCACTGGCCAGCGTTTTTACCGAAAAACCCGCCCTGCGCTCGACCGTGCGCCTGACCCTGGCGGGCGGGAGCGAGCCGGAGATGGCGTTCGGCCCGTCCGGCAGCTATCTGGAGCAGTTGCGGCTGCGCATCCGTCAACTCGGGCTGGTGGACCTGATCGACTGGCAACTGGACCTGCCTGCCGAGCAGATTCCGCAGGTCATCCAGGCACATCATGTGATGGTCCTGCCGTACCGCGAATCCAGCAAATTGAAGGTGCTGGGCAAATTGCGCGGGACCAGCGGCGCGCTGTCATGGGCCGTGGCCTGCGGTCGCGGCGTGATCACCTCCGACGCGCGCTCATTCGCCGAAGAGGTGTCGCACGGTAACGGCATGATCTATCCGCAGGGCGATGTTCAGGGGCTGGCCGATGCGCTGGTGAACGTCTGCACTCACCCGGAGCGCATCGCCCAATGGGCCGAAAAAGCTTCACTGATGGGTCGGGCCAGAGTCTGGAGCCACACCGCCGAGCGATTCCAGAGCGTATTCCGGCAAGCCTGCGAGGTGCATTGAGATGGCGCATCGTTCAACCATCCTGCGGTCCGTGGCCGCCGCCCTGATCAGTGCCACGCTGGCCACTGCCAGCCAGGCGGCAACCGTGCTGAAAGCACCGCGGTCGGTGGTCTGGCAGGACTTTCTCGGCGTCAACGTGCAGTTTCAGTACTTTGCGCCGGACATCTATCAGCAACAGATGGCGCGCCTCGACGAGCTGGGACTGAATTGGGTTCGCCTGACCATCCACTGGCCCATCATCGAACCGCAGAAGGACAAGTTCGCGCTGTCGGAGCTGGACGCGGCGATGGAAGCGATCAAGGCACATCACTACAACACGCTGGCCTATATGGTGGGCTCGGCGCCCTTCGCCAGCAGCGCACCGCCCGGCGCGACGGGTCGTGACCAGTACCCGCCCAAGGATTTTTCCACCTTCGCCGCGCGCATGGTGAGCCTTGCCCAGCGTTACCCGCAGGTGAACAACTGGCAGGTGTGGAACGAGCCGAATATCGTCTGGCTGCCCAAGGAAGACCCGGCAGCCTATGGCCGATTGCTGACCACCACAGCCCAGGCTCTTAGAACCGCGCTGCCGGAAAAAACCATCGTGACCGCCGGCATGGCGTACTACAGCCAGATGCACAGCACGCCGGGCTACATGCTGCAAAGCCTGCTCGATGGCGGGCTGGGCACACAGAACATCGTGGCGGCCTACCATCCGTACTCCGAATACCCCGAAGGCGATTCGGTCCCGGACCGGGACTTTCTGGTGCGTGCCAATGCCATGAACAACCTGCTGCACAGCAACGGCGTCAGCCAGGTGTGGGCCACCGAGTGGGGCTGGTCGAGCTACGACGGCCCGGTGGAAATGCAAAGACTGATCGGCACGTCCGGTCAGGCCGACTACACCCTGCGTCGCCTGGCCCTGATGAGCGCTCTGGATTTCCAGCGCATCTTCCTGTTCAACCTCAGCGACCTGGACGAGCGCGCCTCGGCCCGCGATCAGGGCTATGGCCTGCTGGATCTGCAGGCCAGCCCCAAACCCGTCTACACCGCACTGAAGAACTTTCTGACCATTACCGGGCCGCGCCTTACACCGACTGATCCGCCCGCCGTCAGCCAAGTGCCCGATGACCTGTACGCCGTCGCCTGGAGTCGCGAAGACGGCAAACACCTGCTGATGGTCTGGAGCGCCTCGGGCGTCAGCCTGACCTTTCCCGCCATCAACGACGCCATCGTGCATGACCCGCTGACCGGCAGCCGGATTCCCTTGTCCGCCACCAAGGGCATCACCCTGGCGCTCAAGCCGACCCTGCAAATCCTGGAATGGAAGCCTTGACCATGCGGATACTCTGGACGCTCCCCTACCTGCCCTGGCCCACCACCAGCGGCGGCAAGACCCGGGAATATCACTTGCTGCGCAATCTGGCCGCGCGCGGTCATCGCATCACCCTGCTGGTGCAATCCAAGACGGCGCTGGATGACAGCTGCCGCTCGGCGCTGGAGCCTTGGCTGGAGCGTTTGATCGTGGTTGAGCGACGCCCTCTGCACAGCCTCAAGACCCTGATGGCCGTCGCGCTGGCAAAGCCGCCGATGCTCGCCAGCGTCAACGGCTATGCGCCAAAGCTGGAAAAAGTATTCGAAGAACTGCTGCTCGAAGACTGGGACGTGATCCAGCTTCAGCACACCTATGCTTTTCAGCCGTTCGAGCAGGCGCTCAAGCGTTCAGGCAAACCGTTCGTGCTCACCGAGCACAACGTCGAATCAGACCTGGGCGCCGCCAGTTACGAGCGCATACCCCGCTGGGCCAATGCGTTCGCAGTGTATGACCGCTGGCGTTACCGCCGCTGGGAAACCCGCGTGTTCCGTCAGGCAGGCGAACTGGTCGCCGTGACCGAAGACGATGCCAAGGTCCTCTCACGCCTGAGCGGCAAGGCGACGTCCTTCGTGGTCAACAGTGTCGATTGCGGCTACTACGCCAGCGTCCACGCGGACCGCACGAGCCGTCGCCTGCTGTACATCGGCAATTATGAGTACGGCCCCAACATCGACGCCATCGAATGGGCACTGGACGAGATCATGCCTCAGGTCTGGGCCAGATCGCCCGACGTGCGCTTTGCCATCGGCGGTTTCGCGATGCCTGAGTCGTGGCGCGAGCGCTGGCCGGACCCACGCATCGAATGGCTTGGATTCGTGCCGGACCTGCGCGCGTTGCAGACCACCACGGCCATCTTCTTCGCACCCCTGCGTCAGGGTGGCGGTTCGAAACTCAAAACACTGGAATCGATGGCGGCCGGACTGCCCATCATCACCACCAGCCAAGGCGTTTCCGGTCTGGCAGTCACCAATGGTGAGCACTATCTGGGCAGCGAAGAAGCCGCAGGGTTGGCGAACCTGATCATCGACAACATCGAAAAGCCCATGCTCCTGGACAGGATCGGCGAAGCCGCGCGCGTCTACGTGCGCTCCCGCCACGACTGGTCGGTCTCGGCGTCACAGCTGGAAGTCATCTACACCCGACTCACGCACACAGGCAAGGATCGCGCTCATGCGTATAGGACTTGATTACCGCGCAGCAGCCGGTTACCCCGTCAGCGGTATCGGCCGCCAGAACTTCGCACTCGAAGAAGCCTTTCGCGCCCACCCCGATGTTCAGTTGCAACTGTTCGGCGTGGCGCCTTATGACCACCCGATCCGACGACTCATCCATGCGCCGCAGTGGGCCACGCCACTGAATTCGGTGCACCGGATACCGGACCGGCTGCGCTTCGAGGGCGTGTTCCTGCCGCGCGCCCTGCGCGACGCAGACATCCAGATCTACTTCGCCAACATCAACATGGGGCTGCCACTGGGTCGCAAACCGGCGGGGCTGCGCTATGTGTTGCAGTTGCACGATGTGTTTCAGATCACTCAGCAGAACAACCATGGATCGCGGCTCAAGGCCCGTGTCTATCGCCTGACTGACTACCTCTCGATTGCCCACTCGATCCGGGTTGCCGATCAGGTCTGGCTGCCGTCGAGCTACACGGCGAGCGAAGTCCTGCGCCTGTTTCCCAAGGCGCGGGACAAGATTCGCATCGTGCCGCTGCTGGTCGAGGGCTTCAAGGGCGAGGCGGCCGATATCGGCTCGTTGAAACTGCCGCAGCGCTACTGGCTGTGCGTAGGCACTCGCGAGCCGCGCAAGAACATCAAATGGTTCGTCGATGCCTGGCAGACGGCACGCATGCAATTTGTCGACACCCCGGATTTGGTGCTGGTCGGTGGTGACGAACCGTTGACCGAGGCCCAGCGTCAGCTTCAGGGTCTGCACGTACTGACCGGCTTGAGCGACGCCGAACTGCACGCCGTTTACCGTGACGCGGATCGTCTGTGGCAACCGTCGCTGTGCGAAGGCTTCGGCCTGCCGGTCATTGAAGCGTTGAGCGTTGGCACCCGCGTGGCCGTCGCGACCGGCTCGTCGCTGGATGAAATTTCACCGCCCGACAGCCCGCACTTCTCACCCACCGACAGCGCCAACCTGATTCACCTGATGGGCACACTGTCGAACGCCCCCGCAGAAGATCCGGAGGTCTCGAAAGCCTGGGCAGCCCGCTACAACCTCGACGCGTTCTGCAAGCAGGTGCATGCCACGCTCGAGGAGCTTCGCTGATGCCGATGGCCATGCCCATAGGACTGTTCTTCAGTCTGCTGTTCGGCGTGATGATCTGGATGCTGCCGGTACCGTTCGTATTGCTGGCGGCCGTCGGTGCCGCCTCGGTCATCACCATCATCAGACGCCCGGTACGCGGGCTGCTGCTGTTTGGTGTGATCGCGACGTTCATTCCCTACTCCACGGTACAGATCGGCATCCGCACCACGGTGTCCGAGGCCTTGATCATGCTGACCTGGGGCAGCTATCTGCTGCAGGCAATGATCCAGCATCAGGCCCGAATCCCGAAGATGCTGCGCACCGAGCGACTGCTGGTGGCGCTGATGATGTTCAGCGCGTTCCCGTTTCTGATCGGCGAACTGACCGTGGTGGCTGAAGGTAACGGACCGATCAATTGGGTGCGCTGGCTGTTCAACCTGTCGGTCCTGTTTCTGGTGCCGCGCCTGCTGGTGGACCTGCAGACACTGGAAAAACTCGTCATCGCCCTGCTCGGCGGCACCCTGATGCTGTTATTGCTGTCGATTCCGATCTACGTCTTGAGCGGTTCGGCCCTGAGCATCACGCCCGTCCTCAGGGTCATGGGCTACAGCGGTGCCGATGTGCTGGGCGAAGCCTTGCTGTCACTGTCCAGCCGCATGGGCTCGCCATGGATGCACCCCAACGTGGCTGGCGGCGCACTGGCGATGCTGTTGCCGCTGGCGTTCTGTTTCGGCATGACCCGCACCGGCTCTGCCCGCATGCTGGGCCTGTCGGTCGCGGCGCTGGGGGCTCTCGGGCTGTTGCTGACCGGATCGCGCGGCGCACTGGTGAGTCTGGTCATCGTCATGCTGTGGATGACCCGTCGGCGCATTCCGCATCTGGGCAGGATACTGATGGGCGGTGCGGCGGCAGGCGTGGTCCTGATGATGTTCTATCCGCCGCTTCAGGACCGGCTGATGAGCCTGTTTTCCGACGACGACACCAGCACCGCGATCCGCTTTCTGGAATACAGTCATTTCCCGGATGCGATGGCCACCTTCCCGTTCGGGATCGGCTTCAAGACCGACCCGCCGGTCCTCGGTTACACCGACTTCGGGATCTCCAACCTGTGGCTGAACTTCATCTACAAGATGGGCCTGCCAGGCATGCTGCTGTTCATCGCCATCACGGTCAGCTGGTGGAAAGAAGTGCGTCCGCCAGCCGGCCGGATCGTGCTGACCCCGGAAAACGCGATCAACCTTGGCTGCATGAGCGGCGTGCTGGCTGCCCTGTGCAGCGGCCTGTTTGACCACTATTTCAGTTTTACCAGCGTACTGGTCGCGCTGTTCTGGTTGTTCATCGGCATCAGCCTGCACGAAAGCAGGCGCCTGCGTGCCACAGCCGCCAGACCGCAGCCATCCCCCGTCGCCTTACCCGAGCAGGGAGCCGCCACATGAAACATCGCATGATGCACTCGCACAATCTGCGCGACGCATTGCCTGATTACGCCCGCAAGATGGGTGTGCCGCTCGAAGAGTTGCAAACCACCTACCAATGGATGCTGGACAACGAAGTGTGCTTCGAAACACGCGTCAAGGACACCACCCTGTCGTTCATCTGCTACCTGAACATCGAACCGCGGATCGAGCCGCCGCTGGCCCGGCGCTTCTATCGCCTGCTGGCCAGCGAAACCCTGGGCGCGCTGATCCCGCTGTACGGCATCAACTGGCCGACCCTTCGCGACCGGATGCTGCGCACCTGGGAGCAGGTGTACAACATCCTGATCTGCAAGATCCCCAGCCACACCCTGCGCCTGTTCTGGCTGCGCATGGGCGGGGCGAAGATCGGCAAGGGCTCGACCGTATGGCGCAACACCGAAGTGCTGGGCGTGGACAGCCTGCGCATCGGCAACGACACCACGGTGGGGTGGCATTGCCAACTGGATGCAAGGGGCGGTCTGGTGATCGGTGATCACGTCACCATTGCATCCCACGTGCTGATCATCGCTGGCGGGCACGACCTCAACGAGCCCGAATTCTGGGCTGTCGGCGGCCCGGTGTTCATCGGTGACTACGCGTGGATCTGCAGCCGCGCATTGCTGTCGTTCGGCGCCAACATTGGCGAAGGTGCCGTGGTCGGCGGCAACAGCGTGGTCTCCAAACCGGTGCCGCCCTACGCCATTGTCAGCGGGCCGAATGCTGAAATCAAAGGCGAGCGCGCCCGCAATCTCAATTACAAGGTGGGCGGCAAAGGCCTGTTCACCCTGTTTCACTGACAGAAACGACGACGATGCTGGGTTCGACACTGTGGCTGACCCTGGCCACCCTCACCGGACTGGCCGCAGGCTTCGCCCGCGAGTGGCTGCTGGTTGCCGCCTGGGGCGCTGGCGGGCAAAGCGACGCGTTTCTGGTGTCGATGTTTCTGCCCGAAGCCCTGCGCATGTCGCTGGCCGCCGGGCTGCTCAGCGCCGCTGCCCTGCCGCTGTATCAGCAACGCTCGGCGGACGGACAACAACGCTGGCTGGGCGCAATGGTGCCGCGCCTGACGCTGGCGGGCGTCCTGCTCAGCGCTCTGCTGGCGCTGGGTGCCGGTCTGCTGGTGCGCCTGATCGGGCCGGGACTGGACGCAGACGGTTACGCTCAGGCGAGCAGCGGACTGCGCTGGCTGGCCTGGTGTGCGCCCGGCTTCATGCTGCACGGCCTGCTGTGCGTACCGTTGCAGGCGCGCTCGCGTTTCGTGCTGGCCGGGCTGGGTTCATTGCTGTTCAACCTGCCGCCGGTCATCTATCTCGCTGTTCTCGGTCATGCCGCCACTTCCACGGGGCTGGCGAGTGCCTGCGTGCTGGGCAGTCTGCTGATGCCGGGCGTGCTGTTGCCGAGCCTGTATCGTTCCGGCTGGCGGCTTTGGCAGTGGCAGGCCGAAGCAGGCGTGGTGCGCGAACTGTTGCAACGCATCGGGCCGCTGCTGAGCAGTAACCTGGCCAGTCAGGGCCTGGCGCTGCTGGAACGGATGGTCGCATCGCTGCTGGGTGAAGGTGCCGTCACCTGGGTCAATCTGGCGCGCAAACTGATCAACCTGCCCCTGATCGCCTTGATGAGTCTGAATCAGGTGTTGCTGGGATTGATGAGCGGCAGCGCGGGCGATCAACGCCTCGGCCTGCTAAAACGTGGACTGGGCAGCGCCACCCTGCTGACCTTGCCTGCTGTCGCCGGTCTGATCGGCGCAGCGGGCGCATTGGTCGTGCTGCTGTTGCCCAACCAGACCCATGACGGCCCGCTGCCGGGGTTGCTCGCCTGGTTTGCCGTGCCGCTGATGTTCGGGGCCTGGAATGCGCTGTTGGCGCGTTACGCCTACGCAGCCGGCGACACACGCCTGCCGCTCAACTGTGAACTGATCGGCAGCCTGTGCAACGCCGTGCTGCTGGGCGTGCTGCCCTTGATATTCGGCCTGACCGGCATCGCCATCGCCACGCTGGGAGGCGCACTGGTGACCGGCGTGCTGCTGATGCGCCGCCAGTCGCTGCTGAGCGTTCTTCCGTGGCGCAGCCACTGGCTGCTGGCTACGGGACTGATGGTCGTAGCTGCGCTGGTGCTGCATCCGTTGCAGAACACCTGGCTGCAACTGGGGCTCAGCGCTGCGTATGGCATGCTTTTGCTGATAGGCCTGGCGCTGTGGCTGAAACCGTGGCGGGTAGTGATTGATCAGGCCTGAAACAGCGCTTTCACGGGGCAAACACCGAACTGTAGGAGCGCGCTTGCCCGCGATCTGCCGGGAACCGGCAGCAAAACCTGCACACGCGGTACGTCAGATCCAACCTTAGGGCCGCTGCGCAGCCCATCGCTGCCGTCGTAACCTCCGAGAGCTCCCACGCCCTTCGGGCAGAAGCAGGTGTGCGTGCATTTCAGTAAATTACAGTGTTTGACAAGAGGCAGGTTTTCCCCGGATCACGCTTCATCCGCTGATTCGCTGCACTGCTCACTGAATCGCTGCAGGCTGGTCGAGACAAACTTGTCGCGGTGACGAATCAGGAAGAACCGACGGGTCAGCGGTGGCAAGGGGCTGTTGAGGATCTGCAGCTCGCCGCTCGCCAACAGATCAGCCACCACGCGTCGGGACAGGCAACTGATACCGATCCCTTGGGCCAGGGTCCGTTTGATCGCTTCGGAGCTGCCCATCTGACGCATGTCTTCCAGGTCGTGAAGGTGCCTGAGCAACAGATGCTCCACCTCACCACGCGTCCCCGAACCCGGCTCGCGCAGCAGCCACTCGGCGTGTTGCAGGTCACTCAGCGACACTTGTTTCTGCACGGCCAGCGGATGATCACGCCCGGCAACGATGACCATTTCGTCGACCAGCCAGGGTTCGGCGATCAGCTCGGGCAGGTGACACGGTGCCTCGATCATCCCCATGTCGATCTCGAATTGCGCGACCTTGCGGGCAATCAGGGCGCTGTTGCCGATGTCCATATCCACCCGCAACGAAGGCGCCGAGGTGCGCAGCGCCGCAACGATCTGTGGCAGCACGTAATTGGCGATGGTGCTGCTGCAGCCGATCCGCAACCGGGTGTTCAGACCGGCATCGGGCAACAGAAAGCTGTCTTCGATCTGCTGGGCGCTTTCCAGTATCTGCCGGGCCTGAGGCAACAATGCGTGTCCGTTGTCGTTCAGGACCAGACGCTTGCCGACCCGATCAAAGAGCCGGGTGCCCAGCGCGCTTTCCAGCTCGTTCAAGGCCGCGCTGGTCGCCGATTGTGAAAGCGATACGGCAAGACCTGCGCCAACGGTGCTGCCGTGCTGGGTGACGGCGCAGAAGATTTGCAACTGACGCAGGTTGAGTTTCAAGCGATGACTCCCGAATACAGATCAACCTGAATAACAGGTAACTGGAACCGAGATTACCCGTTTAGAGAATTATTCGCACGCCCGTAAACTGACGACATAAACCCAGGCCGTCAGCAGGAGAACGTCATGAGCAGGCTTGCAACCGTTATCGAGGGTATCGCCCCCCTCGCCTCGTTATCGAGCCCGCGCGAAGCTGTCAGGCAATTCACCCCCAACTGGTTCGCCGTGACCATGGGTACCGGGGTTCTGTCTCTGGCGCTGGCGCAACTGCCCGGCGACATCGCATTGTTGCGCAATGTGGGCGAAGCCCTGTGGTTCTTCAACATCGCCCTGTTCGTGCTGTTCAGCGTGATGTACGCGAGCCGCTGGTTGCTGTTCTTCGATGAAGCCCGGCAAGTGTTCGGGCATTCGACGGTCTCGATGTTCTTCGGCACCATTCCCATGGGTCTGGCGACAATCATCAGTGGTCTTCTGGTATTCGGACCCGAGCGCTGGGGCGCTGGCGTGATTCCGGTGGCCGAAGCCCTGTGGTGGCTGGATGTGGCAATGGCCATGGCCTGCGGCGTGTTGATCCCGTTCATGATGTTCACCCGCCAGGAACATAGCATCGAAAAGATGACCGCTGTCTGGCTGCTGCCCGTGGTGGCTGCGGAAGTTGCCGCTGCCTGCGGCGGCCTGCTGACTCCGCACCTTACCGACACTGCGTCGCAATTCACGGTGCTGATCACCAGCTACGTGTTGTGGGCCTACTCGGTGCCGGTGGCGCTGAGCATTCTGGTGATCCTGTTGCTGCGTCTGGCGTTGCACAAACTGCCCCACGAAAGCATGGCCGCCTCGAGCTGGCTGGCGCTGGGGCCTATCGGGACAGGCGCGTTGGGCATGCTGGTGATGGGCAGCGACGCGCCTCAGGTGTTCGCCGCGCACGGCCTGGCGTCGGTCGGCGAAGTAGCCGCAGGGGTCGGCGTCATCGTCGGCACACTGTTCTGGGGCCTCGGCCTCTGGTGGATGGCGCTGGCGGCCTTGATCACGCTGCGATATTTCAAGGCCGGCATTGAGTTCAATCTGGGCTGGTGGGCCTTTACCTTTCCGCTTGGCGTGTACGCGCTGGCGACGCTGAAACTGGGTTCGACCTTGCAACTGGGCTTTTTCGACCAGTTCGGCATGGCGCTGGTTGCCCTGCTGGTGCTGATGTGGACGCTGGTTGCAACCCGGACAGTGGCAGGCGCATGGCGAGGCCATCTGTTCGTTTCACCTTGCATTGCTACGTGCCAGAACAGCCCGCGTTAAAGGTCCATCTGCCGGGGCACCGAACACACCTCTTTGAGGGTCTGGCGTAGCCAGCGGTGCGCCGGGTCCTTGTCGAAGCGTGGGTGCCAGGCCTGATTGACCGATACGGTTTCCAGCGCCAGAGGAATGCCAAACGCGCGCATCTTCAGGCCCAGTCGCTTCAGGCCCCATAGCACAGGCTCCGGCAAAGACAGGATCAGGTCAGACTCGGCCACCCCGAAAATCGCCGAGTGGAAATGCGGTGTGATCAGCGCGATACGCCGCTCCAGTCCCAGCTCTGCCAATGCTGGATCTATCGGCCCGCGTGCAAGGCCTCTGCGAGATACGCTGACGTGATCGAACCCGGCGAATCGCTCGGGTGTGATCGGTCCGTCGAAGATGGGATGCCCTTCACGCGCCAGACCGCAGAAGCGAGTGTTGAACAGGCTCTGAATCTTGATCTCTGGACCGAAATTGAGCCGTGACGAGATGTAAAGGTCGATCCTGCCTTCGCGCAGCGCGTCATCGTCGTCAGCCCCCTCAGGCACGAAGCGCAGGGTGCAGCCTGGCGCACCGACGCGAATCGCCTCCAGCACATGAGCACCGAACGAGCCGAAGAACACGTCGTTGGAGCGCACGTTGAAACAGCGCTCCAGGGTGCTCATGTCCACTTCATCGCGGGCCTGAAACACCTGAGCGGCCTGTTCGACCAGTTCGCGCACCTGCGCCTGCATGGCCAGCGCACGCGGCGTCGGCACCAGCCCACGACCGGCACGCACCAGTACCGGATCGCCGGTGGCCTCACGAATCCGCGTCAACGTGCGACTCATGGCTGCCGGGCTGAGGTGCATGCGCCGCGCTGCGCCCACCACGCTGCCTTCGTCGAGCAACGCATCAAGGGCGATCAACAGGTTCAGGTCGGGCAACTGCATGGGGCTATCCGCTGGCAAGGTGCGCTGATGATAGCGCGACTGGCCCGCTGCGGCAGACTGCGTGTAGAGCCCCGCCGGGCATATTCCTTGAACTTAAGCGGTCGCTGGAACGCCTCATTCAGACACTTCAGCGCAGAGCCTACTCATGCACACCTCACACTTCGCCGACAACCGCGGCGCGCGCGACCAGCGCATCGTCATCAATACCTACACCACGGTACTGCGCAGACCCGGCGTACCCCACGAACTCTTCGCCACTTACTGGCGTGACGTGCATGGCCCTTTGTGCGCGCGTCTCGATGGCCTTGGCTGGTACGTGCAGCATCACCTGTCCCGCGAACAGGACGCCCACCTGTGGCCGATCATCGAAGGCGTCAAGCCACTGGAAGGCTATGTGCTGGATGGTGGCGTGGAGATCGGTTTTCTATCGGCTGAAGACCAGCAGCGCTTCCAGAAGGCCAGCGCGATTCTGTTTTCCGATGAACAAAACATGTTCGACGAAACCCTGGCCTATGACGTGCCGGATGGTTCGAGCACGTTGATGGATCGCTTACCGGAACCTTCGCCCAACGAAACCTCGACTCTGGATCGTCTGCACCTGCACTTTCATTTGAATCGCGACAACCTTGCCGCTGCGCGCGAAGCCATCGACACCCTGGCTCGCGATCTGGCCGGTCTGGACGAGGTGCTCAAACTGCGCCTGCACCTTGCGCAGCCCTACGACAACGAGCAGCCCGCGCCCCCTGCGCCGGACGTCGCCCATTACGCCAGCGAACCACGCCTGAACATCGTGTTCATGGAAATCACTTTCGAATCGGCCTGGACCCGACGCACCTGTTACGCCAGCGAACGCTTCAAGGCAATCACCCATGGCATCAGTGCCCACGTGAGCCACATCACCCCGTTTGCCGTCAGCGGCGTCTACACCTACGTACGTGACGGGGTCATGACCACGGCCGGTATCCGGGGCAGTCGCCAGGCCGAACTGATTCGCCAGCTGGGCGCTATCAACCAGACGCAACCTGAGGTCGAAACACTGTTTGGTGCCGCCCCAACCGATGGAACACCCGCCGAGTGACAGCAGGACGACCGGCTTTTATGCTGGTCGCCCTTTTCAACCTGATCGCGAACGCCCATGCCACCCACTCCAACCCTGAGCGCCCGCGAGGTCTATCAGTGCCTGAAAGAGGCAGCGCTGGGCGTTCGCTCACTGCGCCGCCTCGATGATTGCGAATCAAACCTGCTCCGGATCGACATCGATGGCTGGCGCCTGACGCTGGAAATCTCGGGCAACCGCGTGACAGGTTGCCCGCACTGCCTGGCTCCAGATGGCCGACAGGGATCGGCCGAAGACTGGCCGCGCACGGACCCGGTCAGTCTGCTCAGCGGATGGGAGCAGGCGCAGATCGAGCGGTTGCTGGCCCAATCGGATTGATCCAGACCGACGGCGTGCTCATACCGGGTAAATTCTACTCCACAGCGCCCACGACTTTGGCTAGACTCCGCTGACTGCTGAAACGTTTAATCCAGTCCAGCACACTCATAATTCCAATAAGTCAGAAGGACACACCCTCATGAAAACCCTTCCCCTGCTGGTGGGCCTCAGCGCCCTCTCCCTCGCCTCCAGCGCCTTTGCCTGGGACTACGTTCTGCTCGACACCGACAAGCCTGCGCAGAACCAGCAGATCACCAGCAAGCAACTGGGCGTCAAGACCGACAAGCCGTTCACCATTACCATGCGAACCCTGCATGGCGGTCGCCAGGAAGGCGTGAGCATCATTGATATCGACAACGGCACCATGAAGCTCTCGGTGGTGCCGACGCGCGGCATGAACGTGCTGCAGGCCTCGGTCGGTGATGTGCGCATGGGCTGGGATTCGCCGGTCAAGGATGTGGTCAATCCGGCGTTCATCGAACTCAATGGTCGCGGCGGGCTGGGCTGGCTGGAAGGGTTCAACGAACTGGTGACCCGTTGCGGCTACGAATGGGTCGGCCATCCGGGCATGGACAATGGCGAGCTGCTGACCCTGCATGGTCGCGCAGCCAATATCCCGGCCAGCAAGGTGACGCTGCACATCGACGAAAAGCCGCCTTACGCGATCCGCCTCAAGGGTGAGCTCAAGGAACAGGCGTTCAAGAAAGTCGATTTCTCGGTGCAGACCGAACTGGTCACCGAGCCGGGCAGCACACGCTTCTCGCTGAACGACACGCTGACCAACAACGGCGACTATCCGAAGGAATATCAAGCGCTGTACCACAGCAACTTCAGCACGCCGTTCCTGGAACAGGGCGCGCGCTTCGAAGCGCCGGTCAAGCAGGTATCGCCGTTCAACGAAAAGGCCAAGGGTGATCTGGGCGACTGGCAGACCTATCGCGGACCGACCCCGGATTACGACGAAACCGTCTACAACATCGTGCCGTACGGCGATGACAAGGGCGACACTGTCACCGTGCTGCACAACAAGGCAGGCAGCCTGGGCGTGGCGGTAGGTTTCAATACCCAGCAGTTGCCAGTGTTCTCGCTGTGGAAAAACACTGACACCAAGGGTCAGGGCTATGTGACCGGTCTTGAGCCTGGCACCAGCTTTTCCTATAACCGCCGCTTCCAGCGCCCGCTGAATCTGGTGCCGACCATCGAGCCGAAGGCGCAGCGTCAATTCCAGATCAGCTACAGCCTGCTGGCGGACAAGGGCGCCGTCGACAAGGCCCTGGGTCAGATCAAGACCATCCAGGCAGGCCGCGAGACCGAAGTGCGCCAGGAGCCGCTGGTGGACCTGACCAAGGAGTGATCGCTCGCGCCTGACACAGGCAATCAGCGCTGCTGCATGACGAGGCCGGATCTCGACGCATTACTGTCGAATCCGGCCTTGTTTCATTCACGTTCAGCATTGCGCACAACACTTGGCGCTTTCGTCTGTCTACACCCTCTCAATCCCTCAATGACGAGCACACTCATGAAAATCCTGATGGTTCTGACTTCACACGACCAACTGGGCGATACCGGCAAGAAAACCGGTTTCTGGCTCGAGGAATTTGCAGCGCCCTACTACATCTTCAAGGACGCAGGGGCCGAAGTCACCCTGGTGTCGCCTGCAGGTGGACAGCCGCCGCTGGACCCAAAGAGTGATGAAGAGGACGCACAGACCGCCGAAACCCAGCGTTTCCGGGAAGACTCTGCTGCCCAACAGGCGCTCGCCAATACGGGCCGCCTGGCTGACGTGAAGGCCGACGACTTCGACGCGGTGTTCTACCCCGGTGGCCATGGTCCGCTGTGGGATCTGGCCGAAGATCCGAAATCCATTGCCCTGATCGAAGCGTTCGCCAAGGCCGACAAACCCCATGCGCTGGTGTGCCATGCGCCCGGCGTGCTGCGCAAGGTTCGTGCAGAAAATGGCGAGCCGCTGGTCAAGGGCCGTCGCGTCACCGGCTTTACCAACAGCGAAGAGGAAGGCGTCGGCCTGACCAATGTCGTGCCGTTTCTGGTCGAAGACATGCTCAAGGAACTGGGCGGCGACTATTCGAAGACCGATGACTGGGGCGTCCATGTCATCACCGACGGCAAGCTGGTGACCGGTCAGAACCCGGCCAGCTCGGCTCAGACGGCCAAGGACCTGATCACCCTGCTGAGCTGATCACGCCGACCCGGTCCTCCACTGCGCAGGCGGTCGCCGGGTCGTCATCACGATAAATCGAATCTTGGGCGCGCCACGTTGACCAATATCCAGAGAGTCCATTCATTCGGAGACCGGTCATGACTCAGGAATCAGAACGCGAAGACCTCGATCACAAGCCGGAAAACGCGGGCAAAGTGGGCGAGAAGAACAAGCAGCTCAACGAAAAGGGCGAGCAGCCACGGCCTGCAACCGAACCTGATCCGCAGAAAGACCGCTGATCAGAGCAGACCCTGCTCGGCGCACACCTTGACCACCTGTTCGCGGAACCAGCCGTTGGCTTCGTCCTGATCGGCGTGGGCGCTCCATACCATGTCCAGGCTAAAGCCCGGCAGATCAGGTGGCAACTCGTAAACGGCTATCCAGGGCTCGTTGCACAAGAGCGTCTGGATGCGCCGTGGTAATACCAGCATGAAATGTGTACCTTCCAGCAGCTGCAAGGCTGCCCGGTAACTGTTGGCCCTGGCCACAATGTGGCGCTCCAGGCCTTTGCTCTGAAGCCAGCCATCGACCATGTTGGTGTCCGAGGTCCACGGCGTCGGATAGACGTGATGCCTTGAGGTGAACGTCTCAAGGTCGATCAGCGCGCTCACTGGTGCCGACTGGCTATCCATCACGCAGACCAGATCGTCTTCCAGCAGCACCTGGGCAATCATGCTGTCAGGGACCTTGTGAAACCCCGGCCCGAAACACAGCGCCAGATCGAAACGACCGTCAATGAGCCGCTCGGTCGGCAAGTGCCTGTCCAGTTTCTGAACGTTGACCGCGACCGAGAAGCCCGCAGCAACGAAACCGCGCAACAGATGCGGCAGCACCAGCAGTTCAAAGTATTCAGGAGCGCAGACCGTGAAGGTGGTTTGCCCGCTGCTCGGGTCGAACAGCTTCAACCCGTCATGGCAGATGTTGACCTTGTGCAGTATCTGCTGCACGTGGCCGTGCATGGCCATGGCCTTGCGGGTAGGACGCATACCGTTGCGGGTGCTGATGAACAGGTCATCCTCGAAGTTGGCCCGCAGCTTCTTGAGGCAGTAACTGACTGTGGACTGGCTGACGTTCAGCGCCTCCGAGACCAGCGTCAGGTTGCGCTGCTCGAAGACCGAGACGAAGATCATCAGGTCCTGCATGTCCAGCTTTCTGAGGGCATTACTGTTGAGCATCGAGTCATCTCGTTGGCACTGCGATCAAGGACCAGATCAGCACCAGCAAGATAACATCAAAACGCAATCAGGCCGTCCTACCTTCAGCACTACCGGCATGTGCTGACGATTCGTGCAGGTGTCGGGCGTAGTGTCGCGGATCAAGACGCACAACCATCAGCAGCATCACAGCGACCAGTCCGATCAACGACCACCACGCGCCTGCGAAACTGCCTGTCACGTCACGGATCACGCCAGCCAGCAAGGGTGACAGGCCGGCGATCAAATAACCCACACCCTGGACGAACGCGGTCAGACTGCCTGCCTGCTGCGGGTCATCGTAGTGATCCATGGAGACGATCAGGCTCATGGGGAACAGGCCGCCGATACCCAGACCCAGCAGGCCGGTCCATAGCAGGCTCAGTTGCTGCGGCATCAGGATAAGACCGACGAAGCCCGCCATGATCAGCCCCAGCAGAACTGCCAGCACCAGACGCTTGTCGCGACTGCGATTGGCCAGCGCTGGCGTCACCAGACCCGACACCACTTCCATCAGGGTCATGAAGCCTAACAACAGTCCGGCGTCCTGCTCGCTCCAGCCATTTTCAAGGTAATACGGTGCCAGCCAGGCCAGGGCGCAGGTGTAGGACGCAGTGCCCAGACCAAAGAAGACGCCCAGCATCCAGGCCCTCGGCATCTGCGAAAACGCCTGTTTGCGGGGTGCGGCGGACGATCCGCTGCTCTGGAACGCGTGGCGTTGAACCACCCAGAAACACAACGCCAGCAGCGCCAGCGCAGCCCAGATCGCCAGGCCGAAACGCCAGTTGCCGCTGAGACTGAGCATCAGCGGACTGAAAGACGCGGCAATCGCCGCGCCACCCATGATCGCCGTGACGTAAAGGCCCATGCACAACGAGACATTGTCTTTGAAGCGTGACTTGATGAGTGCAGGCATCAGCGCCTGAATCATCGCAATGCCCAGCCCCGCCAGCACGGCGCTGAAGATCAGTTCAACCGCAGAGTCGAGAAACAGCCGCGCCAGTGTCGCCACACCGATCAGCGCCAGCGAGATGGTGATGGTCCGGTAGGAGCCGACACGAGCGGCAATGCCCATGCCGACGAACATCGCCAGCCCCATGGCCATGACCGGCAGCATGGTCAGCAGTGACGCCATGCCGAACCCCAGCGAAATGTCCACCCTGATCGCCGACAACAATGGGCCGACCGCTGCCATCGAGGGGCGCAGGTTCAACGCCACCAACACGATGGCGACCATCAACCAGACACCTTGAGAAGCTGACCCGCGAGCACCTTGCATATCATTATCTTCCTTTTAGAGAAGTGATGATTAGGCCGGGGCGAGTGACACGGGGCAAATCAAAAAACAGGCAGCGCTATCGATAAATCAGTTCGAACCTTTGGCGATCAGGCGCTCTGGCGACGGCCACTGCAGGCTGCGACATGTCCTTCATGCGCGGCTTCAGACTCGGATTCAGGCGCAGTTTCAGACGTGGCGACCTCATCGACAGCCATCCACCAGGTCATCCCGCGGCAGGGATAATCCAGGTAGAACGGCTGGCCCATCATCGGCGTGGTAATAGTCACGTTCTGCTCCCAGGCCAGTGCCAGAATTCGGTCAAACGGTTCGTGCCAGGCGTGCATCGACAGGTCGAAGGTGCCGTTGTGGATCGGCAGCAGCCAGCGACCGCGCAGGTCGAGGTGCGCCTGCAACGTCTCTTCGGGCTGCATATGCACCTGGGGCCATTCCACGTTATAGGCGCCGGTTTCCATCAGGGTCAGGTCGAACGGGCCGTAGTGCTCGCCAATGGTCTTGAAACCATCGAAGTAACCGCTGTCGCCACTGAAGAAAATCCGCTGCTGATCGTTGATCATCACCCAGGACGCCCACAACGTCTGATTGCTGTCGCGCAAGGTACGCCCCGAGAAGTGTTGGGACGGTGTGGCGACGAACTCGATGCCCTCCACTTCCGTGGACTGCCACCAGTCCAGTTGTCGCACCTTATGCGCGGGCACACCCCATTCGATCAGCGTATCGCCCACGCCAAGCGGCGCGATGAAATGCTCGGTCTTTGCCATCAGCGCCTTGATCGCCATACGATCCAGGTGGTCGTAATGGTTGTGCGAGAGGATGACGGCAGTGATCGGCGGCAAATCTTCCAGACTGATCGGCGGCTGGTGAAAGCGCTGCGGCCCGGCCCATTGCACCGGCGACGCCCGCTCGGCAAACACCGGATCGGTCAGAAAGAAGCGGTTGCGCAGTTTCAACAGAACGGTGGAATGCCCGAGCCGGTACACCGTGTTGTCCGGCGCGGCCAGCAGTTGCTGACGCGACAGCGGCTGCACCGGCACCTTGCCCGCCGGACGGGTGTCCTTGGGTTTGTTGAACGCCTGATCCCAGAAAATGCCCAGCGTTCGAACGAGGCTGAACGGTTTCATCGGCGCATGATTACGATAACGCCCCTCGTGACGAGACAGGACGGGCAGTGAAGAGACATCCGTTTTCTGGTGGGTCGTGGCCATGGTTTGCTGACTCCCTGGGACAGGTTGAGGCTCAGCCGTGCAAAAGTGTCTGCTATTACGTTGCAGGAGTCTGATGTCAAGCATGTGGCATCGACAACATCGCTTCAAATGTGTAACAGTGCATTACACTACACGGTGTAGTTTTAAGCTTGCATGATCCACCGCGACAAGTAAACTGCCGAGTGTAATTTTTCTCTAAACGCACGTTTGAAGCGAACCTATGACAGCACCCATGCGCCTCACCGATCAGAAACGCGAAGCCATCGTCCTGGCAGCCATTGCCGAGTTCGGTGACCGTGGTTTCGAGGTCACCAGCATGGACCGCATCGCCGCGCGGGCCGAGGTTTCCAAGCGCACGGTCTACAACCACTTTCCCAGCAAGGAAGAGCTTTTTGCCGAGATCCTCCAGCGTCTCTGGAACTGCTCTCCCCCGCAATCAGACGTGGTGTATCACGCCGATGTCGGTCTGCGCGAACAGTTGAGGGATCTGTTGACGGGCAAAATGCGCACCCTCAACGACAGCAGTTTTCTGGACCTCGCACGGGTCGTGGTCGGAGCAACCATCCATTCGCCCGAGCGCGCCCAGGTCTGGCTGGCACGCATCAACGAGCGCGAGGAAACCTTCAGCGCCTGGATTCGCGCCGCGCAAAAGGACGGACGACTGAAGCCGGTCGATCCGGGCTTTGCCGCCACGCAGGTGCATGCGTTGCTCAAGTCGTTCGCGTTCTGGCCGCAGGTGACCTTTGGCGCCGCCCTGCTCAGCCCGGAAAAGCAGGACGAAATCGTCGAGTCGACCTTGAATCTGTTTCTTGGCTGGTACGAAAAGCCAACCGAGTCCTGAAGGGCAGCGAAAAGCACCCCGGAGACTGACATGCTGTACGACCTGCTGATCCGTGATGCATTTGTGATCGACGGTAGCGGCGCAACCAGTTACCGCGCCGATGTGGCCATCCATGACGGACGCATCCTGCGCATTGGTGCACTGCCTGACGCCTCTGCAATTGAAGAAATCGATGCCCACGGCCTGGTGCTGGCACCCGGATTCATCGACGTGCACACCCACGACGACACCGTAGTGATTCGCAAGCCCCAGATGCTGCCCAAGATCAGCCAGGGCGTGACCACCGTCATTGTCGGCAATTGTGGCATCAGCGCTTCGCCGGTCAGCCTGGCCGGTGACCCACCTGACCCGATGAACCTGCTCGGGTCAGCCCGCGAGTTCATCTATCCACGCTTTGCCGATTACCGTGCCGCCGTGCAGGCCGCCCGGCCAGCCGTCAATGTCGCGGCCCTGATCGGTCACACCGCCCTGCGCAGCAATCACATGAAGGACCTGCTGCGCACCGCCAGCGCGGGCGAGATCAGCGCCATGCGCGAGCAACTGCGTGACAGCCTGGCAAATGGCGCGCTGGGGCTGTCCACCGGACTGGCCTACGCATCGGCCTTCAGCGCCGAGACCGACGAAGTCATGCAGCTTGCCGAAGAACTGACGGAGGTCGGCGCTGTGTACACCACGCATCTGCGCAGTGAGTTCGAGCCAGTGCTGGAGGCCATGGACGAAGCGTTTCGCATTGGACGTCATGCACAGGTGCCGGTGGTGATTTCGCACCTCAAATGCGCAGGCGCGGGCAACTGGGGGCGCAGTCCAGAGTTGTTATCAGCCCTGGAAAACGCTGCCGCCACTCATCCCGTGGGCTGCGACTGTTATCCCTACGCGGCCAGTTCCTCGACGCTGGACCTCAAGCAGGTGACCGATGCGTTCAGAATCACGATCACCTGGTCCACACCGCACCCTGATCAGGGCGGACGTGACCTGGCAGATATCGCCGCCGACTGGAGTCTTTCTCTGGAGGACAGCGCACGCCGGTTGCAGCCTGCGGGCGCGGTGTATTACGGGATGGACGAGGCTGACGTGGAACGCATCCTCAGCCATCCGCTGACCATGATCGGCTCTGACGGCCTGCCGGAGGATCCCTTCCCGCATCCGCGCCTGTGGGGCGCGTTCCCCAGGGTGCTCGGGCATTTCAGTCGCGACCGCAAACTGTTCGAGCTGCACACCGCCGTGCATAAGATGACGGGGCTTTGCGCTGCGCGCTTCGGGCTGCAGCAGCGCGGTTTGATACGTGAAGGTTATTCGGCGGATCTGGTGCTGTTCGACCCGCAGCGCATCAGGGACGTTGCCGATTTCAAGGACCCACAACGCGCCGCCGAGGGCATCGAGCGCGTCTGGGTCAACGGCCGTCTGAGCTACGCCGACGGCGTCGGGCAGACCGAACGATGGGGACAGTTTCTGCCCCGCACCGATTCGCTGGTGGATGGCTTCAAGGCGGGTTGACCACTGGCGCATTGATCAACCGACGATGATGCCTCGGCACTCACCGAAGCCGATCGATACCTGCCCCGCACGATGACAACGTGCCCGCAGAATCACTTCATCGCCGCGTTCCAGAAAGCGTCGTTCCTCGCCATTGGGCAGGGCTACCACCTGTTTGCCGCCTTCGGTCATTTCCAACAGACTGCCGAACTGCCCCGGCTGCGGGCCGGACAAGGTACCGGTGCCGAACAGGTCACCCGGCTGCAACCTGCAGCCGTTGACACTGTGATGCGCCACCAACTGCGCCACGGTCCAGTACATGTTCAGCGAATTGCTCACGGCCAGACGATGGGGCTGCGCGCCAGCGGCTTTCATTTTCTCCGTCAGCAGCAGGACTTCCAGTTCGATGTCCAGTGCGCCGCCCTGTTGATCCGTCTGATCGAGCAGATACGGCAACGGCTGAGGATCGCCTTCGGGACGCGTCGGCTGGGCGCTGCGGAAAGGTTCCAGCGCTTCCGCTGTCACCACCCAGGGCGAAATTGTGGTCGCAAAACTCTTGGACAGGAAAGGCCCCAGCGGCTGGTATTCCCAGGCCTGAATGTCGCGTGCCGACCAGTCATTGAGCAGACAGAAACCGGCGATATGTTCGCTCGCCTGCCCGATATCGATGGCCTCGCCCTGCTCGTTGCCCGGGCCGATCCAGACACCCAGTTCCAGCTCGTAGTCCAGACGCTTGCATGGCCCGAAGGTTGGTACGTCCTGGCCCGCCGCAAGGGTCTGGCCATTCGGGCGCTTGATCGAGGTACCCGATATGCAGAGAGTCGAGGCCCGACCGTGATAGCCGATGGGCACATATTTGTAATTGGGCAGCAGCGGATTATCGGGTCGAAACAGCTTGCCGACGTTCAGTGCATGATGAATTCCGACATAGAAATCGGTGTAATCGCCCACCCTGGCTGGCAAATGCATCTTGCAGTCGCTCATGGGCAGCAGCAACTGCTCGGCGTTGGCTTGAGGTGGATTGGCTTCATCCAGCCAGTGCAGCAGCGCCGTGCGCAAGGTTTTGCGCGTATTGGCGCCAAGGGCAAAGAAATCGTTGAGTTGATCGCGGCTGGCGACCCCGGCGACCTCGCTTGCAGGGCCGTCGAACACACCGGCCTGCACGGCAGCCTTTAGATCAAGAATGCTGTCGCCAATGGCAACCCCGCCACGCGGGCCGGAATCTCCGTGACTGAAAACCCCCAATGGCAGGTTCTGCAGAGGGAAATCAGCGTGGCCGTTGGCGGACGCCACCCAACTGCGGCGGTTCGAAGCGGTAGTCATCAGGGCAGTTCCTTGTGGAAGGTCTTGGCCATGCCGTTCCAGCAGGCGTCGTAATCGGTCTGTCGTTGCGGACAGTCCAGCGCATGACGACTGGGGCGCAAGACCTTGCCGGTCTCGAACATGAACGCCATGGTGTTCTCGATCTTGTGCGGCTTGAGCTCGGCAGCAGTCGCTTTTTCTGCCGTGACGTTGTCAGGCCCGTGCGCGCTCATGCAGTTATGCAGCGAAACGCCACCGGGCATGAAGCCTTCGGCCTTGGCGTCGTAGGCCCCCTCGATCAGACCCATGAACTCGTTCATCAGGTTGCGATGAAACCAGGGCGGTCGGAAAGTGTTTTCCGCCACCATCCAGCGTGGCGGAAAGATCACGAAGTCAACGTTGGCCTGTCCATGGATGGCACTTGGCGAGGTCAGCACGGTAAAAATCGACGGGTCGGGATGGTCGAAGCTGACGGTGCCGAGGGTATTGAAACGGCGCAGATCATATTTGTAGGGCACGTTGTTGCCGTGCCAGCCGACCACGTCAAACGGCGAGTGATCCAGTTGCGTGGACCACAGTTCGCCGAGGAATTTCTGCACCAGCTCCATCGGTTCGTCACGTTCCTCGAACCAGGCAACCGGCGCCATGAAGTCCCGCGGATTGGCCAGCCCATTGCTGCCGATCGGCCCCAGATCGGGCAGGCGTAACGCACAGCCGTGGTTCTCGCACACATAGCCACGTGCATCGCCGTCGAGCAGGTGTACGCTGAACTTCATGCCGCGCGGCACTACGGCAATTTCCTGCGGCTCGATGTCCAGCAGGCCCAGCTCGGTGACCAGTCGCAGGCGCCCCTGTTGCGGCACGATCAGCCATTCCCCGTCCGCGTTGAAGAACGCCCGCTGCATCGACGCGTTGGCCGCATATACATACACACTGACGCCCTCGGCCTGATCCGCTGCCGAGGTGCTGGCCAGGGCGATCAGGCCGTCGAGGAAGTCGGTGGGGGCATCGGGAATCTCGAAGGCATTCCAGCGCAAGCGGTTGGGCGTGATCGCCCCCTGCCCGGCTCCGGTGATCTGTCGTGTCATGCGTTGATAGGCAGGATGCGCGGCAGACGGCTTGATGCGATAGAGCCAGCTGCGTCGCGCTTCGTCACGCGATACCGTGAACGCTGTTCCTGATAACTGCTCGGCGTAAAGGCCCAGCGGATGCTTCTGCGGCGAGTTCTGTCCGAGGGGCAACGCATCAGGCAGCGCCTCGCTGCTGAACTGATTGCCGAAGCCGGTCTGATAAGTCAGCGGCTGTTGCGTGGAGTGTGCAGGCATCTGGACCTCTTGTTGTTATGGGTCGAGCGACTGAAAAGTGTAACAGTAAGCGTAAGGCAATTACGCATAACGTAATTTGAGTTTGCAGGCCGGTCAAGCTATAAAGCTGCCTTCCCTGACAGGCGCATTCCCCTATGACCCAAGAGACCGATAGTCCTGCCAACGGACGCCAGCAGAAGGTCCAGGCTGCCGAAGTCGGCTTTGGTGTGCTCAAGGCTCTCGCAGAGCTGTCACCTTCCACGCCGCTGTCGAAACTGGCCGAACACCTGGGCATGCCTGCCGCCAAGGTGCATCGCTACCTGCAGGCGCTGGTCGCCAGTGGCTTCGCTGAACAGGACACCGTCACCAGCCATTACGGCCTGGGCCGCGAAGCGTTGCAGGTCGGTCTGGCATCGCTGGGCAAGCTGGACGTATTGAAAATCGCCGCGCCCTGGCTCGCGAATCTGCGCGACGAGCTGAATCAAACCTGCTTTCTGGCGGTATGGGGCAACAAGGGGCCGACCGTGGTGTACGTCGAGCCGTCGCTGGGTGCGGTAACGCTGGTCACGCAGATAGGATCGGTACTGCCGTTGCTCAGCTCGTCCACCGGTCTGGTGTTCGAAAGCTTTCTGGCAGCCGCTGAAACCACGCTGCTGCGCGAGCAGGAAGTGCCGCACCTGAATGCTGCCCAATTGAAGGAAATCGACCGTCATCTGACGCAGATCCGCACAACGGGCGTGCATCAGATCCAGGGCTTGCTGATGCCTGGCATTAACGCCGCATCCTGCCCGCTGTTCACAATGGGCAACAAGCTGGCGGGCGTGATCACGGTCGTCGGGCCGGGCTCGATACTGACCGAGCAGGCGCAGAGCATCGCGGCCACTCGACTACTGGAAACGGCAACCGCCATCAGCGAACGCATGGGCGGCTCGATGCCTGCCTGAAGGCGATGCCCGGCGCTGACAGCACCGGGCATCAACCTCATCAATCGGCGGTCAGTACGCCACGCTTGATCTGATCCCGTTCGATGGATTCGAACAGGGCCTTGAAGTTGCCTTCGCCGAACCCGTCATCACCCTTGCGCTGGATAAATTCGAAGAACACTGGCCCCATCAGGGTTTCGGAAAATATCTGCAGCAGCAAACGACGTTCACCGCCGTCGGAAGAACCGTCGAGCAGGATGCCTCGGGCTTTCAACTCATCCTCGGGCTCGCCATGGTTTGGCAGACGACCCTGGAGCATCTCGTAGTAGGTATCCGGCGGTGCCGTCATGAAGCGCATGCCGATGGACTTGAGGGCGTCCCAGGTCTTGATCAGGTCGTCAGTGAAGAAGGCGACGTGCTGGATGCCTTCGCCGTTGAACTGCATCAGAAACTCTTCGATCTGCCCTGCACCCTTGGACGACTCCTCGTTCAGCGGGATGCGGATCATGCCATCGGGTGCAGTCATGGCCTTGGAGGTCAGCCCGGTGTATTCGCCCTTGATATCGAAGTAGCGAATTTCACGGAAGTTGAACAGCTTCTCGTAGAAATTCGCCCAGTACGCCATGCGCCCGCGATAAACGTTGTGTGTCAGGTGGTCGATGAACTTCAGGCCGGCGCCGACCGGATGACGGTCCACGCCTTCGATGAAATTGAAGTCGATGTCATAGATCGAGGTGCCTTCACCAAACCGGTCGATCAGGTAGAGCGGCGCACCGCCGATGCCCTTGATCGCCGGCAGACGCAGTTCCATCGGCCCGGTGGCGATTTCAACCGGCTGCGCACCCAGTTCCAGCGCGCGGTTGTAGGCCTTCTGTGCGTCCTTGACCCGGAACGCCATGCCGCACACCGAAGGACCGTGCTCGGCGGCGAAGTACGACGCCAGGCTGTGCGGCTCGTTATTGAGGATGATATTGATCGCGCCCTGACGATACAGGGTCACGTCCTTGGAACGGTGAGTCGCCACCTTGGTGAAGCCCATGATCTCGAACACCGGTTCGAGAGTATTAGGGGTCGGCGAGGCAAATTCGATGAATTCAAAGCCCATCAGGCCCATCGGGTTTTCGTAGAGATCAGCCATGTCTGGCTCCTTGCAGGAAAGTGGTAAGCGGAAGAATGATCGCTGTCACAGTCCTGCGGGCGGCGCACACGAAATGCCTCGCACGCTGCGGGCGAGGAAGTCACCGAAAATCAGTTGCAGTCCAAGAATCTTCATAAGGCCAGCCTACTCCGGCTTGTCCGATTGTGCATCAGGGTGCGCCTGCAAAAAGGCCGGATGCTGCAACGCTCGCTGCTCCACCTGACGAATCCTGGGAAAGGCGTCGAGGTCGACATTGAAGCGATGCGCCGCATACAACTGGGGCAGCAGGTACACATCGGCGATACCGGGCGTGTCGCCAAAACAGAAAATGTCGCCGTCGATCAACTGTTCTACTGCATTGAGGCCTTCGCTGATCCAGTGGCCTATCCAGTCTGAAACGACCTGTTCGTCCTGGCCAAGGCTGCGCAACCGGTTGAGCACCGACACGTTGTGCAACGGGTGGATGTCGCACGCGATGATCGCGGCGACCGCACGCTGACGGGCACGCAGGGTCAGGTCGCCGGCCAGCAGGGAAGGTGTCGGATAGCGTTCTTCAAGGTATTCGATAATGGCAGGCGACTGTGTGATCACTTCACCGCCGTCCAGGCGCAGCGCGGGCACCCTGCCCTGCGGATTGATCGTGCGGTATTCAAGAGTGTGCTGCTCGCCGCCGTCGCGAATCAGATTGACCGGAATTGCCGCAGGCTCAAGCCCCTTGAGGGCCAGCGCAATACGCACCCGGTAGCTGGACGTCGAACGGTAATAAGTGAACAGATCCACCGAAGCCACCTGCTGGAACGCACCTGGCGTTGCCTGTTGTTATTTTAATCGTCATTTTTCGTAATCAACTTACGTAATGCGTAAACTGCGTGATCACTGAACGCATGTCAACACACGTCTGTGTTAGCTCAGGTCCAGCCCTCCAGCCGCAGCGTCGCGCGGACCAGCCTTTGCTCTTCATTTTCAATCTCGCGCAGGTTATCGCTGACACTCTGAATGTGCGCCAGCGCGGCCTTGCGCGCCTGTTCCGGCAGACGGCCGGTGACGGCGTTGTACAGACGGGCATGCTGGCGATCAATCTGGCGCTTCTGTGGCTCACGGTGATACAGGTTGTTGACCGAGGCAAATACCGTATTCAGGAGTAGATCGGTCAGCGAACGCAGGGTCTGCACCAGCACCGGATTGTGTGAAGCTTCGCAGATGGCCAGATGAAAGGCGTGATCAAGGCGCGCATGCTCGCTGGCCGGTAGCTCGTTACCTTGCGCGGCGACCAGTGCGTCGTAGCTGCGGGTGATCAGCACGAAGTCCGCATCGGTGCCACGCAATGCCGCCAGCCGCGCCGACTCGCCCTCCAGCAGGCTGCGCACTTCGAACAGGTCATAGAGCGTGCGCGGCTGTGAGCCGAACAGGTGCATGAGCGGCGAGGTGTGCTGATCTGCATTCATCCGAGCGACGAATGACCCCTTGCCTTGCCTCGTTTCAATGATGCCACGCGCCCGCAACAGCTTCAGACCTTCGCGCAACGCGGTTCGCGACACACCGAGCTTTTCGGTGAGGCGTCGTTCGGAAGGCAGCAACTGCCCGACCTTCAGCACGCCATCGACAATCAGCCGCTCGATCCGCTCGCAGACCACGTCTGCGACCTGGGCAGGTCTTGGCGTGGGTTCGTTGTTCATAAGGTCTCCGCTGAAGAAACGCTATCTTTTCTGTGGGAGGCGCGTTCAGTCAGTACGTTACGTGCGGCCCAATGAAGCGTGGACAAGCCTACTGGTATGACCAGTAAAGTCGAGCGAGCGCCGACCAGTTCAAATACAAAACAAGCATTTGATTTATATAGACCAAAAAAACAATATCGGAAATCAGATGCTCAAAAACTGGTTCGACCAGCGCTTTACGCCATAGACACTACGTCTCGCAACCTCAATGATGCAAGTCAACCGCTAGCCCGATAAAAACAATCCTGGGTTGCCTGATGAACATTCTTTACGACGAACGCCTCGACGGCGTACTGCCTGTTGTGGACAAGCAACAGTTGCTTCACGACCTTCAACAGCAGTTGCCCGATCTGGACATTCTGCACCGCGCCGAAGAGCTGCGGCCCTACGAGTGCGACGGGTTGTCCGCCTACCGCACCACGCCGTTGCTGGTGGTACTGCCGCGCCATATCGAAGAAGTGCAGACGCTGCTCAGAATGTGCCATGAACGACGCGTGCCGGTGGTCGCCCGCGGAGCTGGCACCGGGCTTTCAGGCGGTGCATTGCCGCTGGAGCAAGGCGTGCTGCTGGTAATGGCCCGTTTCAACCGGATTCTTGAGATCAATCCTGCTGCCCGTCTGGCCCGCGTCCAGCCTGGCGTGCGCAATCTGGCCATTTCCCAGGCCGCAGCGCCGCATGGCCTGTACTACGCGCCAGACCCCTCTTCGCAAATTGCCTGCTCCATCGGCGGCAACGTGGCTGAAAACGCAGGCGGCGTTCATTGCCTCAAATACGGGCTGACCGTGCATAACCTGCTCAAGGTCGAGATTCTCACCGTCGAAGGCGAATACATGACGCTGGGCAGCGACGCGCTGGATTCTCCCGGCTTCGACCTGCTTGCGCTGTTCACGGGCTCGGAAGGCATGCTCGGCGTTATCACCGAAGTGACCGTCAAACTGCTGCCCAGGCCACAGGTCGCCAAGGTGCTGCTGGCAGCGTTTGATTCAGTGGAGAAAGCCGGGCGCGCGGTGGGTGACATCATCGCAGCGGGCATCATTCCCGGTGGGCTGGAGATGATGGATAACCTGGCGATCCGCGCCGCTGAAGATTTCATTCACGCAGGCTATCCGGTCGACGCCGAAGCCATTCTGTTGTGCGAGCTGGACGGTGTCGAAGCCGATGTCCACGATGACTGCGCACGCGTTCGCGAGGTGCTGACGCTGGCGGGCGCCACAGAAGTGCGTCAGGCGAGAGACGAAGCCGAGCGTGTGCGTTTCTGGGCTGGTCGCAAGAATGCGTTCCCGGCGGTCGGCCGCCTGTCACCGGATTATTACTGCATGGACGGCACGATACCGCGTCGTGAATTGCCCGGTGTGCTGCGCGGCATCAGCGAACTGTCCGAACACTACGGCCTGCGTGTGGCCAACGTGTTTCATGCCGGCGACGGCAACATGCACCCGCTGATTCTGTTCGATGCCAATCAGCCCGGCGAGCTTGCGCGCGCCGAAGAACTGGGCGGAAAAATCCTTGAACTGTGCGTCAAGGTCGGCGGCAGCATCACCGGCGAGCACGGCGTCGGGCGGGAGAAAATCAATCAGATGTGCGCGCAGTTCAACAGCGATGAACTGACCCTGTTTCATGCGATCAAGGCCGCGTTCGATGCCAGCGGCCTGCTCAACCCCGGCAAGAACATCCCGACACTGCATCGCTGTGCAGAGTTCGGCGCGATGCATGTGCATGCCGGGCAACTGCCCTTCCCTGATCTGGAGCGCTTCTGATGATTGCACAGGACAGAGACGCCAGCGCCAGCCTGCTCGATCAGGTCAACCACGCCTTGCGCGACGCCACACCACTGCGTATTCAGGGCAGCAACAGCAAGGCGTTTCTCGGCCGTGAAGTGTCAGGCGAGGTGCTGGACACTCGCGCTCACTGCGGCATCGTCAGTTATGACCCGACCGAGCTGGTTATCACCGCGCGTGCAGGCACACTGTTGAGCGAACTGATGCAGACGCTTGAAGATGCCGGTCAGATGCTGCCCTGCGAGCCGCCGACCTTCGGCAATGCCACGCTGGGCGGCATGGTCGCGGCCGGGCTGTCCGGCCCGCGTCGGCCGTGGAGCGGCTCGGTACGCGATTTCGTACTGGGCACCCGTGTGATCACCGGCCATGGCAAGCACCTGCGCTTCGGCGGCGAAGTGATGAAGAACGTGGCGGGCTACGACGTCTCGCGTCTGATGGCAGGCAGCATGGGTTGTCTGGGCGTGCTGACCGAGGTGTCGCTCAAGGTGCTGCCAAGGCCGCGCCTGTGCAGCAGTATTGCGCTGGAAATGGACAGTGCCCGCGCGCTGACGAGCCTGACGGAATGGGGCCAGCAGCCGATGCCGATCAGCGCCGCCAGCCATGATGGAAAGATATTGCGTCTGCGCCTTGAAGGTGGCGAAGGCTCGGTGGCCGCTGCACACGACAGACTGGGTGGCGAAAAACTGGAGCCGACGTATTGGCAAGCGCTCAATGAACAGCGCCTGCCGTTCTTCGACGACCCGCGCGCGCTGTGGCGGCTCTGCGTGCCGGCCGATACCGGTGTGCTGGATCTGCCGGGCGAGCAACTCATCGACTGGGCCGGGGGACAGCGCTGGCTGAAATCCGATGCCAGCGGCGAGTCCATTCGTGCCATGGTCATCGCTGTGGGTGGGCATGCGACCTGCTATACGCCGGGGCACCATGACTGCCCGTTCCAGCCCTTGGCCACGCCGCTGCTGCGCTACCACCATCAACTCAAAGCCAGGCTGGACCCGCAAGGGATCTTCAACCCCGGCCGACTGTACGCGGAGCTCTGAACCATGCAGACCACCCTGAGCGAACAGGCCAGACAACTGCCCCGCGCTGAAGAAGCCGAACGTATTCTGCGCAGTTGCGTGCACTGCGGTTTCTGCAACGCCACCTGCCCGACCTATCAGTTGCTGGGCGATGAGCTCGACGGTCCACGAGGACGGATCTACCTGATCAAGCAGGTGCTGGAAGGCAATGAAGTCACCGAGAAAACCCAGTTGCACCTGGACCGTTGCCTGAGCTGCCGCAACTGCGAGACCACCTGCCCGTCGGGCGTCGATTATCACAATCTGCTGGACATCGGCCGCGCTGTCGTCGATGCCGCCGTGCCCCGTCCGCTGGGTCAACGACTGGTACGTGAAGGCCTGCGCAACGTGGTGCCCAACGCAAGCCTGTTCAAATCGCTGACCCGCATGGGCACCACGTTTCGCCCGCTGCTGCCGGGTATGTTGAAAGACAAATTGCCGGACACGATTCACCCGGCAGGCGTCCGTCCGGTCACTCGCCAGGCACGTCAGGTGTTGATGCTGGAAGGCTGCGTGCAACCGGCCCTGTCGCCCAACACCAACGCGGCCACCGCACGCGTGCTGGACCGCCTCGGCATCAGCGTCACGCCGATCAGCGAAGCGGGCTGCTGCGGCGCAGTGGATTACCACCTCAATGCGCAGGAAGCCGGGCTGGACCGTGCCCGGCGCAATATCGACGCGTGGTGGCCAGCCATCGAAGCCGGCGCGCAGAGCATTGTCCAGACGGCCAGTGGCTGCGGGGCGTTCGTCAAGGATTACGGCCATTTGTTGCGTCACGACCCGGACTACGCCGAGAAAGCCGCGCAGGTCAGTGCAAAGGCCCGGGATCTGGTCGAGGTGCTGCGCGACGAACCTCTGGAAACGCTCGGCATCAAAACCGACACGCGGCTGGCATTCCATTGCCCGTGCACCTTGCAGCATGCGCAAAAGCTGGGTGGCGAGGTCGAACGGGTGCTGACTCGTCTAGGCTTCAACCTGACCGCTGTACCGGATGGCCATCTGTGCTGCGGCTCGGCAGGCACTTACTCGGTCACCCAGCCGGTCCTGGCCCGCCAGTTGCGCGACAACCGCATGAACGCGCTGGAAAGCGGCAAACCTCAGGTGATCGCTACGGCAAACATCGGTTGCCAGACGCATCTGGCGAGCGCCAATCGAACGCCGGTGCGGCACTGGATCGAGCTGATCGATCAGGCACTCAACGGAACCCACTGAACAGTTCCACACCTCTTTTCTCAGGAGAACACATGAAAATCAAAGCCGTTTTGACCCAGAACGAAGTCAGCCAGATACTCGTCGCTGCGCGTGAAGAAGCCCACACCAACGGCTGGGCGGTGGCGATTGCCATCGTCGACGACGGCGGCCACCTGCTGGCGTTCGAACGCCTGGACGACGCCTCGCCGATCAGCAGCTACATCTCCATCGAAAAAGCCCGAACCTCGGCATTGGGCAAACGCGAATCCAAGGGCTACGAAGAGATGGTCAATGGCGGCCGCACGGCGTTTCTCAGCGCCCCGCTGCTGACGTCCCTGGAAGGCGGAGTGCCGGTGATCGTCGACGGCCAAGTGATCGGCGCGGTCGGCGTATCCGGCGTGAAGGCCGATCAGGATGCCCAGGTCGCCAAGGCAGGTATCGCGGCGCTGAATGCGGATTGAGGGCCCGACACCTTAAACAGGTCGTTCCCATGCTCCAGTGTGGTAACGCCGCCCAGGACGCTCCGCGTCCGCTCTTGAACGTGACGCAGAGCGTCACGGGATGCTTGCCAACGCGGAGCATTGGCACGATCAGAACCTTAACCAAGGACCTTTCCTCATGACCGACTTCATCAAATGCCAACGCCTCAAGGTGGCCGTCAATCTGCAACGCTTCGTCGAGGAAGAAGTCCTGCCTGGCACCGGACTGGACCCGGAAGCGTTCTGGGAAGGCTTCGATGCGCTGGTCCACGAACTGGCCCCGCGCAATCGCGAATTGCTGGCCGAGCGTGAGCGCCTGCAGGCCGAACTGGACGCCTGGCACAAGAAGCATCCCGGCCCGATCAGCGACATGCCCGCCTACCGCGAGTTTCTGACCACCATCGGCTACCTGCGCCCGGTGCCGGAGCAGGTCAAGGCAACGACTTCCAATGTCGATCTGGAAATCAGCGAACAGGCAGGCCCGCAACTGGTGGTTCCCGCCAGCAATGCACGCTACGCGCTGAACGCCGCCAATGCCCGCTGGGGTTCGCTGTACGACGCGCTGTACGGCACTGACGCCATCGATACCTCCAACGGCGCCGAAATCAGCGCAGGCTACAACCCGCTACGCGGTGCCAAGGTGATTGTGTTCGCCCGCGAACTGCTCGACGAAGCCGTGCCGCTTGCCAACGGCAGCCACATCAACGCCCGCAATTACCGCATTGAAGACGGCCAGTTGCGCATCGCGCTGGCCGATGGCACCCAGACCGTCCTGCAGCAGCCGGAAAAGTACGTCGGTTTTCAGGGCGAGCCAGGCAAGCCTGACGCGATCCTGCTCAAGAACAATGGCCTGCACATCGAGATCCAGATCGACCCACGCCACCCGGTCGGCAGCAGCGATGTGGCCGGAATCAAGGACCTGCTGCTGGAGTCGGCACTGTCCACCATCATCGACTGTGAAGACTCGGTGGCTGCAGTGGACGCCGACGACAAGATACAGGTGTACCGCAACTGGCTGGGCCTGATGAAGGGCGACCTCGCCGCCACCCTCGACAAGGGTGGCAAGCCGGTCACTCGCACCCTCAATCCGGATCGGTCCTACAAGGCAGCGAATGGCGGCGAACTCAAACTGCGCGGCCGTTCACTGCTGTTCATTCGTAACGTCGGCCATCTGATGACCAACCCGGCGATCATCGACCACGACGGGCATGAGATTCCCGAGGGCATTCTGGACGGCGTGATGACCAGCCTGATTGCGCTTCACGACCTCAAACGACGCGGCAACTCCCGCGCAGGCAGTATCTACATCGTCAAACCGAAAATGCACGGCCCGGACGAAGTGGCGTTCGCCGATCAACTGTTCAACCGGATTGAGGACGTGCTCAAGCTGCCTCGCCATACCGTGAAGATGGGCATCATGGACGAGGAGCGGCGCACCAGCGTCAACCTCAAGGCGTGCATCGAAGCGGCCTCGGCGCGGGTCGCGTTTATCAATACCGGCTTTCTGGACCGAACCGGCGATGAAATTCACAGCGCCATGCAGGCAGGTCCGGTGCTGCGCAAGGGCGAGATGAAAAACGCGCCGTGGATCAGGGCGTATGAGCGCAGCAACGTACTGGTGGGACTGGCCTGCGGATTGAGAGGACGCGCGCAGATCGGCAAGGGCATGTGGGCGATGCCGGACCGCATGGCGGACATGCTGGAGCAGAAAATCGGCCATCCGCAGTCTGGCGCCACCACGGCCTGGGTGCCATCGCCGACGGCCGCGACCCTGCACGCCCTGCACTATCACCGGGTCGACGTGCGTGCTGTTCAGCAGACGCTTGAACAGGTGAATCTGGAGGACGTAAGGGAACAACTGCTCGACGATCTGCTCACCATCCCGGTGGTCGCCGATCCGCAATGGACGCTGGAGCAGATTCGCGAAGAGCTGGAGAACAACGCACAGGGTCTGCTCGGCTACGTGGTGCGCTGGGTAGAACAGGGCGTGGGCTGTTCCAAGGTGCCGGACATCCACGATGTCGGGTTGATGGAAGACCGCGCGACTTTGCGCATTTCCAGTCAGCACATGGCCAACTGGCTGCTGCACAAGGTGGTCGATGCCCAGTACGTGCAAAGCGTGCTGGAGCGCATGGCCAAGGTGGTGGACAAGCAGAACGCCGGAGACTCGCATTACCAGGCCATGGCGAAGGACTTCAAGCATTCGTCAGCGTTCAGGACTGCCTGCGATCTGGTATTCAAAGGCTGCGAGCAACCCGCCGGTTACACCGAGCCACTGCTGCATGAGTCAAGACTGGCGTTCAAGGACAGGAAGCATCCGTAGATCGCCCGCACTGCAGTGCCGAATATTTCTCTGGCCCGTGCGCGGTGCCAGGAGAAACATTCGGCGTTTGTCTGGCGGAAAATTCTCGAAGCGCTGGTGGCGGCGGGATCGGTGCCGGTAACGCTACAGCGTGTAGATGGAGATCCAGTTCATGTCGGTGTGAGTGCTGTACAGGCGGGTACCTGCCCCGTTCAGCACCGAGCCTCCCATAGACGGGAAGAAGGCCACGCAACTGACCGTTCCCTTGACCGTGTCGATTCTGTACACATCGAAGTTGCAGGTATAAACCGCGTACACGTAACGGTCATCCGGCGTGATGCCGATGATGCTGACCGGATAGCCCTGTGCGCCGATTTTCTCGCGGTAGAACATTCTGCATGTGGTCGCATCGACCACGTATACCTCATCAATGCCACCGACGTACAAATGGGTTCCGTCCGAACTGACTGCCAGTGACCTGGGATCGGTGAAGCCAAGAATATCGTGCTGCAGGTAACTGATCGTACCGATCGCGGAGACGGCTGTCGTGCCGATGCCATCCACCAGTGCCGAGGCATATACACGGTCGTTTCCCGGACTGACGCCAAGTGCCAGCGAGGCATTGGACAAGGTACCCAGATCGAAATCGTTGACGACGCTGTAGTGCTCCGTCTCGATCTGGCGGATCAGCCCGCCCGGTGCATACTGGAACGACAGATAAATGAACCGGCCGTCCAGGCTGCAGACGATCCTGTTGACGCTGCCCGAGGGAATGACCCTGATCACCTCGCGCGTGAGGGTATTGATCACGAAGCACTTGTTATAGCCTGCCGTGTAGAGCCGACTGCCATCGGGGCTGAGGGTGATATCGCCCGCCCCGGCCCCCTTGATACAGCTCACCACGCTCGATGTCTCGACATCGACCACGCTGATTTCTCTACCGTTTTCATGAGACACATAGAGCGTCTTTTCATCGGGGCTGATGACGATTTCCTTGGGCACGAAACCCAGCGCAATGATGCCTGTCAGCCATGCAACGTCCAGCGGTACTCCTGCGCCGTCCGGATCTGCCATGTGGGTAAAAGCGTTTACGTCCTGAGATGCTTTTTTGTGCATGTCACTCACCTGTGAATAGGTCTCGCGAGACCGCCACGATGGGGGAAAGATAGGAAGGTACGGCCCCATCAACGAACGATGTGGCGACTGCACTTATGCCACCCGGATCCAAAAACCTCAGGTCATTGAATACTGGCCGGGACGGGTTGGGTACTGACAGAAATGACAGTTTGAGGCGGGCTGAAAGTGGTGGCAAAAAGCGCTTTCCAGGGTTGAAAGGCAACGCCATCGGGGGCTGGCGTCGAAGCCTGTGAGGCCTGTAAAGGCCGTTCACCATTGGTCAGCAATTTGCCCAGGGTTGAATCATGAACTCTCGCGAACCACCAGTTCAAACCCCAGATCAACCTTTGCCTGCTGGGGTACGCCGTCGAGCAAACCCAGCAGCAACTGCGCGGCGTGCTGGCCCACTTCCTGTCGCGGCGTGCGGATGGAAGTCAGGCGCGGCACCATGTGTGCCGAGCCCGGCAGGTCGTTGAAACCCACCAGCGAAACCCGTTGCGGAACGGCGACGCCGAGACGCAAGGCCTCCAGTGACGCGCCCTGCGCCAGGTCGTCGTTGCAGAAGAAAATGCCGTCGACATCAGGGTGCTCATCCAGCAGCCGGGCGAACAGTTCGCCGCCCAGGCCAATAGACGATGGCAAGGGTGTCGTGACTTGCAGATCGGCATCGAACAGGCCGGCGTCTTCCAGAACCTGACGAAAGCCCGCGCCGCGCTGCAGTACGCGCGTATCGAGCTGGGCCGCCATGTAGGCCAGCCGCGTGCGTCCACGGCCGAGCAAATGAAGGGCTGCCTGAGCACCCGCCTGTTCCTGGGAGAAGCCGACACTGTAGGCACCCTGACGAGGGTCCAGCTCCATCATGTGCACGCAGGGAATGCCACTGGCTTCCAGCATCTGATGCGATGCAGGTGTGCGGTCGAAACCGGTGAGCAGAATGCCCCGTGGCCGGTTGACCAGATGGTTGCGCAGCAGCTTTTCTTCTTCCTCCGGGGAATAGTGATAGTTGCCGATCACCACATCCAGACCACGAGGGCGCAACACATCCTGAATCGCCTCAAGCGTCTCGATGAACAGCTGGTTGGACAGCGATGGCACCAGCACCACCACGGTCTGGCTGCAGGACGACGCCAGTGCCCGCGCTGCGGGGTTGGCGACATAGCCCAGGCTCTGAGCTGCGGCACGGACCTTTTCCACCAGTTCCGGCGCCACGGTCGTGACGCCACGCAATGCACGGGATGCGGTAATGGGGGAAACCGCGGCAAGGCGGGCAACTTCGTTGAGGGTCGGACGGCCGGTAGAGCGGGAACCAATGCGTATCATGCGTTGCCAACTAACATAGGGGTTGCCAAATGTGTCGAATGCCCCATAAGGTAGCGCTGTCTCATGGACCGTGACAACGCTTTATCGCTGGTTTCACATTTGCCGCCCGCGCCGGGTCGCCACGGAGAACAGCCTCCGATGTGTATTGTTGAACCCAAAACAACGACAAGAACTGGAACAGCTCAGGCTGGACAAGATGTCCACCGGATAAAGACAGCGCTGTCTCCAGATGAGGTGCCTACTGTGACAACTGCGAAAACTGCTATTTCCGCCCTCGTGGTGATGGGTGTTTCGGGCTGCGGCAAAAGTGCTGTGGGTGCCGAGATTGCCCTCAAGAGCGGAGGTCGCCTCATCGAAGGTGATGCCTTCCATCCACCGGCCAACATCGAGAAGATGAGCGCCGGAACCCCCCTCAACGATGACGACCGTGCCGGCTGGCTGACCCGCCTGGGTGAAGAAATGGTCGCGGCGCTCGCCCGTGGCGAACACCCTGTCCTGACCTGCTCGTCCCTCAAGCTGATTTATCGCCAGCGTCTGCGCGACGCCGTTCCGGGTCTGGGTTTCGTTTTTCTGGAACTGACCAAAGAACTCGCTGCCGAACGTTGCTCGCACCGCCCGGGGCATTTCATGCCGGCAAGTCTGGTCGACAGCCAGTTTGCAACGCTCGAGCCTCCGTACGGCGAACCGTTGACACTGGTGGTTGATGCAACCCAGTCCATCGAAGAGATTGGCACGCAAGCGGCAGCCTGGTGGAAAGACTCCCACGCCTGATAAAGGCGTGAGTGCAAAAGACAGCGCTGTCTTGCACACACGAAGCACGGATGGCGCTAGCAGTTGCTGGTAGCACCCTAGAATAATAACCGGAGAGACACCCATGTTCGGTATGACCCACGAGACGTTTCTGCTAGTCGATGCGTTGGTGACCATCGTCGGCCTTGTGCTGCTGATCACCCAATTCAAGGTCCACCCTTTCGTCGCGCTGACCCTGGCGGCTGGCTTCCTCGGCCTGACCTCCGGGATGCCGGTGGAAAAAGTCATGAAATCCTTCCAGGACGGCTTCGGCGGCGTACTGGGCTTTGTCGGCATCATCCTCGGGCTGGGCACCATGCTCGGCAAGCTGATGGCCGATTCGGGTGGCGCGGATCAGATTGCGCAGACCCTGATCCGTACCTTCGGTAAACAGAAAGTCCACTGGGCGATGATGTTTTCTGCGTTTCTGGTGGGCATCCCGCTGTTCTTCGAAATCGGCTTCGTGCTGCTGATCCCGCTGGTCTTCATCGTCGCGCGTCGCACCGGTGTGTCCATCGTCAAGATCGGCATCCCGTTGCTGGCAGGCCTCTCGGCCGTGCACGGTCTGGTTCCGCCGCACCCGGGTCCGCTGCTGGCCATCGGCATCTTCGGCGCTGACATCGGCAAAACCATTTTCTACGGCCTGATCGTCGCATTACCGACCGCAATCATTGCAGGCCCGATCTACGGCAAGTGGATCTCCAAATACATTCCCGGCACACCGTCACAGGAATTGATGGATCAGATCGCCAAGGAATCGAGCACCGAGAACCTGCCAGGTTTCGGCATTACGCTGGTGACGATCCTGCTGCCCGTGTTCCTGATGCTGCTCAAGACCTTCGCTGACGTTGCGTTGCCGGAAGGCAACATGTTCCGCATCTGGATGGACCTGATCGGTCACCCGATCACTGCCCTGCTCGCGGCCTTGCTGCTGGCGTTCTACACCTTCGGTGCCGCACGCGGTTTCGACCGTACCAAGATCATGAAACTGCTGGACCAGAGCCTGGCCCCGGTCGCCGCCATCGTACTGATCGTCGGTGCCGGCGGTGGCTTCAAGCAGATGCTGGTCGCCAGCGGTGTGGGTGACGTGATCGGCCACATGGCGGTGCAGGCGCAGATCAACCCGATCATGCTCGCCTGGCTGGTGGCGGCGGTGATTCGTGTGGCAACAGGTTCGGCGACTGTCGCCACCATCACCGGTGCAGGCATCGTGGCGCCGGTCGTGGGCCTGATTCCAGGCGTGAACCGCGAGTTGCTGGTGCTGGCCACCGGCGCGGGCTCGCTGATCCTGTCGCACGTGAACGACGCAGGCTTCTGGCTGGTCAAGCAGTACTTCAACATGACGGTAGCCGAAACCTTCAAGACCTGGACCGTGATGGAAACCATCCTTTCGGTTGTCGGCCTGATCTTCATCATGCTGCTGTCCATGGCGCTTTAAGCTTAAAAAGTCCAGCACCTTCGCGGGCCAGCAGGCCAGCGAAGGTGCAAAGCGTTACCGCTCTACCCCTCCGCTTTTCCGCCTGCACCCCTGATTTCCTTCCTGAACCCGCCCGCCCCTACATAACCTGCGTTTGCTGCCGACAACATGACAGAGCGATTCGATGCGCGTCTGCGAAACCTGTCTGAAAGCTGTTTCCTACGAGCGCCTACAACGCTTTCAGTTGAATTTTCGGAAAGCTCAGGCAATGTTTCAAAGTCATGCCTACGCTTAGGAACAACGCGGGATCAGGCCGCTCAATCGCCTCCAGCACAGTCATGGCAAACCCGATTTGTGCGCCTGATCACGTTACTTTTTAAGTTGCACCAGTAAATACGGGCATTCTCAGGCCAAAACGGGCAGAATTGGCGCACTCGTCGTGCCGCGGATGCAAATCCCGATGACAAGAAAATGAACCGAGGGAATTAAATTCACCACCGCAACGTCTTATGGCGGATGCATTTGGATGCACTCGGCAACAATCACCACGCAAAGGCAAACGCCAGCCTCTTGAGAGAGGCATTTTCAAGAGGCCATCAAGGAAAAGATTATGTTGATACTCACTCGCAAAGTTGGCGAAAGCATAAATATCGGTGACGAGATCACCGTGACGATTCTTGGCGTTCAAGGGCTTCAGGTCCGGCTGGGCATCAACGCACCCAAAAATGTGTCTGTACACCGTGAAGAGATCTACAAACGCATTCAGGCAGAACTGGCTCCAAACCAGGACCCACAATAACTCCCTCGCGACACCCCCTTATTCAATGCTGATCTGCTCTTGCGGCAGGTCATCAGCCGTACGGCGTCTCTCATGACGCCGTTTTTTATGCCCGCCGTTTCGCTGCCCACTGCGGCACTACCATTTGTCACCCTCTCGGAACATCGCCAAAAAAACACCAGTCGACTCTCTGCAAGCGAGCACATCAATGCCAGCCCGTAGTACGCAGTGAGCCGAGCATTCTCTTTATCTGGGGACAGAAAACGGTGAATGATGATGGTGACTACCAACGAAACTTCCATGAGCGGCAATGCCCATACCGGCAGCACGAGCGGCCAGGATCACCTGCACGGACTGCAGGATGACGACCAGCGCAACGCACATGGCAACACAGAAAATGTCGCCCGACAGGGAGGCGAACACTTCGAGCAGTACCGCGACAGCGCTGCAGAGCAGATAGAGAACCTTGCGCAGAACGCTCAGTCGGCGGCGCAGCAGATTGACAGCAATGACACCCTGGGCCTGTCGGGGTACGTCACTGACATGGCGCAAGCGATGACCCGGCTCGCCGACAACCTGCGCAGCAAGAACGCCGAGCAACTGTTGCAGGATGCAGGCAGGCTCGCCCGGGAAAATCCGGTCCTGTTCATCAGCGGCAGCGTGGCGCTTGGCCTGGGTCTGTCGCGGCTGCTGAAAGCGTCCACCTCTTCGAACGACGCGACCTCCGACACGAGCTTTTCTGACAGCCCAATGTCTGGAAGCTCGACATCGGGTACATCGGCATCAGATCCGTCGACATCCGGGTCGTCGAATCAGAGTGATCTGACGGATGTCGACTCGTCGGCCCCTTATGATCCCATCAGCCCGTCGGCGCTGGCCGCCGAAGAGATGGCCGCGACCCACCCACACGACAATGACGTTGTGCACAGCGCGCGCCCCGGAACAGGGATTCCTGACAGTCCGCCCATGACCGAATTCAACGACGATCTGGACGATGAAGTCACGCGTGACGGCTCGTCCAGGTCCGGCTTGTCCAAAGGAGACGTGTGATGAGTACCCCACCCAATACTAAGCAGGACAGAAACCCTGAAAATGAAACGTCGGTGCTGAGTCTGATCCGCCAGTTGGCGCATGAAGTGCCTGCGTTGGTGACCAAGGAAATGGCGCTGGTGAAGGCGGAATTTCGTGAGTCGATTCAGGCGACCAAGCAAGCAGCCACCACCGTCGGTATGGGTGCCGTCGTGATGTTGGGCGGCCTGATCATGGTGCTGATGGCCGCCGTCTATGCCTTGAGCTACGTCATGGAACCCTGGCTCGCGGCACTGATCGTCGGTGTTGCGGCTCTGGTCATCGGCTTCTTCATGGTTCAGGCGGGCAATAAAAAACTCGACGCTTCGAACCTGATTCCCGAGCGCACCACCAGCACCCTGCAAAAAGACAAGGAAGCCATTCAGAGGAAAGTCTCATGAGCATCGACAGCAGCTTCGACACACCAGAACATTTTGAAGAAGAATCGAAAAAGAGCCCGGAAACCCTGGAGCGGGAAATCGATCAGCAACGCTCCAGCATCGGCAACATCGTCGATGCGCTGGAAAAGAAAATGTCGCCCGGTCAACTGGTCGATCAGGCGCTGGGCTATGTGAAGGACAACGGTGGGGAGTTTTTCGGCAATCTGGGCAACAACGTCAAGGCCAATCCAGTGCCTGCCGTGCTTACCACCGTCGGCGTGCTCTGGATGATGATGGGTAACAATCGTCCGGCAACGGGCGGCTCGTCCAACGGTTCTTCGGTCCTTGGCAGCGTCACAGAGCGCGCTGGCAGCATGGCTGGCTCAGTCAGCGACAGTCTGGGAAGCGCCAAGGCCCGGGTGCAGGAAACTGTGTCGCATATGAAGGACAAGGCTAGCACGATCAAGGACAAGACGTCCCACATGACCCACAACGTGCGCGACACCTTTTCGGGCAGTTCCGGCAGCTCTGACTCCTGGCAGGACGCAGACCTTACATTCCAGGAGAAACGTGAGCACATGAAGAGCAGTACACGGCAACTGGTCAACGAACAGCCTTTGACGCTGGCGGCCATGGGTATTGCGGTGGGAGCGCTGATCGGTGCCGCGTTGCCTGTCACGACGAAGGAGCAACAGATCGTCAGGCAAGCACGGGAAAAACTGAGGGGTAAAAGCGGTTCTCTGTCTTCACCTTCGTCGTCGCCGCCTACTTCCAGCAGCTACAGCAACCTGTCCGGGACAGAGCACGATGGCAACGGTACAGGCGCGTCTTTCGCCAGTGAACGTCCTACATCGCCTGGACTCGGTTGAGGGTGATGGAGCACTGAAAACGGCCCCTCGGAGGGGCCGTTTTTTAATGATTGGCCAGCTGTTGTTCAGGCAGCGGAGCCGTTTATATTTCGGAAAGACGCTGGACGATCCGGTCCTTCACCAGCAGACGCTTTTCCTTAAGTGTCCTCAACGCGTCATCACCGATACCGCCCGCCGACCCTTTTTCGGCATTCAGCACCTCGACGTCGGCGCTCTCATAGTCATTGAGCAATTGCTGCAGCCTCGCGTCCCGCCTGCCCCGCTCGGCAACCTCGTCTCGGGTCAAGCTCAAATCCGCGAACAAATCGTGTTTGACTGGCATGAGTAGCACCTCCAAATGACTACTTGAATGCAGGGGTAACCGTGACGATTTCAGACCTCACGGCTGTTCCCGAATACGGCGTGCTTCGTACGCCCTGACATGAGTGCAGGCAACGTCCAGCACCGACAGTTCATTCGAAACGACACCCAGCGCGTTACGCCTGATCAGCATATCGCCCAGAATCTGTTCGACCTCTGTGGGTGTACCCCGTTCGATGTCCCTCATCATCGAGGCCGTGAGTGTCGAGCCACGCGCAGTCAGCAACTCGACCTGGCGCTGACGGACCTTTGCATCCGGCGGGTAACCGGCAGCCAGCGCAATCACTGCGCATTCGGAGAGTGCTTTCAGGATCAAACCCTCTCCACCTGCGTCCAGCACATCGCCGACCGATGCGCGCATGCTTGCAGTAATCGCCGCCAGCGTGGCGATGAAACACCACTTGTCCCACATGGCCTGCACAATGTGCTGACTCAGGTTGGCTTCGAAACCCGCATCGGCCAGGGCTTCGGCAACCCGCAGAATTCGCGGGGTCAACGCGCCACTCAGCTCGCCGAATGACAATTGATGCATCTCGTTCAGGTGCAGAATCGCACCGGTCGAGTCGCGGTCTACGGAAATCAGACACTGCCCGCCCAGCACAGCGTCCTTGCCGAAGCGCTTGGTCAGGCGGTCAAGGTGGGCCATGCCGTTGAGCAGTGAAAGGATCAACGTCTCCGGCCCCACGGCAGGCTCGAAGGCGTCCATTGCGGAGTCCAGATCGAAAGCCTTGCAACTGAGCAGGATCAGGTCGAAAGGATCGGCAAGCCGGTTGGCAAGCACGTAAGGAGGCGACGGGTACTGAAAGTTGCCCTGTGGACTGCGCACCACGAGCCCGTCACGGTCCAGCTCTTCCGCCCGGCCCGGCCGGACCAGAAAGGACACCTGACGCCCGGCCTCCAACAGTCGGCCACCGAAATAGCCACCGACAGCCCCTGCCCCAACGATCAAGATACGCATGGCCCTGAATCTCCTGGTTGTGCTGTTCTACAGAACGCTGGCGGCATTCGAGCACCCTGGCTCAGGGACATTGCCCCACACCCCGCCTGCCATCAGGCCTGAAAACGCGGTTCCAGCTGCAGGAACCCGGCCAGACATGAAGTATCGACGGCAGAGGCCTTTTGTTGCAATCGCGCCGTGACGGCCTGAATCACCACACGACTGGCATCATGATGAAACTGCCAGACGCCATAGATTCGGCCGTCGAACGAAGGCTCGCTGCCCAGCTGAGGATCAGCCCCCAGCCCAGCACCCAGGCCGAACAGGTGAAGCCCTTTCAATCGCCGTCCGTTCTGATCCATCGGGCAGCCCGCCTGATCAGAGTCCAGGCCACCCTTGGTCTCACGCAGGGTGATCAGGCTGCCGTCACCATGGCGCATCACAGGCAACTGCGGTTGATAGCCGGAACACTGCACCACCACACAGGACTCGGCCAATGCGAGTCTGGCCTTTTCGAATGCTCCGGCGGGACCGTCACTGGTCTGCAACAACTGCACACGCACACCGGTTTTACCGATACGACCGTGCTTCAACGCCTCGCGACCAATGTCCAACGCCCGGTAGCGCAGCCCGCCGGAGCGATTGATGCGCCCGGAAACCGGACAGACATCCAGCTGAGAGTCGAACACATAGCCCGCAGCTTCTGCCTGCTCGGCACTTTCGTAAAACAGCCTGATCCGGGTTCGATGGATCAGCGTCAGCTCTTCCAGCCCTGCGAACTCCAGAGCATCGGCGAGGTTCTCCAGCATGGAAAAGGCACTGTGCGAACCGCCGACAACAGTGATACGGCTACCGCTGGCCAGCGCCAGCGCAAACACTTCGCGCAACTGAACCGCATTCATGCGCAGCAGCCGGTCGGCACTCTGGATATTGGTGGCCGGTGACAGTGAAAGCCCCTGTTGCGCAAGACTGTCGATCAGGTGCTGCGGATCCTGACGTCCGCCGAGGTTGAGCACGAGCGTCTGGCAGCGCACGAGTCTGGCGCAGCCTTCCGTCTCTACCTTGAGGCAAAACTCGTCATCCTCGCTGATCACTTCGGTGATGGTCGTGCCATGCCAGACCTTCACCCCGTAGCAGCGCGTCAAGTGCTCCAACACCAGTCGCGAGGCTTCGACCATCAGTTGGCCCACATCAGACAACTGAGGCGCACTTTGGGCCTGACCACGAATACGCCAATAGGCCGGTGAATACTCCAATGGCTCGAAGATCTCGCGCAGGGCCGGGTCACGCAGGCAATCGATGAAAACGTCTCCTACCGAGTTGGCAGTGATCCGGTATTGCCCCAGCGCACCGGTACCGGGTCTGTCGCTGGCATCGATGACCGTCAGTCCACTTGCAGCAATCTCCGCCAGCGTGCCGCTTTTCAAGGCATTGAACAGAAAGCCCATACCGGCAAGCCCTGCTCCGCCGACGACACAACCGCAGACTGTTTCCAAGGATTTTTCAAACATGATGATGCTCCATCGTCATAGCCAAACGTTGGTGCATTCCAGAAGTTCTGGATGATCGAATACCTGGCCAACACTGCAAACCAGCGTCCATGCACAATTTAAAAAGAGAACCCCACAACACAATAAACAGCGCACGTGCAGCGTCACCAGAACTCGGCTGAAGGCTCCGCTGTTTTTATCAATGGACATGAGCTGTTACATACACTGATCAGTGTCTGCAGTCTGCTCGACACTCGAGCCGCAGGAAAAAAACGCACCACGCTACCGCCAAACCTTCGAACGAGGTTCAAACGCGAGGCATTAATCAGAAGGGTTTAAGCACAACGAAGCGGGCGGGTTGAAATGATAGTTGCAAAGAAACCACAAAGTGTCAAATAAGCCACTGCAGCATCCGCCCTGACCTCACCCGTTGCAAGTACCTGATTTTAAAAGATCACACAGTTAAGCCAGGTGAAAAACACTCAGGGTGGCTTTCATAAGGACACAATGAACGACTTTTATTTTCTTCATGACGCTCAGCAAAACTTACAAAAATCCAGCGCCGACTTATTGACTGAAAGGGACATTGCGAGCGGAATGAAACAGATGATGACGTGAAGCAGGACGAACCCGGATGAGGACGTCCTGCGCTTCAAAAGGAGGAGGGCCCGACCTGAGCAGATCGGAACCGGGCAGCTATAAGGAACAGACCACACCAACGCAGATGTGATCAGGCCGTACGGTATTGCTTCTGCCGGATACCTTGGTGGTCAGGCTCGTCACGCAATTCGCTGCGCAGTTCCGAGACCAGATTCGATATGTCGCGAAGGCTTTTCAACCTGTGCGCAGAGATACCGGTCACCAGCAATTCAACCCGGCCTGAATCCGGGTCGTTGACCTGCACCGTCATGCAATAGTCCGGTGCGATCGTACAGGTACAACGCAACGGTAAAAACGCACTTTCGACGATACTGCGCAGTTCCAGAGTAGACAGTCCACTCGCGATCATCTTTCTATCTCCTTATTGTGTAAGCGCTGCCGGACTCCAGCAGATTACTGTCGCTATTTATAATCAATTAACTGAAACCCGGCACACCCTTGCCTGCCAATTAATTGTCGCCACTTACTTGATCCTTGACACTCTTTATACGCCAGCCTCTATCGACTCGGCAATGTGCAGCGTAGATCACGCCTTGCCGCAACAAACGTGTTTATTTGTAACTAAAGTCAGAAAAAACGATTCACTGTAGGCGTTCAAGCGGCGAAAGGCATGATCTGCGTCATTAAAGGGATATTGCGCGGGCTTTGACATGATCTTGGAGTGACGAACGGTCACGAAATCGATTATGGCTGTTCACTTATGAAACACCTCAAGCACGCTTTTCTGACCGTGCAGGCGGCTTGCACTGGACGTGAGTCACCGAGGGGAAAAGGTAACCTGAGCCATGCGCCCGGTTCACTGAATCCGTAGTCTGTACCATTTGTGACGCGGAGCGTCACGGGATGCATGCCCATGCAGCGCGATGGGCACGATCAGTATCAGGCGTCATTCCACGGATCGGGGCAGCCGGAAGTGGATCACCGCAACCCGCGCACCTTGCTTGTCACGTCGTTCTTCAATGGCATAAGGACGGAAACCCATGCGCGGATAGAACAGCAGACCCGGAACGTTATGGTTGTAGCAGGATGCGATGAGCTCGGTGGCTTCGTGCTTGTCGAAGGCAATGTCCATCATGCAACTGATCATGTAGCGTCCCACGCCTCTTGCCCTGGCCTTGGGGGCGATGATTACGTTGCCCAGCGCACAGCGGTCGCGAAAATCACAGCGTGAGAAATTGGCGTAACCCACCACTTCGCCGTCCATTTCGATCACGGTGGAGTCGTAGCGGGTCTCCAACGCGTCCACCAACTGGGCCGGCGTGAAGGGATAGGTGGCCCGGGGGAACATGTAGAACAGCTCGTCGGCATTCTGGGGCAGCTCGCAGACGATCGGAATGTCTTTTTCTTCCAGGGGGCGATGTAGAAACATTGAGCGGTAACCTCTTGAAGAAATTGAAGAACCTACAGAGCAGGTTAGCCATGAAACTGTGATTTCGGCGCCTCCAGGCGACAGAAATACAGCGCCCTTGCGCCTACAGCATAATCCGGGGCTATCAAAAAGGGCTAATTCAATAACAAACCGGACTAAAAACGCCTGATTGTCGCGTCGCCCTGAAGCTGGCTGATGCAAGTCTCTGAATAACGAGGCGTTCAGGATCTTAAGGCGATCTGTCGCTATCAGCAGATCGCGCCGAGAGGGAACCCCTTCCAAGGTCGTCTCCCACTCAGGGCGAACACCATGGCGCGGCCCTTCTCGATCAACCGGCCAACGGCGCAATATCCTGTAACCGATATTTCCCGTCGGCTATTGCAACGCCTGGACGGAAACGGCATTTATTTCATTTTGTTTACCGGAACACATTCCTCATGCCCTCTTTCTCCCTCGACCGTTTCAAGGCACGGCCTTTCAGATGGTTATGCATGATCGCGATCATTGTCGGACTGCCGGTCGGCTGCGCGGTGCTGGAGCATAAGGAGCGCGAACTGGTGTTCCGCATCGAGCCGGGCACCGCCAGCTGGTACAGCGGCCTGCCCTCCGATGTTCAGGAGCTGGATCTCAAGGCTGCCGATTTCGGCACCTCGCAGAACATTCATGCATGGTGGTGGCCTGCGCCACGCAAGGACGCACCGGCAGTGCTGTATCTGCACGGCTCACGCTGGAACCTGACGGGCCAGTTGTTTCGCATCGAACAGCTCAGGGCGCTGGGGTTTTCAATTCTGGCCATTGATTACCGGGGCTTCGGCCAGAGCATGGGCCAACTGCCCTCCGAAAAGACCGTCTATGAGGATGCACGTATTGCCTGGGAACGCCTCAAGCAACTGCAGCCGGACCCGCAACGTCGGGTGATCTATGGTCATTCACTCGGCGGAGCGGTCGCCGTGGACTTGGCTGCGGAACTGGGTCGTGAAGCAGAGAAGGACGAGACGCCAGTGGCAGCACGCGGCCTGATCATCGAGTCCACCTTCACCAATCTGGCTGACGTCGCCACCGCAATCGCCAACACTTCGCTGCCGGTCCGCTGGCTGTTGTCGCAGAAATTCGATTCAGTCGACAAGATCGCCGACATTCACATGCCCGTATTGATCGTGCATGGCACCGATGACCGCTACGTCCCGGCCCGTTTCAGCGAAGAGTTGTTCGAGGCCGCCCGGGAGCCGAAGAACCTGCTGCTGGTGCCTGGCGGTACGCACAACAACAGCATGCGGCTGGGCAGCAAGGCGTACAGTCAGGCCATACAGACGTTACTGAAAACGCCCTCGTCGTTACCTCAGGTCAGCAAAAAGGGCGACATGCAGAAACACGCAGGCTGAAGCCCCGAAAAAAAATACCTGCACAGGTAACGTCCCGAATAGACAGCAGTGGCGGCAGGCATTAGCGTCGGCGTTCCCTTTTTCAGGAGTGCGCCATGCATTGCGTTATCGAGTACTCGAACGACCAGCATCGCCAGGCGGTCATCGACCTGTGGACAGCCGTATTCAACGACGACGCACCGCACAACCGCCCGGATCTGTCGATCGACATGAAGCTGGCTGCGCAAGACCGACTGTTCTTTGTGGTCATCGTTGAAGGCCGTCTGGCTGGCACGCTGCTGGCGGGCTATGACGGCCACCGGGGCTGGCTCTACTCGGTTGCGGTCGATCCCGCCCAGCGTGGACGCGGGCTGGGAACCGCCTTGATCAGGCATGCAGAACTGGCGTTGATCGAGCTTGGCTGCCTCAAGATCAATCTGCAGATTCGTACCAGCAATGAAGGGGTGCAGGCTTTCTATGAGTCGCTTGGGTACGTTCAGGAACCCCTGATCAGCATGGGCAAGCGGATCCCTTTCGATCCCGACACAAAAGCGTAGGAGCTCAATACAAAGCCCGTCAGACAATTCCCTCATTTACATGAGAATTAATATCAAATTACAATTATTGCTATTAACGTCCTGACAGAGCACTTCCTTTGAACACCTTCCATCGCCCTCGCCGCCCCGGTCCTTTTCTGCTGTCCGCAATTTCCCTGGCCGTGTGGTCTGGCGGTACGGCCCATGCCGCAGGCGCAGCAACACTGCCCGCGACGCAGGTATCGGCCGCCACCCAGAGCGAGGGAGGCTACAGCGCAAGCAGCGCCAGTACCGCCAGCAAGAGTGACGTGCCGCTCAAGGAAGAAGCGCAGTCGGTGAATGTGGTGACACCTCAGACCATTGCCGATTACAACGTACGCTCGCTGGACGACGCCATGAAGTTCGTCAGTGGCGTCAGTCAGGGCAACACGCTAGGCAACACCAAGGACTCGCTGGTCAAGCGCGGCTTCGGCACCAATGACGATGGCTCGATCCTGCGTGATGGCGTGCGCTCGGTGGTGTCGAAGAACTTCAGTGCGACCACTGACCGGGTCGAAGTGCTCAAAGGCCCGGCTTCACTGCTGTACGGCGCGATGGAACCGGGCGGCGTGATCAACGTGATCAGCAAACAGCCGCAGTACGTGCAAAGCACAACGTTGAGCGGTTCGGCGTTCAGCGAAGGTGGCGGCAGTTTCGGAGTGGACACCACCGGTCCGCTGGGCGACAGCGGCCTGGCTTACCGCTTGGTTGCCGAACGTCAGAGCGAAGATTACTGGCGCAACTACGGCGTTGATCAGCACACGCTGATTGCCCCTTCCCTCTCATGGACCGGCGAGCGCGCCAGCCTCACGCTGGCTTACGAGTACAACGATTACGTCAGCCCGTTCGACCGCGGCACCGTTTTCAGCGGTGGTCATCCAGCCGATATCAGCTACAACAAGCGCCTGGACGAGAAATGGGCCAACACCGTCGGCATCAGCGAAACCGCGACTGCGCGTTTTGAATACCAGCTCAGCGATGACTGGAAGACCCGCCTGACCTATGGCTGGAACAATGACCGTTACAGCCTTTCCATCGCGCAGCCCAGCACCTTGTCCAGCACCGGCGTACTGCGTCGCCAGGCCAACGGCGGGCATTACGATTATGAAACGCGTTATGCCAGCTGGGATTTCATCGGCAAGCAGCAATTTCTGGGTCAGGAGCATGACCTGCTGATCGGTGCCGAGCAGGAAGACTCCGACAAGTTTCGTGGCAAGACGTACCGAAACACCGCACAGAATGGTTTCAACATTTTCAATCCGGTGTACGGCAGCCTCGCTGAACCGAGCGTGGTCAGCCAGCCGACCAGCAACCTGAGCAATCAGCTGACCTCGTCTTCGCTCTATGTGAAAGACAACTGGCACCTGAATGACCGCTGGATTCTGGTACTCGGCGGACGCTATCAGCATTACGATCAATACATCGCCCAGGGTCTGGGTTCCAGCCGCGCTGTGAATCTGGACAAGAATGATGACGTGTTCCTGCCCATGGCCGGGCTGGTGTTCAAGGTCAACGAAGACCTGTCGCTGTACGGCAACTACAGCCGCTCGTTCGTGCCCAACCAAGACGTGAACGACGATGGCACCACCTTCGACCCGGAAGAAGGTCGCAGCTATGAAGTCGGGGCCAAATATGCGCTCGCGCCAGGCCTGGACTTCAACATGGCGGTGTTCGACATCGAGAAGAAGAACGTCGTCACGCCGACCGGCGTGACGGGCGTCAGCGAGGCGGCCGGCAAGGTCGGTTCAAGAGGCGTGGAGCTGGATGTGACCGGTCGCATCGCCGAGCGCTGGGACATGATCGGCACCTACGCTTACACCCATACCGAAGTGCTGGACGACCCGAGCAACGAAGGCAATCGCCTGAGCCAGGCACCAAAGCACACCGCGAGCCTGTACCTCACCCATCACCTGCAGGTGCCTTCGGGTCTGGGCGACTGGCATGCCGGTGGCGGCGCACGCTACGTAGGTGAGCGAGCCGGGGATGACGCCAACTCGTTCTACATGAGCAGCTACACCGTGGCCGATGCGTTTCTGCGCTGGGATGTACCAATGGCCGGTTACAAGACCCGCCTGCAGTTGAACGTGGACAACCTGTTCGACAGGCAGTATTACCCATCCAGTACCGGCAGCCAGTTGCAGGTCAACGTGGGTGAGCCGCGCACCGCGCGGCTCAGCGCCAGCGTCACCTTCTGACGATGGTGAAAGGGCTGGAGCAGCTCCAGCCCTTTCAACCTGCTCAGATAAGACCTTTACCCGCGGCGTCTTCAAGCGCGCTGCGCGCCAGATCCCTGATGACCTTGTCGCTCGACTCATTGAACGGCAGGGCAAAGATCAGCACCAGGTGCATCCAGGTGGTGAGTTTTTCCTGCTTGCTGACTTGCCCCAGTTTCTTGCCCTCGCCATCGCGGAAGGTGAGTTCCAGCGACAGGGTGTTGTCGACCTTGTTGGGGATCAGGAAAAACGTGAAGCCGGTCAGGAATGCCAGGCCAAGGCTGCCCTCTTCGTGATTGCGCAGGGTTGCCGTGACGTAGAGATCGGAGGGCTCCCGCTCGACGCTCACTTTGCTGAAACGCTGACTGCCCTGCAGCTCTTCTTTCAACAGCTTTTCCAGCGCAGCGATGTTAGTGCCGCTATTGGCGCGATCTTCGTTCAACGCATATTCGGCCTGCACCTTGAGATAGGCCGATGGTTTGACCTTGGTCGATGTTGCAGGAGGCCATTGCGAAGCCTGCGCCAACTCATGGTGCGAATAGGTCATGCAACCTTGCAACGACAGTGAAAACAGCACAGCCAACAGCATCAAAAACTTGTTCATTCGAAATATCCCTTTCAACGAGGCAATTGGCCGGTGGCATCTACAAGCAGCGTTTCAACCAGTTCAGTCAGTTGATTGGCCCCCATCGAAGGGTTGAAATAATCGCGGTCCCAGAGCCCGGTGTTCACGTCGCGCTTGAACGTCTTTTGCGAAAGCGCCAACTGCTTGCCATGGCTGTCGTTGATACGCAGTTCCGCCGCCAGATCATAGGTATCGACGTAGATCGGACCGTTGACCCAGATCCAGATCGTCAGCGTCAACAGAGCGCCGGGGAAATACGCCGGGTGTGGCGTACGCTTGCCTTTGAGAGAAGTGAAATTGAAAGCCAGCTCGACATCCTTTTCGCCCAGTTTTGCCGGGAAAACGATCATCTTCTGGAAATACTCGCCACGCTCGACGTGGGCGCCGATCTGCGCCGTTAGCTGTGAACTGATGTTTCGCTTCTGAAGTTCATCGATGGCCGGATCAGTGATCTTCACATCCTTGATCATTGCCCCGACCGGCAACGTATTCTCGACGGCCTTGACCGGAAGACCAATGGGCCCTGCGGGCACAAAGGAGACACACCCGGTCAACACCAACCCCATCAGTGCGATGGCGGCGTACTGCAGCTTGTTCATTTAACGTCCTTGAAGGTGTCGCACCAGACGGCACCCGAAGCAAATATTGATGGCATGCCACGGGCGTAGCCGGTCCATGGCATGCAAGCAGAGATAGCACTGTGCTATCGCGACCGGGATTGTAACCAATTTGTTTCAGGCGTGCCTGCTCTTCGGAGCAAAGAGACGGCGCAGGACGGAGTAAGGCGAAGGGGTGAAAAAGTGGGAGCTGCACCTCGGGCTGGCCACTCATGGTTATACATAAGTTTTGCTGCAACCAGGGGACTGTGGGAGGCGGCTTGCCGGCGATGCGTCTTGTGAAGCGACATATCGGTGACTGAAGGGACGCCATCGCCGACGAACCGTCTACACGGGGTATGCATTCAGTCGGAGGGGCTGAAGACGACCCGATACAAGAACCTGCTCAGTACTTGATCCGGTAGATGTTCATCACCTTCTCGTTATAGAACAGATAGTCGACCTTGCCGATGAACACGCTTTTCTCCAGCCAGTCGTTTGGCCCCAGTGGCACCTGAAACTGCGGTGTGCAGGTGCATTGATAGTGCCCGTCGGAAATGGGCCATACCCCGTTCTGAAGCTGGTCCTGCCCGACTTCGTCCATGACAAGAACCCCTTTGTTCTCGACATTGATCAACTCGCCCGTCCGGGTTCGCAACGTGAAACGTGCGTTGAAAAAGGCAAGTTCGCTCGACAGCTCGACAAAGAAATCACTGCCGCCAGGCAGCACCGAACCCCGAATGCTTTCACCTTCGAACTCGCCGCCGATGATGGAGCTGTTGCTGCGTAGGCCATCGCTGCAGATTCCCATGAGCGTAGGCGCATCCGTCTTCAAGGTAATCGACAGGACTTTCTCCAGCAACGGTGCCCTGGCAATCGCCACTTCACGAACGGATGGGTTGCGAGGCTTCTTGAAGTCGATGATGTTCACAGGTCTGCTCACTCCACGATTCGGTCAACACGGTAGTAGGGGCCAGAAGCTTTGGGGCTCAGGCATCTGCCGGCTCGGCATTGATGCGGCGGCGTTTATTTGAGGCTTCGTTTCCAGTAAGCTCCACGGAGACGGAATAAATCGTACCGAACGGTTCAGTTTTAGTCCATGTTAATTTGCGTTACACAGACAAACGAAGATTCCCTGAAGGATTGAGGATTTAAATGAAGGTGCGTACCGAAGCTCGCCGTGAAGCCATCATTGATGCGGCAGCCAGCGTTTTCCTCGAAATGGGCTACGAGCGCACGTCGATGAACGAAGTCACCAAACGAATGGGCGGTTCCAAGGCAACGATCTACAGCTACTTCCCGTCAAAAGAAGATCTCTTCATCGCTGTTGTGAATCGACATGCCACGGCTCACCTGGCAGAGGCAGTATCAGAACTTGCGACCTACAGCGAAAAGGCTCTTGACCTCAGGGGATTGCTCAGCCGTTTTGGCGAGCGAATGCTGGCAATGCTGATCAACGACAACACAGCGCTGGACGTGTATCGCATGGTGGTCGCCGAGTCGGGTCGATCTGAAATCGGCATGATGTTCTATGAATCCGGGCCACGCCAGTGCATGCAAACCATCTCCACTCTAATGGCCCAGGCCATGCAGAACGGACAACTTCGCAAAATCGACCCTGACCTTGCAGCACTTCAACTGACTTCGCTGCTGACCGCAGAAACCGAAATCCGACTCTATCAGCAAAGCCCGCAGCCACTGAGCTGCGAGCAGATTCGCACCATGGTAGATCGGGCGGTGGAAACCTTCCTGCTGGGCATGGGCCAACGCTGAGCTGCCCGCCACGTATAATTGATTGCCCCTTTGCCTGACGCTTCAGGCGACTTTTTCCAGAGACCGCGCATCTCCAGCCACTGGGCTTTACCGATGCGCGGGGCGCTTTATATTGCACTTGTCATCAAGAAAAGCTCCATGCAGACGATAGGCTTTCTAATCACCCATGGAGAAGGCACATGTTTTTGCGCAAACTCAACCTCGCACCTCGCTCGGCTTTATGCTTCGGTTTGTTCTGCCTCATGATTGTCGCCCTGGGACTGCTGTCGTTGCGACAAGCCGCGATTCTCAACGAAGCGGAAAAATTCATCGAAACCAATGTGCTGCCCAGCGTGAAACTGCTCGGTATGCTGGACCGTGAATTTGTCGGTATCCGGGGTAACAACGCCCGCCTGCGCAATCCGCTGGAGCCGCAGGATCGTCGGACCAAGGCCTTGAGCGACATCAAACAGGCGCGAGTCCTGATCGCCGACTATTCGAACTCGCTGAGCAAACTGATCGTAACGCCACAAGGGCGCGAAGCATTCGACGCACTCAACAAAGCCAACGCCGACTATCAGGTCAATCAGGACCGTTATCTGGCCTCTGTCGCCGCAGGAGACCTGGACACCGCAGTCGCCATATCGAATAACGAGATGAAAAGTGCTGCGGATCAGGTTGAGTCCTCGCTCAAGAACCTGATCGGCATCAACGACAAAAAAGCCGAGAGAGCCGGTGATACCGCTGAATCGGCTTACAGTCAGACACTGTGGCTGGTTGGCATTTTCATCGCTGTGGGCGTTGCTACCACGCTGTTTCTCGCCTGGCTCTATACCCGCAGCCTGACTGGCCCCATTGGCGAATCACTAAAAATAGCCGAACGCATCGCAGCCAACGACCTGAGCAAGAACATCACGGTCGAAGGCAGCGACGAAGCGGCCAAGCTGATCGCCGCACTGGCGACCATGCAGACCAATCTGCGCAGTGCGCTGACCCTGATCGGCGACTCGTCGACTCAACTGGCGGCCACCTCCGAAGAAATGCATGCCGTGACCGAGGATGCATCGCGCACCATCCTGCGTCAGAGCAATGAAATCGAAATGGCTGCAACGGCGGTCAACGAGATGAGTGCTGCGGTCGAGGAAGTGGCCAGCAACGCGGCCTCTGCCTCGCAAGTGACATCGCAATCCAGCACCGCAGCCATGGCCGGACGCGCTCAGGTCGATGAGACGGTTTCGGCGATCAACCTGATGGTGTCCAAGGTTCAAGTCACCTCGACAGAGGTGCAGGGCCTTGCGGTCATGGCAACCGATATCAGCAAAGTGCTGGACGTGATCCGCGCAATCGCCGAACAGACCAACCTGCTGGCGCTCAACGCAGCTATCGAAGCCGCACGCGCCGGTGAGGCGGGTCGAGGCTTTGCCGTGGTCGCGGATGAAGTACGCGCGCTTGCTCACCGCACCCAGCAGTCGACCCGGGAGATCGAACAGATGGTCAGTTCGATTCAATCCGGCACCGGCAATGCGGTGACCGCCATGGAGCAGACCAGCTTCCAGGCTCAGAAGACCCTGGACATGGCCAATGGCGCAGGCAAGGCACTGCTCGATATCACTGACTCGATCAGCCAGATCAACGAACGCAACCTGATGATCGCCACCGCTGCCGAGCAACAGGCTCAAGTGGCGCGTGAAGTGGACCGCAGTCTGGTCAGCATTCGCGACCTGTCCAGCCAGACCTCCGAAGGCTCCAGCCAGACCGCCATTGCCACAGCTGAGCTGACCAAGCTGGCCGCTGACCTCAGCCGCCTGACCAAACAGTTCCGCGTCGTCTGACCCCTTTGGCCGGGAACCTGGTTCCCGGCCTCTCCCCTCGCTCTAGCCTCTTCCTGCTCATCGTTCAGTCTGCAAGCAGCCTCTACTTGTCAGAAATACGCCCCTCGTCTAAGTTGTACGACGACAGACGAACATGCTGTCTGTCAGGCCATGCCAAGCGCATGTTCTGGCCACCCAACAATGACAATAAAAAGGAATGCACATGAGAAAGCTCAAACTGCTCGTAGGATTTGTCTGCCTGTTCACTGGCTACGTCGTCGCCGCGCCGTCCGATGAGGCTGATGTGGCACAGGCGGTGGACAAGCTGACCCAGGCCATGTGGCACAAGGACATAGCGCAGCTTCAGGCGCTGACCGCCGACAACCTGACCTACGGGCATTCCAGCGGCAACATTCAGGACAAGCAGGCGTTCATTGCCGACATTGAAACCGGCAAGAGTGCCTTCAATGACCTGAAGATGCTCAACCAGAAGATCACCATGTCTGGCGATGTCGCGCTGGTGCGCAATCACTTCTCGGCCCAGGCCGTGAACAGTGGCAAGGTGATGCCGACCGAAATCGAGAACTTCCAGATCTGGCAAAAGCAGAACGGCCAATGGCTGCTGATCGGCCGTCAGGCGTTCCGCTTCTAAACGTCAGCCACCTGCACGCAGCGAGTGAAGGCTTTCACTGCTGCGTACCGAACATTGCGGTCCAGTAGATGCCTGCATCGCTCTTGGGATCGGTTGCATAAGCCGCCCCCAGTTCACGGAACCCGGCATTCATCAGGTTCGCGCAATGTCCGGGGCTCGCCAGCCAGCCATCCACCACCTTGCGTGCAGTGTCCTGACCGGCAGCGATGTTTTCGCCCACCTGCTGACCGATGTAGCCAGCCAGCTCCGCCCGATCACCGGGCATGCGCCCTTCCCGGTCCTTGTGATCGAAGAAATTGTTGTTGGCCATGGACTGGGAGTGAGCTTGAGCCGCCGTGCCCAGCGTGGCGTTCCAGGCCAGCGGTGTGGTGGCAGGAAATGCCTGGGTCCCGCATTGGCGAGGCGCAGTGCGAGCGACGTTGATCATCTCCAGAACCTTCTGACCTTCGGCCTGCCAGTCCCCCAGACGCGCCGCGACCAGCGAGCGAGCCAGCACAATGCGCCAATCCTGCCCTTCGCGGCTCACGCCGATGTCGATGAACTGCGGATCGAGCACAACCTTGCAGAAGCTTTCCTGCACGGCCTTCAGCGCCGACGCCGCATCACGAGGCCCGGAAAGGCTGATGGCCTGCACGGTGACCATCGGATAGGACGCGCGCGACAGTGCCTGTTGCAGGTCCACCCCGCCACTGGCGGGCAGGATCAGACGCGGGTCACTGACCAGCGGCGGCAGCTCCATGGACACCTGATCACCACAGCGCTGCACCTGACCGCGCCAGGCATTGAGCGAGTCAATCAGTTGCGTCTCGTCAGAGGCCAGAGCCGACTGGGCGACAAGCACCCCGAGTGACAGTACCGCTACGCGCAGGACGGACGTGATGGACCCCATGAAAATCTCCGACGGATTGAGTGCGCCTATCATGCGCGACCTGACCCGGTGAGATGCAACTGCTTTTTGCGGACGGTGCCGGGATTATTGTGATCAGGCAGGCAGAGAACCGTAGCGGCTGGGAAAATGGTGTTCTTGCACAGATATCCAACTGTGGGAGGCGCGTCCCGCATCAGATGCAGCAGATAGTGCATTTCTTCAGCGGGAGACGAGGTATCTGCCCCATCAGAGCTTGAACTTCGCCACCATTCCATTGAAGGACGTCGCCAGTCGCGAAAGCTCCTGACTCGATGCATTGGTCTGGTCGGCACCGGCCGCGCTCTGGGTCGAGAGGTCCTGAATGTTCAGCAGGTTGCGGTCCACTTCGCGGGCCACCTGGGCCTGTTCTTCGGAAGCCGAGGCGATCACCAGATTACGCTCGTTGATGGTCGCGACACCCTGTGTGATTTTCTCCAGCGCAGAACCGGCGCGCAGGGCCTGTTCCTGAGTATGGGTGGCCAGCGACAGGCTCTTGCCCATGGCTGCCACGGCGCCGTCGGCACCTGACTGCACGGTGCTGATCATGCCCTCGATTTCCACGGTCGACGCCTGGGTGCGATGAGCCAGTGCGCGTACCTCGTCAGCCACCACCGCAAACCCGCGACCCTGCTCGCCTGCTCGTGCCGCTTCGATGGCCGCGTTGAGTGCCAGTAGATTGGTCTGTTCGGCAATGCTGCGGATCACGTCCAGCACCTTGCTGATCTCGCGCACATGCCCGGCCAACTCGGAAACCGCCTCGGTCGACTCGGTGATCTCATGCACCATGGTGGTGATGCCCTTGACGGTGTGATCCACCTGCCCGCGACCATCCACAGCATCTTCGGTTGCGGTTTTCGAGGCCTCAGAAGTCGACACCGCATTGCGCGCCACTTCTTCCACAGCTGCGGTCATCTGGTTCACGGCAGTCGCCGCCTGCTGGATTTCATCGTTCTGACGCGTCAGCCCACGGGTGCTCTCGTTGGTCACAGCACTCAGTTCTTCTGCCGCCGAGGCCAATTGATCGGAAGCGCTGGCAATCTGTTGAATGGTGCCTTTCAAACCGTCCTGCATGTTCGACAGGGCATCGAGCAACAGCCCGGCTTCATCGCTGCTGGTGGAGACGATCGGCTGGGTCAGGTCGCCGCCAGCGATGCGTTGGGCGCTGACCACGGCAACTGCCAGCGGACGGGTGATCATGCGGGTGATGAAGATGCCCAGCAGAATCGCCACGATGAACGCGATCACGACGCCGATTTCCAGCATCATCACGGACTTGTTTCTCAGCTCCGCAGCCGCTACAGAGCCTTCCTTGATCTGGCGGTTATTGGAATCGATGATGGTGCGCAGATAGGCGCGAATTTTCACAAACCCTTCGGTGGACAGGGCGTTGAGGCGGGTCCTGGCGTTCTGCAGATCACCGGCCCTCATCATCTCGACCACTTGCTGCGAACCCGCAATGTAAGCAGGCAACATCTGCTCAAGCTGATCGCCGGCTACACGCTCGTCGTCTTCAAGCGGCGTCGCGCGGTAGGTGGCAAATACCTTCTGGGCACGAGCCAGGTCATCGGCCAGAGCCTGGCGAACACGCTCCTTGTCGGTTTCCGATACGCCACCGTCCTGAGCATCCAGCAGGCGATACAAGCCACGGTTATGGGCAGTCATGCTGGTCAGCGTTTCATTGGTGTTGCCGACCGAAACCAGATTGTTGGAGAACGTCTGTTCCAGCGCATTGCCCAGACGGGTCACGCCCGTCATGCCCAACCCACCCACAGCCAGTGTAATAAGCGCACAGATGATGAACGCCGAGAGAAGCTTGGTCGAAAACTTGAACTGACGCAGGATATTCATAGGGTGGACCGTTGCGAGATAAGGGATGACGACTAAGCTGAAATGATTTAGCACTCAGCAATGATGTCATAGTGACTTCACTCATCTCGCAAACGTTCAACACGCCGCAAAATTAATTACACATCGGCATAAGATGCTGCGGGCCATCCTTGAGGACGTCTTGAAACACTCAAGGCCAGGGGTCAGTGAAGCAGAATCGGCTGCTGTGTCCCATGCTGTCCTCGATGCTGCTCGACAAAGGCCTTCGCCTCCTGCGTCATCCGGTCAAGGCGTCGGTCCCGTTCTTTCTCGGCATCAGCCATCGCCTTGTCTCCGTGCTGTTTAAGCAGGTAGGCGTGAATCTGCCGCACTTCCACCGAGCTGTAGATCGGCGCGATGTCCATCACTGCGAGCAACCCTTCGGTGCCGTGATCACGAGTGTTCATGATCACGTGCGGGCCGCGCGCGCCCAACACCTGAAAGCCCAGCGACTCGAAATACGGCACCTTGTCGACCACGCAGTACAACTCTGCATGCGGGTATCGGCCAACCATCTTCTCTAGCATCGAGCGCGCAATGCCCTGACCGCGATGGCTTTCCCTGACTGCAAGGTATGTCACCGCGCACGCCTCCTGATCGCCCTGCACCGGCAGATACAGCAGAAAACCCAGTACCGTTTCCGGGTCCTCGTCATCCAGTGCCACGATCAGTTCGACGGCCATGCTGCCGGAGCCGTCCATTGCATTGAGGTAAAGATGCACCTCGTAACCGACCCCGTACTGATAGAGGTTGTACAGCGGATTGCTCGGCGAGATGGCAACCAGACTGATATCGGTGACGTAATCGACCACCATCTGTTGGATCTGGCTTCGAATGAATTCCGGCGGCGGGCTTTGCAACAGCATGACAGTGGACATTGAACGTCTGGCTCCGAGGGTGAGGCTTGCCTGAGGCAGGTGGCGCGACATGATAACCCGCCAGGGTCGTGAGCCGAACCAGAGAGTTTCAATCGGAGTTTCCATGCCAACGTCTGATTTAGTTATTACCGACAGAACTGTTACAGCTTATTTCTTAGTGCACGCTGTGGACATGAAAAACCAACATCAATGAGCCACCAGCCCAAACAATAAACGCTCTTTACTCTGGGACGCTCGTTCTAAAACTTAAAGTTTTACGCCAAAACCCTTATTTATGAACAATGCGACTGGTTTTCATTAACCGAAAAACCACCCTCTGAAATGCAGTACATGGTGGCACTGTTTAATTTAATAAATCCATAATTATCATAAACTTATAGTATTAACAGCTCCATATAAAGCCACTGAACCACATGAATTAACCTTTAATGCCACTATCCTTTAATCGACCAATACTACTTTCAAGACAACCAGGCACTCGGTTCCCTTCCGGCACCAGTATTTATCTCAATCACCCCGATTGATTTTTATAATCGCCCACTTTTCTCCCGCGCGCATAACATGGCGTCGCCTACTAAAAAAATATGAGGGATTCAAAATGCCGTTATTAAACTGGTCCAGAAACATGGTTCGTTTAACAGCAGTCGGCCTTATCAGCATTCCGGCCGCCTACGCAGCCGACACCCTGACCCGCGACAATGGCGCGGCGGTCGGGGACAACCAGAACTCCCAGACAGCAGGTGCCCAGGGCCCGGTGCTGCTGCAGGACGTTCAACTGCTGCAGAAACTGCAGCGTTTCGACCGCGAACGCATCCCGGAGCGTGTCGTGCATGCCCGTGGTACCGGCGTGAAAGGCGAGTTCACCGCATCGGCCGACATCAGCGACCTGAGCAAGGCGACCGTTTTCAAGTCCGGCGAAAAAACCCCGGTCTTCGTACGTTTCTCTTCCGTGGTGCACGGTAACCACTCTCCTGAAACCCTGCGCGACCCGCACGGCTTCGCGACCAAGTTCTACACGGCAGACGGTAACTGGGACCTGGTAGGCAACAACTTCCCGACCTTCTTCATCCGCGACGCCATCAAGTTCCCGGACATGGTGCATGCCTTCAAACCTGATCCACGCACCAACCTGGACAACGACTCACGTCGTTTCGACTTCTTCTCCCACGTCCCTGAAGCCACCCGCACCCTGACCCTGCTCTACTCCAACGAAGGGACGCCAGCCGGCTACCGCTTCATGGACGGCAACGGTGTGCACGCCTACAAACTGGTCAACGCCAAGGGCGAAGTACACTACGTCAAGTTCCACTGGAAAACCCTGCAAGGCATCAAGAACCTTGATCCGGACGAAGTCGCCAAGGTCCAGTCCAAGGACTACAGCCACCTGACCAACGATCTGGTCGGCGCGATCAAGAAAGGCGATTTCCCGAAATGGGACCTCTACATTCAGGTGCTCAAGCCTGAAGAACTGGCCAAGTTCGACTTCGATCCATTGGACGCCACCAAGATCTGGCCTGACGTCCCCGAGAAGAAAATCGGTCAGATGGTCCTGAACAAGAACGTCGACAACTTCTTCCAGGAAACCGAGCAGGTCGCCATGGCCCCGGCCAACCTGGTACCTGGCATCGAGCCGTCCGAAGACCGCCTGCTGCAAGGTCGCGTGTTCTCTTATGCCGACACTCAGATGTATCGTCTGGGAGCCAACGGCCTGAGCCTGCCGGTCAACCAGCCCAAGGTCGCTGTGAACAACGGCAACCAGGATGGCGCGATGAACGCTGGCCACACCACCAGCGGCGTCAACTACGAGCCAAGCCGGCTGGAACCGCGTCCTTCCGAGGACAGCGCGCGTTACAGCCAGCTGCCGATCAGTGGCACCACCCAGCAGGCGAAGATCACGCGTGAGCAGAACTTCAAGCAGGCCGGTGATCTGTATCGTTCGTACAGCCCGAAAGAGCAGACCGACCTGGTCCAGAGCTTCGGTGAGTCGCTGGCCGATACCGACACCGAGAGCAAGAACATCATGCTGTCGTACCTGTACAAGGCCGATCCAACCTACGGCACTCGGGTAACCGAAGTGGCCAAGGGTGATCTGGGCAAAGTCAAATCGTTGGCTGCCAGCCTCAAAGACTGATGATCTGATGTCCCGCCCCGGTGCTTGAAGGCCGGGGCGGTTCAGGCCAGACCAGGAGAACGCCAGTGAAAACCCTTCTTTACGGACTGCTGCTGTTGACCGCCGTTGCTCATGCCGAGCAACCCGTGTCCGCCCAACCTGACCCCGTCCAATCGACACCCGCGCAGAGCCTGACTGCCGAGCAGACTGCCAGCCAGCTGCGCACCCTGTTCTTCGATGCGTCGCGTGAAGGCAACAATCCGATGCTGGACACCTTCATCGAAGCGCATTACGACCTTAATGTCCGGGACGAACAAGGCTATACCGGCCTTATTCTCGCGGCATATCACGGCCATGAAGATTCTGTCGTACGCCTGATTGATGCCGGCGCTGATCCTTGCGCCAAGGACAAACGCGGCAATACCGCCCTGATGGGTGCAATTTTCAAGGGTGAGCTGAGCATCGCCAAACGCCTCGTGCAGGCCGATTGCGGCGCCAACCTGACCAACAATGCCGGCCAGACGGCCGCCATGTACGCGGCACTGTTCAAGCGCACTGAAGTGCTCAAGGAGCTGACCGACAAGGGTGCCGACCTGAGCCTGCGCGACAGCATGGGCAATGACGTGCAAGGCTTGTCCAAAGGTGAGTTTCAGGTCATGCCGACCCGCTGAGACACGATCGTCGCTTAGCTGCTCAATGGGAAACTGCCATCCCCATCAGGACAGCAGTTTTTATCGACCCCATTCGATCATCAAACCTGACCGTTGCCGGTCCCCAGAGTGCCAGGCATCTCTCCCGAACCCAGTTCGGCCCCGGTGATCGGCACCTCTGCAGAAGGATCGGATTGCGTCCGCTGCTTCATGATCATCAACGTGGCCTCATCATCCTCACTGAGCATGACCGACGCCGTTCCGTCTCCGCCATCCACGGCCGGAAGCGGATGTTCGACGTATTCGAAGTCCTCGTCGCTGTTCCATGGCCCCCGCGGGCTGGCGTCGCCATTCGACATATTGAAGTATTTGCGGCTGAACTCCGGCATGCCAGGCAGCTTGCCCTGCGGGAAATTCGGCTGAATCGAGTGCAGCGCTTTTTCGAAAGAGAGCTGATGAGCAATTTCCCGAGTCATCAGAAACCCGAGCGCGTCCTTGACCCCGGGATCATCCGTCACGTTCATCAGGCGTTCATAGACAATCTTGGCCCGCGCCTCGGCGGCAATGTTGGAGCGCATGTCGGCCGTCGGCTCGCCGATGGTATCGATGTAGGCCGCCGTCCACGGCACACCGGCCGAGTTGATCAGCGGTGCGCCCGCACCGTAGAGCACGCTGGTGATGTGCGAGTCATTTCCCGCTCCGTTGATCTCACGATACAGCTCACCTTCGGCCTGGATGCCCTCGGCGATCTTGCCCTTGGCTCCCTTGTTGAGCATGACGATGATCGATCCCACCACCTCCAGGTGGCTCAGTTCTTCGGTCGCGATGTCGAACAGCAGATCCTTGCGGCCTGGATCATCTTCGGACAGCGCTTGAGTAAAGTAGCGGCTGGCGGCGGCCAGTTCACCTTGTGCACCACCGAACTGCTCCAGCAACAGATTGGCCAGCCCCGGATTGGGCTCCGAGACACGAACCGTGTACTGCAAACGTTTATTGTGAAGAAACATGATTTCTCCCCTTTCAGGCGTAAAGCATGGCTTTGTTTGGGCAAAATCAGCTAACGACCGTCAGTGACGGATCGACGACTTAGCGAACATCATCACCATCAAGGGTTGAGAGGCAGCAACAGGATAGAAAGATTCACAAGAACGATGCGCGCGCGACGAAAGGCTGGCGCGGCTAGGTTTCATAGCCTTTCTCAGCGGCGCAACGCTCCTTTGACTGTGGTTTTACAGTAAAAGGAACGTGCAGGCCGGGATGGCGGCAGGCAGCGCTATCAGTCGTCGCGCTCGATCATTTCGTAAATCCGGCTGGCGAGTGCCTCCATGGTGAAGGGCTTGGTCAGCACCCACATGCCCGGATCCAGATGGCCATTGCCGATGATGGCGTTTTCCGCATACCCGGTGATGAACAGCACCTTCAGGTCAGGACGGATGACCCGTGCCGCGTCGGCCAACTGGCGGCCGTTCATGCCGCCCGGCAAGCCCACGTCGGTCACCAGCAGGTCGATGCGCTTGTCGGATTCCAGCACCTTGAGCGCCGATGCGCCCTCGCCCGCTTCAATGGGAATGTAGCCCTGGTCTTCGAGCACTTCGGCCACGAGCATACGGATCGTGGGCTCGTCATCGACGATCATCACGGTTCGCAGGCTCTGGGTTCTCAGTGATTCTGACGCCTCGACGGTCTCGACCTCTTCCGGTGCTCCCACATAATGACGCGGCAGGTAGAGGCACATCGTGGTGCCCTGATCCGGCTCGGAGTAGATCCGCACCTGTCCGCCGGACTGGCGCACGAAGCCGTACACCATCGACAGCCCGAGGCCGGTGCCCTGCCCCAGCGGCTTGGTGGTGAAGAACGGATCGAAGGCGCGGTTCATCACCTCGGGCGTCATCCCGGTGCCGGTGTCGCTGACACACAGCGACAGGTACTGGCCGGGCGAAAGGTCACGGCTCTGGGAACCGCGCTGATCAATCCATTTATTGGCGGTTTCAATGGTGATCCGTCCGCCGCGTGGCATGGCGTCCCGGGCGTTGATGCACAGATTCAGCAGCGCGTTTTCCAGCTGTGGCGCATCAATGAAGGTTGACCACAGCCCGACCGACGTCACGACTTCCACCGTAATGTGCGGCCCGACCGTGCGGCGGATCAACTCTTCCATACCCACCACCAAACGATTGATATCGACCGGTTTGGGGTCCAGCGTCTGCCGTCTGGAGAACGCCAGCAGGCGATGAGTCAGCGAGGCGGCGCGCTTGGAGGCGTCCTGAGCGGCAGCCACGTAGCGGTCGATTTCAGTGAAACGTCCCTGGCTGAGACGATTCTTGAGCAGTTCCAGCGAACCGGTGATCCCGGTCAGCAGATTGTTGAAATCGTGGGCAATGCCGCCGGTCAACTGGCCGACCGCTTCCATTTTCTGCGATTGGCGCAAGGCTTCTTCGGCTTGCGTCAGGCGCTCCTGCTCACGGCGCCGCTCGCTGACGTCGTAGGCAAACAGATAGGCACCGATCGGCTGGCCGTCAGCATTGCGCAAGCTGCTGTAGCGCATCTCGAAATGACTGGCGGGATCATTGGAATCACTGAAGTTGACGCTGATGGCGAAGTCCTCGCCTGACAGAGCACGAGCCCAGCGCTGGTGGAGGCCGGCCTGGCTCTCGGGCCGATCAACCAGCATCTCCAGCATGCTGTCGCCGACCTTGGGCCGTACGCCGAACAGTCGCTCGAACTCGCGTGACGCCGAGCCGTTGATAGCGATCCAGCGATAGTTGGAGTCAATGACATGAATGAACGCGTTGGTGCCGTTGACCACATCGGCCAGCACATTACGCTCGGCCACTGCTTCGATAACACGGGCTTCAAGGGTTTCGTTGAGGTGCTGCAGCGCACGTTCGGCACGCTTGCGTTCGGTGATGTCCTGAAACAGTACGGCAACCTGCTTGCGGCTGGCCGGTTCGATACGAAACGCCGTCAATGCCAGATAGCGGCCGGTTGCCTCAAGCTCACGTTCGAAACGGATCGGTTCACCGGTCGCCAGCACCTGTCCGTAGAACCTCACCCAGTCATCGGCCTCTTCGCGCACCATCTCGCGCAGCTTTTTGCCGACCACGTTGGGAATGCCCGCGTGGTATTCATACGCCGGGTTGGCTTCGATGTGAATGTAGTCGCTGAGCGGGCCATGGGGGCCGTCGAAAAATTCGATGACACAAAAGCCTTCGTCCATGGCGTCGAACAGAAAGCGGTAGCGCTCCTGAGACAGCGCCAGCGCATCCTCGGCCTCACGACCGTTAACGCTCAGACGCTCCTTGAGCAGGGCATTTTCGTCCTCCAGAGCCTTCAGGCGGCTCTGAATATGTTGCAGTTCGGTCGGGGTCAAAGCGGCTGTACCTGGGAGAATGGTCGTTGCCGTTTCCCCATTCAACAGGCCGGCACGAGCACGCTACGAGAAAAACGGCCCGCTGGCAAAACTAAAGGCGATTTATGGCTGGAAAAGTCAGCGGTGTCCTGATGCCTCGTGCCGCCGACCCAAGCGGAAGCGGAGCGACCACGGACTGTGGGAGGCGCCACCACGTCTTCGACGTAGCGCTGTCGCGCATCAAACACCGGGCGTCGTGGGAGCGGACTTGTCCGCGAATGCAGTGTTTCAGCCACCGCATATGCGTCGAATGCACTGGCCTTTTCGCGGACAAGTCCGCTCCCACAAAATCCAGTTTCTTCAGTGGTTTACAGGTTGTTTGATAAGAGGCGGCTTGCCGGCGATGCTTTTTCTGAAGCGACCTATCAGTGACTGAACGGACACCATCGCCGGCAAGCCGCCTCCCACGGGTATGCATTCAGTCAGTCCCTTTCGTTTTGGCCCCGGTTTTGCGCGTCTTGCGGACTTGTGTATAACGCTGAGTGCTCCGCGCGGGCATGCATCCCGTGACGCTCCGCGTCACATTTCCGAGCGACCACAGGACTTCAGTCAACCACCGAACGCCTGCGCAGCCACTCGTCCACCACCTGCCCCATGCGCTTGGGTTCGCCGTCGATGATCCAGGCCATGAACGCGCGATCAAACCTGAACTGCGGCCCGCACTGTTCGGTCATGAAACGCCGTACGTTCTGAGTATTTCGATAGTGCGCATCTACTGCAGTGTCACGGTTAATCAGATCGCTGTGCCAGTCGAATGCCATGTCCGATTCACTCATGAAGGAAACTCCACCCCGTTATAACGCGATTCAGAAGTGGTCACGAGTCGGCCTTTGCTCGAATCAGGCCGAAAGCCGCCCGATCAGGGCCAACTCATCAGTTCATTTCAGGCTCTTGGTAGCGAATGGCAGTGGTCACCGACAGAGAGCCCCGTGACGAAACCGGGCACACCTGCGAATACAATTCCGTACGCTAAACATCGCTCCCGAGGCACGGATACAGGCGATCCACATCCGTGCCACCTGCAGGCGATGTATCGACTCGACCATCAGCTTTCAGGTAGATATGCGTCTCAGGCCACTTGGGATCGATTCGGACACAGCCGCTGATATTCCCGCTGTCCCGCCAATAAACCTCCATGAAGAAGTCCTCGTCCTGAAAAATCGCTCCGTAATCACCCGTCGTTTCGCCCGAAAGCAAACGGCGTTTGAAGGTACGGTGATGGGTATTCCAGATATAACTCAACTCGCTCGTTGCGTTTTCAGAGTAATGAAGCGTCACATCTGGCGTAGATACTTGCCACACCGCGAAAGGTGAAAGCAGCATCAGGCATTTGAATTTGGCGTCCATCAGCGTGTGTGGTTCGGATTGTTGCATATACATTTTTTGAATAGCACTCGGACAACCCCAACTTCAAACCAAATGGAGACCCGCTATCGGAAAGGCGCGAATCACCATGGACTTTTCTCATACGGGCAAGGCTTAAGCAATTCCAGATCAGTGCCACTCCCGGCGCTCGTGTCGACAGCGCCTTCGGCATCAAGATAGATATCGGTACCCCTTAGTGTTGGGGTGATTACAACGCACTGTCGTCCCGCCGTGCTCCCCCACCATTCAAGCCTCATAAAAAAACCGTCATTGCGCAATATTTCGCCCCATTCAAAAGAGCTTTCGCCCGGATAAAGCGTCCCTCTGTAAATCCGATGATTGGTATTCCAGATAAACCCTAACGTTTTTTTTGCCTCGACCGGATAATGGAGCCATGCATCGGGGGTGATAAGACTGACCACCACCAAAGGAGAGACTAGAAACATAATGCAGCAGACAGACTTAAAACCAAGGCCTGGCTTTCTATACCGCATACATTAATTCCGGCATATGAAGAATATCAACGATCACTGGCATTTGAAATTTGCCCCGCCGTAACATTCATGGACCCGCACGCCACATTCCCAATCCGATACGCCCACCCCTAGCACCTTATTCATGACCTCCGCTGTCAGCCCTGTCCAACAGCTCAGGATCATTTACCAACGCATCCAGCCTGGCCTCATCCACGGAACCATCATCGCGCAACATCCCAAGCCGCGAAAAATCCACAACGCGCGCCCCACCGCCGCCACCCGCACTGAAGCCACCCATCACATCCGGGCTGCCGGCGACGATCATTCCGCCATGGCTGGTGGGGCTGCCCAGATGGGCCATGGGGCGGCCGTTGACCAGAATCGACGGGAAACCCGCGACGATCACGGCACCGCAGGCACAAACGTCGCCGACCCGCGCGACGTTCATGACGTTGGCGAGCACATCGCTGGATGCACTGACGATGGGTGTTGGAATGTGCCCGGGTATCGGGCAGACGTGCAGGTCGCCCTGGCGTGCGGAGGGAATCATGCGGGGTCCTTTGTTTTATCACCTGCGGGATGCAGGGGTGACGACGCTAAAGGACACGCTCGAAGTTATATGTCAGACGGTTCCGAACCTGATGCACGAAGCCTCACTATTGAGGCCTGTTCATTCCCCGGCAAATGGCACAAGCGAATCCAGCAGCCATGAACCGGCCGGGCCCAGACTGCGTTGGAACGACCAGATCACATCCACTGCCGAACGACGCGGCCAGCCGGATACGTTGAGTTCCTTGAGCAACCCGCCCGAATAGCGCGACACCAGCCAGCGCGGCAACGCCGACCAGCCGAAGCCGAATGCGGCCATGTCCATCAGCAGCAGGTAATTGGGCGCCGACCAGTGTCTATGGCCGCTGGTGGGCAGGTCATCGGTGGGTATGCTTTGCTCGACCAGCGTGTTGAGGCGCAGAGCCCGATAGCGCGCCAGTTGCTGGTAATTGACCCGTTCCAGCGCGGCCAGCGGATGTTTGTGCGAAACGAACAGACCGAAATCGGCGCACTCATCGATGGTCGCATGGCCGATTTCGGGCGGGTAACTGGACTGCGCCGAGAGCAGACCCAGCGACGCCCTGCCCGACTGCACCAGACTGATCGCATCGCCATGCTCGGCAAACACGCATTCCATCTCCAACTCCGGGAAGCGCTGGTCCAGCTCGGCCATCAACCGCTCGAAGTCGGCAAACTGGTTGGCGTCCGACAACACCAGCGTCAGCCTCGGCTCGACGCCCTCGACCAGTCTTCCTGCGGCCCGACGCAAGCGGTCGGCAGCGCACAACACGTCATCGACCCGACCCAGCATCACTTTGCCCGCTTCGGTCAGCACCGGCTGACGTGACGAGCGATCGAACAGCTCCAGCCCCAGATCGATCTCCAGTCGGGCAATCGCTTCGCTGATGGTCGACTGGCTCTTTCCCAGCCGCCGAGCCGCCGCACTGAACGAGCCCAGCGCGGCGATCTGGGCGAAGGCTTCAAGCGCTTCGGGTGAATAACTCATGAGCAACCTCTATCGGTTTTACCGATGGTAATGATTTTCAGCTTAACGCAAAGACCGATGATAATGCTGTCACGAATGAGCACAAAGGACCGACGCGTCATGAGCCGCACTCTCACGAACACCTCTGAACAGACTCAGGTACCGAACAAATCCCTCAAGGAGCGCATCCTGCACGCCGGCCTGTTCGAGCTGGGCGGTGTGATTCTGGTCGCCCCGCTGCTGGCCTGGCTGATGAACCACTCGCTGACCATGATGGGCGCGATGACGGTCATGATCTCCACTGTCGCCATGCTCTGGAACATGGTTTACAACGCATTGTTCGACCGTCTGCGCGCCCGGTTCGGGTTTGCCATGAGCCTGATGACGCGTGCGCTGCATGCATTGGGTTTCGAGGGCGGTCTGATTCTGGCGGTCGTCCCGCTGGCCGCCTGGTGGCTGTCGATCAGCCTGCTCGAAGCGTTCGTACTCGATATAGGTCTGCTGCTGATGTTCCTGCCCTACACCATGCTGTTCAACTGGGCCTATGACAAAGTGCGCGAGCGGGTTATGCAAAGACGTCTGTCCAAATATGAGGCAGTGTGAGGGCGGGTCATCCATCAAGCCCAGAGATGCACCGGATAAGGATTTCTGGTTGGATTAACGCCCCGCATCTGAAGCACACTGTCAGGCCATGACAACGGCAAAGGACCCGCAACAATGGCGACTGAAATACTCAAACTGGCTGCGTTCAGCGATGGGGATCAAGGCGGTAACCCGGCTGGGGTATGGATTGGCGATGCACTGCCTGACGATCAGGTCATGCAGCAGATTGCCGCCGAGGTCGGTTTCTCCGAAACCGCATTTGCCGCGCCTGTAGAAGGTGGCTGGCGAGTGCGTTATTTTTCGCCGTTGGCCGAAGTGCCGTTCTGCGGTCACGCCACCATCGCCCTTGGCGCTGCACTGGCCGCTCAGCAAGGCGACGGGGTGTTCAACCTCACGCTCAATTACGCACAGATCACCGTCGAAGGCCACGCTCAGGGCTCGCTGACCTCGGCAGCGCTGCAATCACCTGCCACGCACAGCAAGCCGGTCAGTACGGAACTGCTGGACGAAGCACTGGCGCTGTTCGGTTACAGCCATGACGATCTGGACGCTCGCATTCCGCCTGCCTACATCAATGGCGGAGCGGGACATCTGATTCTGGCGTTGAACAGCCGGGCAACGCTCAAGGCCATGCAGTACGACCAACAGGCCGGGCATGACCTGATGGTCCGCGAAAGCTGGGCCACGATTCTGCTGGCCTATGCCGAAAGCGAACAGTTTTTCCATACCCGTAATCCGTTTGCCTTTGGCGGCGTATACGAAGACCCGGCGACTGGCGCGGCCACGGCGGCACTGGCGGGCTATCTGCGTGACATCGGCTGGCCACACGGCGGGATGATCGACATTCTGCAGGGCGAGGACATGGGCAGCCGTTCGCGCCTGCGCGCCGAGATACCACAGCAGACCGGCAGTTCGATCCGCGTGTCGGGCATGGCGCGCAGGCTCTGAGGCTCAGGTCCTCAATTTGCTCCCGCCGATCGCCACGCCCAGCAGCATCACGGCGACGATCATGAAAGCGATTTCAAGGCTGCTGACATGGGCGATGAAGCCGATGGCAGCAGGCCCGATCAGAATCCCGGCGTAACCGACGGTAGTGATTGCCGGGATTGCCACGCTTTCCGGCATGCTTTTCTGCCGGCCAACCGCGCTGTAACACACCGGCACGATGTTCGAGCAACCTGCGCCGACCAGTGCATACCCCAGCAACGCCGCTTCCCAGGCCGGAATCAGTGTGGCCACGGCCAGACCTGCCGCTGCGCACAATCCGCCAAGGATAATCACCCGGTTGGAACCGACTCGGCGCACGATCGCATCGCCGAACAGCCGTCCCAGCGTCATGGTCGCGGCGAACACCGCATAGCCCAGTCCGGCGTAGGAAGCCTCGACACCGCGCAACGACGTCAGGAACACCGCGCTCCAGTCCAGCATTGCACCTTCGGCCAGAAACACCGTGAAGCACAGCAGCCCGATGAACAGCACCACGCCATGCGGAATGGCGAACGCCGGGCCGTCAGAGCGACTGCCATAGGACAACAGATTGGGCGCGGCCTTGGCCAGCGCCAGCAGCGTCAGAGCGACCACGACCAGCATCGATGCGAACGGCGAAATGCCCAGGCTGAGTAGACCGCTGACACCGGCCGCGCCGACGATACCGCCCAGACTGAACAGGCCGTGGAAACCCGACATCATGGTCCTGCCGCTGGCCCGCTCGACAATCACCGCCTGCACGTTGGCCGTGCAGTCCACGCCGCCCATGCTGGCACCGAACAGAAACAGCACAGCGATCAGCAACGGCAGGCTCGATACGGTCGCCAGCAGCGGCAGGCACAGACAAATCAATAGCGTCGAGATAACCAACAGACGCCGACAACCGAATCGCGCGGCCAGCGCCCCGGCCAGCGGCATGGCGATGATGGAACCCACGCCCAGGCACAACAGCAACAGGCCCAGCGTGCCCTCATCGAGCCCCATCCGTTGTTTGGCGTAAGGCACCAGTGGTGCCCACGAGGCGACGCTGAAACCGGCAATGAAAAACGCAATACGCGTCGAAGACTGTTCGGCCCGCGCCTTGGCATCCTGGGCTACGGTGCTGAAAGAGGTCATGCATGCTCCTTGTTGAGGCCGGATGCCGTCAGCACAAGTGACGATCCGTATAAAAAAGGTTAACTGCGGGCTTAAAACATAAATGCAAGTCTAAAAATTATGAGCTTATGCCTTAAAAATCAAATACACATGTTATCAAAATAGGCCAAAAGCCAGTATTCATTGATCAAAACAGAAACTTGTTATTAATCATAAGCATCGACAACCATAGGCGCCCACCTCATTCACATACATAAGTCCCTTAACGTCTTTTAATAATCTTTGGTTCTATGAGCGCAGGTTGCCATGCAGTAGGCGTCGATATAGATTCAGTTTCGCACGTAACCGGTGCGACAGTCTGCTGCGACGGCTTCATCACGAAGCATCGACCGCGCCAGGGAAGAACCTGTAATTCAAGGAAGACTGGTTTATGGATACGCTTCACTCAGACAGCGAAACGTCCTCGTTCAAGGCAACACATCAGTACTTTGCAACCGTCTTCAAGTGCCCTGCCCCTGACCGGAACGCTGACGCATCGCTGCGCTCCCGGCTGGCGAAAACCCTGCAATTGAGGACGTTAGAACTGAACAACTCCACTGGCGAGGCGCGTGCCAGATCAGCGATTGAAACCCGACAGACGACAACGCCTGCCCCGACTCAGGCTGCGACACACGAGAGCAGGCTCCGCCGCCGACGTGATTCCACGATATAGGGCACATAAGCCCGCATAACCGACTTGACCGAACGCTGAACCTGATCGGCTTGCTCCCAAGGCAGCCCGAGAGGATTTCGTGCACGCGTTCGCCCGTGTTTTCCAATGAATACATCCGATTTTACCGATGAGGAGATGATTATGACTGGACTCAAAGTTGGCATCGTTGGTCTTGGCGCACAGATGCAGGAAAACCTGCTGCCCACACTTCTGCAAATGCCGGATATCCGTATTGTCGCGGTCTGCGATAGCGACCGTGGCCGCGCCGAGCAGATCAATCGCTTCGTATCGAACGTCATGATCACCGACAACTTCGACGAGATGCTTGCCTCCGCCCAGCTCGATGCGGTGGTCATGGCTTGCCCGCCTCAGGCGCACCGGGATCTCGCGTTCAAGGCGATGGCCAGAGGCGTTCACGTTTTCGTTGAAAAACCGCCTTGCTTCACCCTTGCCGAACTGGAAGAACTGATTGAGGCCAGCCATCGCTCCGGCGTGGTCACAGGTGTCGGCATGAACTTCAAGTTCGCCAAACCCATGGGCCAGTTGCGACAGATGACCAGTACCGAGCAATTCGGCGAGATCGTGCATATCCAGCTCAATCATTACGCAAGCAAACCGACCTCACCGCTGTGGGGACTGGATTCGACCCTGCGGTCTTTCCTGCTGGCGCAGGCGATCCACACCATCGATCTGGGCGTCACCTTTGGCGGCGGCGAATTGCGCAATATCGAGTCACGCGTACAGCGTCATGGCGATTCGCTGCTGGTGAGCCTGGAGCTGCAATTCACCACCGGCGCCACGGTCAGCCTGCTCAGCGGCACCATGTTCCCTTACTTCGAATTCGACATGAGGATCGTCAGTTCGAACTCGATGATGGTCGAGCTCAACAACCTGTGGAACATCACCATGCACGAGCCGGTACACGGCACCAGCGCCACCGGTGCAGGCAAACGCTGGCGCGGCGCCTGGCAGCCAGGCCCGCTGGATTCGGGCTACGAGCGCAGTGGTTATTTCGGCGAATTGGAAAAATTCTTCGCCGCCGTGCGCAACAAGACGGCTTATGAGGCGAGCTTCGAAAGCCTGCGGCCGACCTACCGGGTCATCGAGAGCATCTGCGACGCCGATGCCGTTCGTCCCGACCTTGCCCTCAGCGCCTGACCCCTCGCCCATCAACGCCTGTTTCGGAGCCTGTAAAATGTCAGCCAATCTTTCAAATGCCGTGACCGCACGCCCACCCGTTTCGGATAAATACCGTCCGGTATACGCCGACGACCTGCTGACCATGCAGCAGACACTCGAACGCCCGTTGTCGGGCACCAGCGATGTGGTCGGTGAATACGAGAGCAAGCTTGCGGCCTGGTTCGATGCGCAGCATGCCATCGCCGTGTCCTCGGGTGGCGCAGCACTCAGCGTTGCGATCTATGCCTCAGGCGTAGGTCCGGGCGACGATGTTCTGCTCACGCCCAGTTGCCCGCTGTGCACCATCTATCCGATCATCGCTGCCGGCGCCAACCCCATTTTCGTCGACACCCGCAGCCATGGTTTCGGTGCGGATCCGGCATCGATCAAGGCACGCATCACCCCGCAGACCAAAGCAATCATAGACATCCCGATGTGGGGCTATCCGAGCGAAGTCGATGAATTGCACAGCCTGACTCAAGCGCTGGGCATCAAGCTCATCCTCGACCTGGCCCACTCCCACGGCACGACGCTCAACAGTCAGCCGCTGTCCCGGTTCGGCGACATCTCATGCTTCAGTACTCATGAACGCAAGCCACTGGCAACCGGCGAAGGCGGCTTCATCCTCACCGACGACGATGCCCTGGCCAAGCGCTGCCGTGACTACAGCCGTTTTGGCAACCTCAACGGCAAGGATTTCGGCCTCAACTACAAACTGGCTGCACTGCCCGCAGCGCTGGGCGGCAGCCGTCTGGCTTCACTGTCCGGGCAGATCGAGAAGCGCAGGGCGAATGCGGCGTACTTTCTCGGCAAGCTTGATCACAGCAAAGTGCGTGAGAAGACCATCATCAAGGGCGGCCAGCCGAACTATTACTTTCTTAACCTCGAACTGCACTTTGCCGACAATCGTGCGTTCATTGACTACCTTGATGACGCCGGTATTCCCTCCGACATCAAACGCTATGGCTGCAAGGCGCTGTACGAATTTCCGGCCCTGGCGCAGTACCGCAACGAATGCCCGAATGCCGAGGCCCTGCTGGCGGGCATGACGACCATTCCGGTTCACCCGGATATCACCCACGCCGAACTGGATTACATGGCCGAGCGCATCAACCAGTACGGTGCCGTCTAAATGAACGAACCTCTCGATCGCTCACAACTGGATCGGCACTTCACGGCGTCCGGGTTCGTGTTGAACCCGGACCGGAAGATGCTGCTGCTGCATCACCGCAAGCTGGGCGTCTGGCTTTATCCGGGCGGCCATATCGAGCAGGGTGAAACGCCTGACGAGGCGGTGCTGAGGGAGATTTTCGAAGAGACCGGCATCCACGCCCAGCTGCTGGGTGAGCGCGACGAAGCGCTTGCAGACCTCGAAACCGACGTCACCGTGCTGCATCAGCCGTGGCGGGTGCTGTGCGAGTACATCGACGACAAGCGCGGGCCGCATTATCACCTGGACCTGATCTACGTCACGGCGACCAGTCTGCGTGCCTGCCCGGACGACAGAGAAGTCGAGCATGCGCGGTTCTTCAGCCTTCAGGAGACGGCCGATCTGAAGATGTTTCCCAACTTCCGGCGAATGGTGGACCGGGTCTTCGCAGACGATGCACTGTGGGATCTGGTGGGGATGAAGGTGTCGTCATGAGCCTGCGAACCCTGACGCAGAAAGGCGCCATGGACTCGCCCGACGACTTGCGCGAACTGGAGCGCGCCCTGCACTCGGGCCTGACCGGCACCTCGCCGGTGGTCGAAGAGTACGAGGCCGCCCTCGCCGCGCTGTACGGCATTCGTCATGTGATCGCTGTGTCGTCGGGCGCAGCCTCAGTCACCGCTGCGCTGGCCGGGGTCGATTTCAGGCCGGGCGACGAAGTCATCGTCGCACCGACCGGCCCCATCTGTACGGTCCTGCCGATTCTCTCGCTCGGGCTGGTGCCGGTGTTCTGCGACGTCGCGCCCGACAGCTTCGGGCTTGACCCGCAGGATCTGCGACGCTGCATCAGCGAGCGGACCTGTGCCGTCATCGAAGTGCCGATGTGGGGTTATCCGATCCGTTCGGACGAGACCTGGGCGTTTGCGAAGGACGCCGGAATCACGCTGATTCAGGACCTGGCCCATGCTCACATGACGCGTCTGCAGGGAACCTGGCTCGCGCAGCATGGCGACATCAGTTGCTTCAGCACCCACGACTGCAAGTTCATATCGACCGGTGAAGGCGGCTTCGTCATGACCGACGACGATCAGCGGGCCCATCGTATCCGCGCCTACACTCGCTTCGGCAACCTGACCGGCGAGACCCTGGGCATCAATCTGAAACTGGGCGGCCTGCAGGCTGCCCTCGGGTTGGCGCGCTCACGAAATCTTGCAGCGCACCGGGAGCGGCGTCTGGATAACCGCACGCGGTTGCTGGGCCTGCTGAACAATCCGGCGTTCCGCGAGCTGCCACTGGTCAGGCATGGCGAAACCAATGGCTATTCACTGTTGCTGCAATCGGTCGGGCATGACGGGCGTCAGCTGGTGCACTACCAGCAACGGCACGGCATCGAATCGGACATCGGCAAGTACGACAATCAGCCGTTGTACCAGATGCCGATACTCACCCGTTATCACCGCGACTGCCCAAACGCTGCCAGGCTGCTGCGTTCTCTGACAACGGTGCCGTTGCACCCGAGCCTGACGGACGACGACCTGCATTACATGGCCAAGGTGCTCAATGACTACTCCCCGAACTGAACCGGCTTCACGTGCCAGGCATGCAGTGGTGATCGGCGGCAGTGTGACCGGCTGCCTGACTGCCGCCGTGCTTGCACGCCGTTTCGAGCGTGTCACGGTGATCGAGAAAAGCGACTTCCACGACGAGACCGGGCCGCGTCAAAGCATTCCACAGGAACACCATGTTCACCTGCTGCTGTTGCGCGGCAAGCAGATCATCGAAGGGATCTTTCCCGGCATCCTGAGCGCACTCGAGGAAGGCGGTGCTCAGGTGGCAGACCTGGGCCATGACGTGAAGTGGTTCCAGGGCGGGCGCTGGAAAAACCGCTATCGCAGCGGTATCAACGCCCACTACTGCAGCCGCAGGCTTATCGACAATCAGTTGCGCCGTTGCCTGACGACAGTGCCGCAGGTGGACATCCTGTCCGGTACGCGGGTCACCCGCATCGGGTTTGCCGGTGACAACGATCAACGCCATGTGCGCGGCGTGTTCATCGACGACGGCACAGGCGAGCGCAGCCTGTCCTGTGATCTGCTGGTGGACGCGAGCGGCCGCGGCACGCATCTGCCGTCGTGGCTGAAGGAGGCGGGCTTTGGCACGGTGCAGAACAGCGTGGTCAAGACCGAACTGGGGTACGCATCGCGCATCTATCGCAGAATCCCTGCGTTCGCCGAGCAATGGCAAGTCCTGCTGGTGCTGCCCAAGGCCCCGATCCAACGTTCGATGGGCGTGATCAGCCCCATTGAAGGGGACCGCTGGATGGTGACCACCGGCGGCTGGTTCGGCCACTTTCCGGGCAAGGACCCGGACGACTTTCTGCAAGCCCTCGCCGATCTTCCGGTGCCGGACATCCATGACGTTATCCGCGAAGCCGAACCCCTGTCCGAGGTATTCACCTTCAAGATGCCCGGCAGCCGCCGTACTCACTATGACCGGCTCGAGCAATGGCCAGAAGGATTGCTGGTCGCAGGCGACGCCTTGAGCAGCATGAATCCCTTGTACAGCCAGGGCATGACCATTGCCGCACTCGAAGCCGATTGCATCGATTCCCGGCTGGAGGCGCTGCTGGAAGGCTCGCTGGATTGTCACCAGTTGCAGGGGCTTTTGTGCGCCGTGGTCGACGGCGCCTGGAACATGGCCACTACTGAAGACTTCCGCTTTCCGGAAACGTCGGGCGAACGCACCTGGCGTACCCGTTTCGACCATTGGTACGGCGCGGGGCTTGGCCGACTCTCGGCCAACAATCGTCGTGCACTGGAAACCCAGATAGGCGTGACCAATCTGGTGGTAGCGCCCGGACGGCTCTACGCTCCCGCCATTGCCTCGCGCATCGCGCTCAATGCCCTTCTGCCCTGGAACACCCGACAATGACCAACGACTCCTTGCACTTTTCCGGCATCGAACACGTGGTGTTCGACTGGAACGGAACCCTGATCGACGACATCGACCTGGCGGTTTTCGCGGTCAACCGGTGCGGCGAGCATTACGATGTCGCCCCCATCAATGCTGACTTGTACCGGGCGCGTTTCGACTTCCCGATTGCCGGTTTCTACGCGGCGCTGGGTTTCGATCTGGACCGCGTGCCCTTCCCGACCATCGTGCAGCGTTACCTCGAACACTTCGATGCCCACGTGGCCGAGTGCCCGCTGCAGCCTTATGTGATCGAGTTTCTCGACGCTGCCATGCGCGCCGGCATTGGCGTGTCAATCCTGTCGGCATCGCATTGCGATGTGCTGGTGCAGACGCTCAAGGCCAAGGGTTTGCATGACCGCTTCGAGCACGTTGTCGGGCTGAGCCATAACCAGGCCACCAGCAAGACCGCCGAGGCGCTGGTGCTGCAGCAGACGCTGGGTAAACCGGCGTCAAGGACCCTGTTCATCGGCGACACGCTGCACGATTTCGATGTCGCGTGCGCGGTGGGCTGGTCGCCGGTGCTGGTCTCGACCGGCCATCAGGACATCGAGCGTCTGCGTATCAGCGGTGCCCCGCTGTTCCAGAATCTGGGCGAGCTGCTCGAACATTTCGCCCCTGCCCATGCATTGCAAACCGAAACCGGGAGCGCATGACCGTGCAAACTTCACAGACGGTTCTGATCGGCCTGATCGCCACGGCCTTGTTATTGCGTGCGCTGGTTGCCTTTTATTACCGCGATAGCACGCGCATCCTGCGTCTGCTCAAGCTGATCCCGCGAACGCCCGGCCGCAAGGAACAGTACTACCGGCCACTGGACGGCTGGCTCGCGCCGCTGCCGTTCCTCTGGACATGGCTGGACATCGTGGCCGCCGTACTGCTGGCCTCGCTCTATTCGACGCCACTGATGTGGCTGGCGGTGGTGCTCTGGACCGGCGGACGCCTGCGCGCCCTGCAGGAGTTCGGACACAATGCCGTGCACTTCGCGCTGTGTCCCAATCATGAATGGCAATGGTGGCTGAGCAATGTGTTCTATCAGTTCCCGGCCTTCAAGCGCGACATGCGCAGCCGCCATCAGACCCATACGCTGGAACACCATCGCAACCCCAATCATCCGAGCCTCGACCCCAACCGGGCCAGGGTCCATGCAGGGGGCTACGTCGCCGGTATTTCTCCAGGCGGTTTCTACGCGCTGTTGCTCTATCCGCTAACGCCGCGTGGCGCCTGGGTCAACCTGACGACCATGGCCCGCAGCAGCCTGTTGAACCACTCGCATCTGACCACCGTGGTCCGTGTGGTGTGCCTGCTGACCGTCGCTGCGCTGCTTTACTGGGCGGGCGGCTGGAAAGGTGTGCTGTTTGGCTGGCTGGTTCCACTGCTGACCTCCTACCCGGTGTTCGCCTGGGTGTCGCTGCTCACGGAACATCGCTGGTTTGTCGAGGGGACTTCACGCGACCGGCGCGACCTGGAGTACCTCGCAGGCCGTCCAACCGATTATTTCGGTCTGACCGGCTGGCTGATCCGCGTCTTCATTGCCCCCACGTCCGATGCCTATCATCTGGCGCACTCACTGTACCCGGGCGTTCGCTGGAACTACCTGCCAGCGATAGACCGTCACCTGAAAATCCATGAGCCACGCTACAGCAACAACGCCAGCGAAGGCCTGTTGCTGCGACGCGGCAATGCACCCACGGCGCTTTCCGAACTGTACGAGCGTCTGGTCGCAAACACCGGACAACCTGAAACCACCCTGAAGACGAGAGGCAGCGTGTGACTAACTCATCGGCATCCCGGCAGATTCAACGGATCGGCATCATCGGCGGCAGCGGGCTTCAACAATTGCCCGGCCTGAAAGACATCCAGCAAGTGGAATGCGAAACCGCATTCGGCAAACCCTCCTCTCCCGTCACACTGGGCACGCTCAACGACGTGCCGGTCGCGTTCGTGCAGCGCCATGGCATCGGGCACACCATCCCGCCGTCGTTCATCAACGTGCGAGCCAATATTGCCGCCCTGCGCAGCGTCGGCTGCACCCAGCTGTTATCGGTCAGCGCGGTGGGCAGCCTGACCCACGATGCGCCGCCGGGCAGTTTTGTGCTGATCGATCAGTTCATCGACCGCACGATCCAGCGCGACAAGACGTTCTTCGGTCCGGGGCTGGTCGGCCATGTGCCGTTTGGTGATCCGGTCTGTTCCCGGATGCGCGCCGTGCTGGCAGCCAGCGCCCAGACCGCCGACGTGCAGGCACTCAATGGCGGGACTTATGTGGTCATGGAAGGGCCACAGTTTTCGACCCGCGCCGAATCCCATCTGTACCGTCAATGGGGCGGCACCGTGATCGGCATGACCGCCATGCCGGAAGCCAAGCTGGCGCGCGAAGCCGAGCTTTGCTACGCGATGATCGCCATCCCCACCGACTTCGACTGCTGGCACGAAGCTCACGAAGACGTGAACGCGACGCTGGTGGCCGAACGGATGGCCGACACCTTCACGCTGACACGGCGTCTGGTCACCGAAGCCGTCACGCGTCTGGGCGAGCACCAGGGCACCTGTGAATACGGCTGTGATCATGCACTGGACACGGCGGTGATGACCGCCCCGCAGCATCGTGATCCAGAAATGATCGCGCGCCTGCTGACCGTTGCCCCGAACGCGACTCATCTGGGAGCCAAGCCATGACAGGGACCATCGCCACCAAGGATCGCGTGCGTATAAAGCAGGTCGATGTGCTGTCGGACAACTGGTACGTGCTGCGCAAGACCACCTACGACTTTCTCGGCCGCAACGGTACGTGGAGCACCCTGAGCCGCGAGACCTATGACCGGGGCAACGGCGCGACCATCCTGCTGTACAGCAAGCTGAAACAGACCATCGTGCTGACCCGGCAATTCAGGTTTCCTGCGTTCGTCAACGAACACGACGGCATGCTCATCGAAACCTGTGCCGGCCTGCTGGACCGCGATGATCCCCACACCTGCATCCGCAAGGAAACCGAGGAAGAGACCGGCTATCGCATTCAGGAAGTGCGCAAGGTGTTCGAGGCTTTCATGAGCCCCGGATCGGTCACCGAACGGCTGTATTTCTTCGTCGGCGAATACTTTGACGAAGACCGGCTGAGCGCCGGAGGGGGCCTTGAAGGTGAAGGCGAAGAAATCGAAGTGCTGGAGCTGCCACTGGACGAGGCACTGGCCATGATCGACACCGGCGACATCTGCGACGGCAAAACCATCATGCTGCTGCAGTACGCCAAACTGCACCGACTGCTGGAGTGACCCTGCGCATGGATGAACTGATCGCTATCAGCTCGATGGAGCACGCCGAGCTCGCGGAATTCATTGCGGGAATGGAGGCGCATGCCGGGATGCCTGTGCGCCTGTCGCGCTGGTCCACGTCCGAACTGATCGAACGGGTAATCGACGGCACGGCCGGCGACTGGGACCTGCTGCTGGGCACCGCCGCCACTGCGCTTCTTGATCCTGCACTGACCTCAAGGCTGCGGGTCCTTGATGCACTCGATGTGTCGAGCCTGCCGCCGGACGCAGTCGATGCAGGCCGACGCTGGTTCAGCCCGTCAGGCTTCGTGCCCGTCTTTTGTTACGACCCGCGGGTCCTCGCTGCCAATGGCCTGGAACCGCCACTGTGCTGGGAAGCCCTGTGCGCACCTGCCTGGTCGACACGCATCGCCCTGCCCGATCCGGGCCGCTCCGGCGCAGGCTATTTGCACCTCAGTGCACTGCTTGAGCATTACGGCGAACAGGCCTGGGCGCGGCTGGCGGATATAGCCCGCCTGCAACCTGCCATCAGCGGTTCTTCGACTGCCCCCATAGAAGCGGTGCTCGACGGCCGGGCGTGGGTGGGCGTCACGGTGTCCACCGCCGCCACACGCGCCGCGCTGCAGCACCCGTCGCTGCGCTGGTGCGTACCGGCAGATGCGCAACGTTATGAGTTCGAGGCGTTCGGCTGCCGCGAAGGTTCGCAGCACGCCGTCAAGGCCAGCCTGGCGCTCGGCTGGATGCTCTCGGACGATGCTGCCGCCATCAGCCGACGCTATGGCAAGGTCGTGGTCGGCGGCTCATCGAGCGACACGCTGGCAGCGACCGGTCCCGAGCCGCTGGATGCCATCGCAGCCAGCCACGCCAAGGTTGAACGCTGCGCACGCTGGCAGGCACTCTTCGACACCGGGGCAGGCCTATGAGCGGGATGGCGCAGCCTGAGTCGACTCAAGCCCTCGCCTCATCCCGGACGGAGGGACGACCATGGTCGATCTATCTGATGTTCGGCCTGTTCGGGGCGCAACAGGGCATGCTCGGTCCCTTGATGCCCTTTCTGCGCGCCGAATTCGGTCTCGACCTGCGCTGGACCGGCCTGCACTTCGCCGCCTATGCGTTGGGTCTGGTGCTGATCGGCGTGCCGTATCGCTGGCTTGAGCGCAGGACTTCAGCCATCGGCACGGGGCGCATTGCGATAGGCTCGATCATCGTGGCCAGCGGGTTCTTTGCCGTGGCGGCAGGCTTGCCGATGACACTGCCCGGCAGTGTGGTACTGGGTTTTTCCGGCGGGCTAGTCATGGCGGTCGGACAAGCCATGCTCGGCAGACGCTATGGCGAGCAGGCCGCGGCGAAACTGGTGGAAGCCCACGTCGTGGCCGGGCTGTGTGTGCTCGGGGGCGCGCTGCTGGTGGGCGGAGCAACTGCCATCGGGCTGTCGTGGCGCACCGCTCCGCTGCTGGTCAGCGCATGGGCGCTGCTGATGTTCTGCGTGCCGTCGGACATCCATCGAACCGAGGTTGGAACCCCGCCTGCAACGGCGGCAACCGGCGCATCACCGGATACGTTGCCTGCGTCACGCCTGACGCGTTTGAGCCTGTGGGCACTGGTGATTCTCGGCATCTCGGCCGAATGGGGTGTGGGTTTCTGGGGTGCGGAATACATGAAGACGCATGTGCAAACCAGCGCTTCGGTGGCAGCGACCCTGATGAGTCTTTATTTTGCCGGCACCGTCTGCGGACGTCTGGCCAGCAGTTTCGCATTGCGCCGCGTATCGCCTCTGACGCTGCTGACCATGGTGATCTTCAGCGCCATCGCGACACTGCTGGTGCTGTCGTTGATTCAAGGTCTGGTGGGCACTGCGGTTTTCACCTTTGTGCTGGGTGCATGCCTCGGAAACTTCTTCCCGCTGATTCTGGGCTCTGCGATGCGCATCGCGCCCCACGCAAGCTCTGCGTTGAGTACCCAGGCATCTCAGGCGGTCGGCGTCGCGTTGCTGCTGGCGCCGTTTCTGCTGGGGCTGTTGTCCGAACGAATCGGCGTCGAGGCCGCCTTCAGCCTGTTGATCATCTACCCGCTTCTCATGTTGCCGTGGGTGCCGGCGCTTCGCGGCGCCTGGGCTTTCGGCGGCACCACTGCCCCTTCAAAGGAGTAACACTCAATGGCCCTTCGTGCGCTGTTGTTCGACCTGGATGGAACCCTCATCGATACCGATGAGCTGCACCTGAATGCCTACAACCAGTTGCTGGCACGCTGGGATCGCTCGATGGATATCAGCTACTACAAAGCCAATGTGATGGGCTTCCCGGACGACATGATTTTCGGCGGTCTGTTTCCCGATATGCCCGCCTCGCACTACACAACGTTGGCGGCCGAGAAAGAAGCCCTGTTTCGCGACCAGCTTGGCGAAACCATCCCCGTCCCGGGCGTGCTGCGCATTCTCGACCATGCCGGGCAACTCGGGCTGAAAACCGCCGTGGTCACCAACGCGCCACGGGAGAACGCCATGGCCATGCTGACCGGACTGGGCATTGTCGATCGTTTCGAGACCATTGTGATCGGCGGCGAGCTGGCTCGCGGCAAACCGCACCCCATGCCCTACCTCACCGCTCTGGAATTACTGGGCGTCAGTGCAGACGAGGCGATTGCCTTCGAGGACTCGCTGGCAGGCGTGCAATCGGCGCACGCCGCGGGCATTCATACCTTCGGGATGCTCTCCGGGTTGCAGGAACAGCAGCTTCGCGAAGCAGGCGCCCGCAGCGTGATCAAGGACTTCGAGTCCGACATCCTGTGGCGATTTCTGAAGCCGGCAGCGTGATAGTCCGTCTGCACTGAAGCTTTTTGCCCGTCCGCACACTAAACTGGCAGCCGTTTGCCCCAAACCGGGGCAGAGCGTCTTATTGATAGACCCAAGAGGCCGCTGTGTACAAAGGTGTCGTGCTGTCGGTTCTGGCTTCAGTGCTGTTCGGGGTCATGTATTTCTATACCTCGCTGATGAAGCCACTGGACGGCCAGGAAATCTTCGGCTGGCGAATGCTGCTGACCGTGCCCTGCGCCACGCTGTTTATGCTGATCAGTGGCGACTGGAAGCTGGTGCGTGCACTCGCCGCCAGATTGCGCCAACAACCGGCGCTGTTCTTCGGGCTGCTGCTGTCGTCGGTCCTGCTGGGCGCACAATTGCTGATCTTCATGTGGGCACCGCTGCATGGTCGCAGCCTCGAAGTTTCGCTCGGCTATTTCCTGCTGCCGCTGAGCATGATTCTCACCGGGCGCGTTGTGTACGGCGAACACCTGTCCTATCTGCAGAAGATCGCGGCAGCCTTTGCGACGATCGGCGTCGGCCACGAGCTGTGGCGACTGGGCAGTTTCTCGTGGGAAACGCTGCTGGTCGCCGGGGGCTATCCGCTTTACTTCGTGCTGCGGCGCAGACTCAAGACCGATAACCTGGGCGGGCTGTGGTTCGACATGCTGTTCATGCTGCCCATCGGCCTGTGGTTCATCGCCAACGGGCATCCGCTCGCGATCCAGCAGACGCCCATTCTCTATCTGTTGATTCCGGTGCTGGGCATCATCAGTGCCTCGGCGCTGGTCAGTTACATCATCGCCAGTCGTCTGCTGCCGTTCAGTCTGTTCGGGCTGCTCAGCTACGTCGAGCCGGTGCTGCTGGTGGGCGTTGCGCTGCTGCTGGGCGAAAGTATCAGCCCTGACGAAATGCTGACTTACATACCCATCTGGATCGCGGTGGGCGTGCTGATTCTGGAAGGCGCCAAACACATGCTGGCCCAGCGCCGGCGGGATGCGGCCTGAGCCTCAGTGCTCGGTGAAACGCTCCAGTTGCATCTCCTGAAGGCGGCTCAGCGTGCGGCGGAACGCGAAGGACAGGTAGCCTTCGGTGTACAACGCATCCATCGCCACCTGCGCTTCGACATACAACGGAATGCGCCGGTCATAGCACTCGTCCACAAGCGCAATGAAGCGCCGCACGCCGTCGTCGTGAGGTGACAACTGCGGCAATTCACGGTCCCCCGCCGCCACCTGCTCAACACCATCCTCGGTGCCACGGGCGATTTTCGATTCGCGTTGCGCTGCGCTCAGGGACGGCACTTCGCTGATCAGGATCACCGAGAACCGGTCGCACAGGGCAATGAAGTCCATCGCCGCCAGAGGTTGTTCGCACAGATCCCGATAACGGCACCACACCGCCGTGTCAGAATGCTGAACCACATTGATGCTGCGGTAGCCGAGCATGACCTGGGAATCGTGGATCGGCTGCCCGGCGCTGAGCGTGTCGAAAATCCCTTGCAGGGCGCTGGGACGTCCGGCTTCGGCCACCCAGTAACGCTGGTGCAATTGGCCGGGATGCAGACGATGGTCCTCGCCGCCGTCCACCGCGACGACGTTCATGTATTTCTGGATGGCGATGATCGCAGGCATGAAACGCTCACGGTTATGACCGTGGCTGTACAGCTGATCCGGCGGCTGATTGGAGGTGCAGACCAGCACCACGCCTTCCTCAAACATGACCTGCAACAGGCCACCGAGAATCACGGCATCGCCGATGTCGGTGACGAACAGCTCGTCGAAACACAGCACCCGCACTTCACGCGCCAGCTCTTTCGCCACCACGGTCAGCGGATGCGGTGTGCCGATCAGCTCGAACATGCGCTTGTGGACCCAGCGCATGAAGTGATGAAAATGCTGACGCCGGGCCGGAACGCTCAGGCTTTCGAAGAAACGGTCCATGAGCCAGGTCTTGCCGCGCCCGACCGGCCCCCAGAGATAAACACCCTGCGCCCGGCCACGCCCTTCGGCCAGCGCCAGGTAGCAGGCTTGAAGCTGACGGGCCGCCTGCAACTGCGCCTCATCGGGCTGAAAACCACGCTTGACCGCACGTTCGTAGGCATCCAGAGGAGACACGGCACTCATCGATCACGCACCTTCGGCAACAGAAAAGACACTTAGCATATACAGGTTCAGGCGTGCTGCACGCCCGCACGTTTGAGCAGCCGCTTGCAGCGCTCGGACAGGTGGACGACGCGCAGATGCTTGCCCGCCTTGGCATAGCGCTCGCGCAGGGTCTTGAGTGCAGCGATGGCCGAATAGTCGACGAAGCTCAGGTGACGGCAGTCCAGCGTGACCTGCGCCGGGTCTTCGGCCGGGTTGAACTGGTCGAGAAAGGGTGTAGCCGAGGCGAAGAACAGCGTGCCGTGCAGGTGGTAGATCTTGCTGCCGTCGGCTTCGACATGGCTGTCGGCGTATAGCTCACGAGCCTGCTGCCAGGCGAAGTTGATCGCAGCGATGACAATGCCGAACAGCACGGCCGTCGCCAGATCGGTCAGCACCGTTACGACGGTCACGGCAATGATCGCCAGCACGTCGTTCACCGGAACCTTGCGCAGCACGCGGAGCGAGGCCCAGGCGAAGGTCTGCTGGGCCACCACAAACATGACACCGACCAGCGCCGCCAAGGGAATGCGCTCGATCAACGGCGACAGAAACAGCACGAACATCAGAATCATCATGCCCGCGACAATCCCGGACACCCTGCCCCGTCCGCCGGAGCTGAGGTTGATGACGGTCTGGCCGATCATCGCGCAGCCGCCCATGCCGCCGAACGCACCCGATACCATGTTCGCCGCGCCCAGCGCCACGCATTCGCGATCCGGGTAGCCTCGGGTTTCGGTGATTTCGTCCGTCAGGTTGAGGGTCAGCAGGGTTTCCAGCAGGCCGACCAGCGCCATCAGGATCGCGTACGGCGCGATGATGCGCAGGGTGTCCAGATTCCACGGAATGTCCGGCAGGTTGAACATCGGCAAACCACCCGCGATGTGGGCCATGTCGCCGAGCGTCCGGGTCGGCAGATCAAGAAAATACACCGCCAGGCCGATGCCGAGAATCGCGACCAGCGCAGGCGGCACGGCGCGGGTCACACGCGGCAGCACATAGACCACGGCCATGGTCAGCGCGACCAGCCCCAGCATCACGTAAAGCGGCGTCCCACTCAGCCAGGCCTCGCCGACCTTGAAATGCTCCAACTGGGCCATGGCGATGACGATGGCCAGGCCGTTGACGAAGCCGAGCATCACCGGATAAGGCACCAGCCGCACGAGCTTGCCCAGGCGCAAGACGCCGAACAGGATCATCAACAGGCCGCTCAGCAATACCGTCGCCAGCAAATACTGAACGCCCTGCTGCACCACCAGCGCCACGATGACCACGGCCATCGACCCCGCAGCCCCGGAGACCATTCCCGGTCGCCCGCCGAACAACGCCGTCAACGTGCAGATGATGAACGCGCCATACAGGCCCATCAGCGGATTGAGGTGCGCCACCAGCGCAAAGGCGATGCACTCGGGCACCAGCGCAAAGGATGTGGTGAGCCCTGCCAGGACTTCGGCGCGTAGACGGATTGTTTTCATGACTGACCTGAACGACGTCTGCGGAACAGCCCGCAGCGGTGCGAAAAAGGGGGCATGTTACGCAAACACGTCTCTACCGGCCACTGCTGCAAGGGTTCAGCCTGACCCTTCAGGCTCAGTCACGTCAGGTAATTTCGATGTCCAGCAACGCAGCACCCAGCGCCTTGCCATGGGCGTCCAGTGCCAGTGACCGGGTCACTCCGCCGCGTAACACGCCGGGGATCACGAAATTCAGGGCATGCACATTGGGCAGCTCGTAACGCCGAATCGGCCCGGCTTGCGGGTCGAGTAACTGCGCGAAGTACGCCGCCACCCGATCAACGGTCAGTGCCTGACACAGCCTCGCGTAGTCTTCTGCACGGTAAGCGATGACCGAGATGTTGGAGGTATCGCCCTTGTCGCCGGTCCGCGAGTGGGCCAGTTCTCGAAGTCTGATGGGAACACTCATACCGAATCCTCCAGATGAATCACGGGATTGACAGCATCACGCGGCACAAACAGCGAAGCGACTGCCACCACCTGACGTACTGCCTTGGTCGCCCCGCCACCGCCATACGGTCCGTTGGTGTACAACGTCTCGACTTCATTGCCGACCCGAACGGCCTCGCTGCGCTCAACGCAACGCGCAGCGATGCGCAAACGCACCTCCCAAGGCTCGGCCGTGGCGCGCGAACCCAACTTGCTGCCATGCAAGGCATCGACGCCGATCAATTCGGCACGCAGGTCTTCGACAATCACGCCCGTCAGCTTCAAACGCTCCAGAACGACTTCACGCGCCAGTTGCGCCCGCGCCAGCGCACCGGGCCCGCCGTAGGAAATCTGCCCTTCGCCGATCCAGCCATCCAGATAGCCGACCGACACCTTCAGGGTCTCGGGCCGCGCACGACCATCCGCTCCGGCAACCTGTACCCGGTTCTCGGCTTCTCTCTGGAAGCTGACCCCGGAAAAATCTGCGCTCACGTCGGGCGTGAGGTAAGCCGCCGGGTCATGCACCTCATAGATCAGCTGTTCGGTGCAAGTGGCGGTGTCGATCCGTCCGCCCGAGCCTTCAACCTTGGTGATCGTCGCCTGCCCTGCTGCATTGACTTCTGCCAGCGGAAAACCCAGCCGTGCCAGGTCCGGCACGTCCTTGAAACCCGGATCGGCAAAGTAACCCCCGCTGATCTGGCCCGCACATTCGAGCAGATGACCCACCAGCGTGCCGCGTCCCAGCAAGGTCCAGTCATCGGCAGCCCAGCCGAATTCGAACATCTGCGGTGCCAGAAACAGCGACGGATCGGCCACCCGGCCGGTAATCACCACGTCGGCATCGGCTTCGAGCGCCTGCACGATGCCTTCGGCGCCCAGATAAGCGTTGGCCGAGATCAGCCGGTCTCCCAGCGAAGCCAGCGTCATGTCGTTGTCCATCAGCCTGGAAGCATCGGTCTGCAATGCAGCCAGTACGTCATCACCGGTCAGGGCCGCGACCTTGACCCCTGACAAACCCAGTTCGGCCGCGATGCGCCGCACCTCCCGCGCTGCCGCCAAGGGGTTGGCCGCGCCCATGTTGGTGATGACCCGCAACCTGCGCGAACCGGCAGTGCGCCCGACAAAGGGCAGCACTCGGCGCATGCGCTCGCTCAGCAGCGGATCGTAACCGGCGTCGGGGTCGCTCAATCGGGCCTGCTGCGCCAGCGCAATGGTGCGCTCGGCCAGGCATTCGAAAATCAGGTAGTCCAGCTCGCCGTGTTCGGCCAGCTCGACGGCGGGCTCGATGCGGTCTCCGGAGTAACCGGCGCCGGAGCCGATGCGCAGGGTTTTCATTCAGAACACTCCCAGGAGCATGGCAGTCAGGGTCATCAGGACCGAGGCTGCGAACAGGAAAGGGATGGTGAAGCGCTGGTGATCGGCCAACTCGATCTTGCACAGGCCCACCAGGAGGAAGGTTGCGGGCGTCAGCGGGCTGACCGGGAAGCCGGTGGTGTGCACACCCAACAGCGAAGCCTGGGCCACTTGCAACGGCTCGACGCCCAAGGCCTTGCCGACCTCGGCAATCACCGGCATCACGCCGAAATAAAACGAATCCGGGTCGAACAGCAGGCTCAGCGGCATCGAGATGAACCCCACCACCATCGGGATCAATTTGCCGTGGCCTGCCGGAATCTGGTGCACCGCCACTTCGGCCATCGCCTTGAGCATGCCGGTGCCCTGCATGATGCCGGTGAAGACCCCGGCCGCGAGCAGGATGCTGGCCATGGTCAGCGCGGTCTTGGCGTGAGCATCGATGCGGGTGCGCTGGGCATCGACGTTGGGGTAATTGAGGCACAGCGCAACGACAGTGCCGAGCATGAACATGACCACCGGATCGACGACACCGGAGATCATCACGCCCATCACGGCGATGGTCAGCAACAGGTTGATCCAGAACAGACGCGGCCGACGCAGCAGCTCTTCCTGTTCGGTGAGCACCCGCTTGGGCACCACATCGACCTGCGCTCCCGCGCCAAGGCCCAGACGCCGCTCTTCACGTCGGCCCAGAAACCAGGCACAGGCGAAGACAAAGGCGAGACCGACAATCTGCACCGGAATCAGCGGCTGAAACAGGTCAGCCACCGGCACGTGCAAGGCCGCAGACGAGCGCAGTACCGGACCGGTCCAGGGCAGAAAGTTGACCCCCGCCGCCATGGCCGTGACGCAGGCCAGAATGCGCTTGTCCATGCCCAGCCGCGTGTAGAGCGGCAGCATCGCCGGGATGGTCACCAGAAAGGTCACCGCGCCGGAACCGTCCAGATGCACCAGCAACGCCAGCAGCGCCGTACCCATGACGATTCGCGTCGGGCGTGTGCCGACGGCCTTGAGAATGCGGTCGATGATCGGGTCGAGCATGCCCGCATCGGTCATCACTCCGAAGAACAGGATGGCGAACACGAACATGCCCACCACTGGCGCGACGTTCTTGATGCCGGTGATGATGAAGGCGCTGGTCTGCAGACCGAAGCCGCCGATCAGGGCCGCGATGATGGGCAACGCAATAAGAGCAACGAGGGGCGAGAGACGCTTGCTCATGACAGCCGCGAGCAGGCAGAGGATGGTAATGACACCGAGGGTGGCGAGCATGGAGGCTTTCCTTGTCATCCCTGACCAATGTGTGGCGGGACGAGCTGTTGTTGTTTTCAACGAGTATCGAAACGGGGTTATGCTTTGTAAATTGAAATGTTCGGCACCTCTCATTCCAAAAAACAGAACATTGATCGCGAGCATCGCCAGCCCATGAAGAATTCGATCCAGCACATCCGGGCGTTCCTGGCCGTCGCTCACAGCGGCAGCTTTACCAAGGCTGCGGTGGAGCTGAACCTCTCGCCGTCCGCGCTGACCGTTCAGATCCAGCAACTGGAAGAGTGGCTGGGCGTTGCGCTGCTGGAACGCAGCCCACGCCACGTCAGCCTGACGGCGGCGGGACAGAACAATTTGCAGCCCATGGAAAAGCTGCTGTTGGATCTGGACAACATCGTCAGCGGTTCGCGGGACCTGGCGGCTTTGCGCCGGGGCGTAGTGACCCTCGCCGCTCTGCCCTCGATGTGCTCCAGTTCGCTGCCGATTATCCTGCGTGAATTCCGCACCCGGTTTCCCGGCATTGAAGTGCGCCTGCGCGATGTTGTGGCGCAACGTATCGACGCGCTGGTGCGTGAAGGCGAAGTCGATTTCGGGCTCGGCGTTCGCGCCCGGATGAGCCACGGGCTGGAGTTCGAAGGCCTGATGGTGGACCGACTGCGGCTGTTCGTCCCCGCCGCTCACCCGCTGGCCACACGAGCGTCAGTCAGCCTGGCCGATCTGGCGGGCCAGCCGATTATTCTGACCGGACGCGACAGCAGCGTGCGCGAGCGGGTCGAGCAACTGTTCGCCGACGAAGGACTTGCCCTGGTGCCCGGCCTTGAGGCCAACTACATGTCGACCGTTCTGGCGCTGGTGCGCCAGGGGCTAGGCATGACCCTGCTCCCGGAGTCGGCCGACGAAGGCCGGTCCGACACCGTTCAGGTGCCCATCGACCACCCTGGCGTCAGCCGGGAAATCGGCCTGATCACCCGTACCGAACAGACCCTGAGCCCCGCGGCGAATCGGTTCGTGGAGATGATGAGAGAGGTTTTGACTAGCGAGGCCTGTTGAGTCGCGTCCTGGCAAACCCCACATTGTGGTGGCGCCCCCCCACAAATACGGGGTTTCTTCAGTACTTCGTAAACAACAGACTTACCCCTAAAAACAAGGAATGCTTTCATGCAATGGAATCAAAAGCGGTCATTGCAGGCCGTGCTGCTGACCGGCCTCACGCTGACCTCTTCGCTCGCGCTTGCCCAGGAACAGAACCCGAAACTGGACGACTTCGTGCGAGAAACCGCCGGCAAAGTCATGCATGAAAACGGCATCGCAGGCCTGTCGATTGCCATTACCCACAACGGCAAGCAACAGTTCTACACCTACGGCACAGCGTCGAAGGATGCCCCTCAGGCCATCACCCCGGACACGCTGTTCGAACTGGGCTCAATCAGCAAGACCTTCACCGCAACCCTCGCCACTTGGGCGCAGTCCAACGGGCAGTTGTCGTTGACCGAGCGCATCGACACCTACGTGCCGCAATTGCGTGACACACGCCTGGGCAAGGTGCCGGTTTTCCATCTGGGCACCCACACGGCGGGCGGCTTCCCACTGCAGTTTCCCGACAAGGTCCAGACCACCGGACAGATGATGGCGTACTTCAAGGCCTGGCAACCCGACTACCTGCCCGGCACCTACCGCAGCTACGCCAATCCCAGCGTCGGTTTGCTGGGGCTGGTTGCGGCGCGCAGCATGAAAATGCCTTTCGAGAACGCCATGCAGCAAGGACTGTTTCCGGCATTGGGCCTGAAGAACACCTTCCTCACCGTGCCCGAAGAGCAGATGTCGCGCTACGCACAGGGTTACAACAAGCTTGATGAGCCGGTCAGGGTCAATCCCGGCGTGCTGGCATCCGAAGCTTACGGCGTGAAGTCCAGCAGCCGCGATGTGCTGGCCTTTATCGAGGCCAACATGGGCCGGGGCCAGTACGACGCGCCCCTGCAACAAGCGCTCAAGGACACCCGAACCGGTTATTTCAAAGTCGGCGGCATGACTCAGGACCTGATCTGGGAGCAGTACCCGATGCCGGTGAAGCTCGACACGCTGCTTGAAGGCAATGCCAGCAACATGGTTCTACAAACTCAGAAAGCCGAGCCGATCACCCCGCCCCTTGCGGCGCAATCCAACACTTGGGTCAACAAGACCGGTTCCACCAACGGCTTTGGCGGCTACGTCGCGTTCATCCCCGAGCAGCAACTGGGCATCGTGATCCTGGCCAACCGAAACTACCAGAACGAGGAACGGGTGAAACTGGCGTACCGGATTCTGAATCAGGTGCAGTGCTTCGACTGCAAACCCTAGGCTTCAGGAACCTGCTCGCCAGCCGCGAAGTCGACCGGCACACGCCACAGATACCACGCCGCAACGGTTCGAAATGGCGCGAACCGTTCGGCGAGAGCGGTCATGGCCTTCGGTGTGGGTTTGAGCTCCAGGCCGTACAGCCGTCGATAGCCCTCGCACACGCCGAAATCACTCGCGGGCATCACGTCCAGCTTGCCCAGTCCGTAGATGAGCATCATCTCGACCGTCCAGCGGCCTACTCCCGGCAGTTCGGTGAGACGAGCGATCAGTTCCTCGTCGCTCAAGGTCAGCGCCTCAACCACGTCCGGCACCAGACCGCTGACTCTGGCAGCGGCAATCGCCTTGATCGCCCGGCATTTGGACGCCGAGAACCCGCAGCCCCGCAACGCCTGATCATCGAGTTCAGCCAGCGCCTGCGGTTCAGGGAAACGTGAAGCCGGAAACAGCGCACACAGGCGCGTGACCATCGCGTCACCCGCCCTGGCGTGCAACTGTTGATACGCGACACCCTTGACCAGCGCCTGATACGGGTCCTGCGCAGCAGTGACCGGATGCAGGCAAGGGCCGACATGGTCTATCAACGATTGCCAGCGCCCATCCACTGCTTTGAGCATTTCAGTGGCCTGAACATGGGCAATGGGCATTTCCGGTTCTGCTGACATTCTGATAGTCCATAAAAAAGCGCAATGCGAGGCCAATCCACTGTGCCGCATCGCCCCCGGACTCTGCAAACCCGGACGTTTTCAGGGAGTTCCCACGCCCCGCCTCAAAAACCTGAACCTCGCCTGAACGACATCGCAAAAACGACTTTCGGACGAAAAACAACTTTCTCCATTCAAGAATGAGTATCATTATGTTACGCATTGTGTCCGGTCGATCCGTTTGCCGAGACTCTCGAAACAAGTGCGTCTTCAGTCTCAACCCGGTGAAATATGCTCGTTCCGTTTTTGATCATGCTGCGCGAAGGCATCGAAGCCGCGCTCATCGTTGGCATCATCGCCAGTTACCTGAAGCAGACCGGCCGTGGCGAATGGATGCCCGCCGTCTGGATCGGTGTGTTCCTGGCAATCGCACTGTCGCTGTTCGTCGGCGGCGGCCTGGAGCTGATGAGCGCCGAGTTTCCGCAGAAGCAGCAGGAACTGTTCGAAGGCATCGTCGGCCTGATTGCCGTAGGCATTCTCAGTTCGATGGTGTTCTGGATGCGCAAGGTGGCGCGTTCGATCAAGCACGCGCTGCATGAATCGCTGGACGCTGCCCTCACCGGCTCGAAAAACCAGACATACGCGCTGATCGCCATGGTGTTCTTCGCCGTGGCCCGTGAAGGTCTGGAAACCGTTTTTTTCCTGCTCGCCGTGTTCCAGCAGAGCGAAGGCTCCGGCGCACCACTGGGCGCCCTGCTCGGCCTGCTGCTGGCCGTCGGCTTTGGTGTGGCGATCTACAGCGGCAGCATGCGCCTGAACCTGAGCCTGTTTTTCCGCTGGACCGGCCTGTTCATTCTGATCGTGGCAGCTGGAATCCTGGCCAACTCGGTGCAGGCCCTGCATGAAGCAGGCGTCTGGAACCACTTGCAGGACGTGGTCTTCGACATCAGCGCCTGGCTGCCGATGGACGGTCCGACCGGCTCGGTGCTGGCTGGCATGTTCGGTTACCAGGACGCACCGACGGTCAGCACCCTGAGTGTCTACCTCATTTACCTGATCGGGGCGCTGGTGCTGTTTTTCCTGCCGCACGCCCCGTCCGGCCGCACACCGTTGCAGCAACATTCATCTTCCGTGACGAACGAATAAGGGCACCCATGTCGAACCGTCCCTCAGGGCCTTCCGAGAAAGCCCGGCCTCCCCGTGTCCTGCGATTGGCAGTCGCCGGTTCCGTGATCCTGATGATCGCTGCGGGCGGGCTGTTCTACTACGCCTCGCAGGTGGCCGCCAAAAAGCGCGCCGCCAATGCAGGCACTGAAACCGTGGTCAACATTCACGCCCACAACTGCGAGCCGAATGCCCTCACTGTGGCGGCAGGCCAGAACGCTTTTCGCATCGTCAACCGCTCGGAACGCGCCGTCGAATGGGAAATTCTGGATGGCGTACTGGTGATCGAAGAACGGGAAAACATTGCGCCCGGCCTGAGCCAGGTGATCAATGCCAACCTGGCGCCTGGCGATTACGCCATCACGTGTGGTCTGCTGAGCAACCCGCGCGGCACGCTGCACGTGACGCCTACCGCCGAGTCCGACGCCAAGGCCAAGGCACGTCCCTCGATGACCGCCTTCATCGGTCCGCTGTCCGAATACCGCGTGTACCTGAGCCTGCAGGGCTCGGCGCTGATCAAGGCTGTCACCGGCCTGCAGCAGGCCATCGATGCGGGCGACCTGAGCGCCGCGCAAGCCGCCTACCTGCCAGCGCGTGCCGCTTACCAGCGCATCGCCCCCGCCGCACAGCGTCTGGCCGAGCTGGACAACGCCATCAACGCCCGCGCCGATTACTACGAAAAACGCGAGCAGGACCCGGGCTTCAGCGGCTTCCACCGCATCGAATACACGCTGTTCGAGCAGCGCAGTGTCGAGGGCCTGAGCCCGGTGGCGCAGCGTCTGCAGACCGACGTGACCCAGCTCAAGCAACAATTGCTGGCCCAGTCGTTGGCCCCGGAGCAACTCGCCGCCATCGTCACTCGCAACATGCGCAGCCTGGCCGATGTGCGCAGCAACGGTGAAGAAGAACGTTACAGCCACAGCGATCTGAATGGCTTCGCCGCCAATCTGGAAGGGACGCGCAAGGTGGTCGATCTGCTGCGCCCCTTGCTGAGCAAAAGTGCAGGCGATCAATTGCAGAAAATCGATGCGGCCATGGCTGATCTGGACACCACGCTGGACGCATTGAAGACCGACGACGGCTATCGCCCTTACGACCAGGTCGATGCCGGACAGCGCAAGCAGATCGCGACCAAGGCGGCGGCATTGGCCGACGCGCTGAACACCATCGACCCGGCACTCGGCCTGTCCGGCCTCTGAACCGAACCGATTCCGCCCATCAGGAGCACAGCACAGCCTCATGAAAACTCCCGACGCCAATAATGCACCCGCCTCGATTCAGCGCCGTCGCGTTCTGATGGGTCTCGGCGCTGCCGGGGCCGCACTGGCCGGCAGCAGCCTGAGCGGCAATGTTCTGGCCGCAGCCCCCGCGCAAGTCACCGAAGCGCCGAACAGCGACAAGACCGAGGACCGTAACGCGTTCCACGGCCTGCACCAGACCGGCATCGTTAACCCGCGCCCCGCTGCCGGTATGTTTGTGGCGTTCGACGTGCTGGCCTCGGATCGCGAAGACCTCGAGCGCCTGTTCCGCACCCTGAACGAGCGCATCGCCTTCCTGATGACGGGCGGCCCGGTGCCGGATGTCGATCCGAAACTGCCACCGCTGGACTCCGGCATCCTCGGACCGGTTGTCACGCCCGATAACCTGACCATCACCGTGTCGGTGGGCGAATCGCTGTTCGATGAACGCTTCGGTCTGACCGACGTGAAACCCCTGCGCCTGAGCCGCATGGTCGGCTTCCCCAACGACGCGCTGGAGCCTTCCAGCTGCCATGGCGACCTGAGTATCCAGTTCTGCGCCAACACCGCCGACAGCAACATCCATGCCCTGCGCGACATCGTCAAGAACCTGCCCGACCTATTGCTGGTGCGCTGGAAACAGGAAGGCACCGTGCCGCCGCAGGCGCCGAAGAAACCCGGCCAGCCACCTGAAAGCGCCCGCAACTTTCTGGGCTTCCGGGACGGTTCGGCCAACCCGGATTCCAATAACCAGAAGACCATGAACGAGCTGGTCTGGGTGCAACCGGGCAGCGACGAACCGACCTGGGCCGCCAACGGCAGCTATCAGGCCGTGCGCATCATCCGCAATTTCGTCGAGCGCTGGGACCGGACCCCCTTGCAGGAACAGGAGTCGATCTTCGGCCGCACCAAAAGCACCGGCGCGCCCATGGACGGCAAGGTCGAAACCGACGTGCCCAACTATGCCGCCGACCCGGAAGGCAAAAAGACCCGTCTGGATTCGCACATCCGTCTGGCCAACCCTCGCACCGCAGAGACTCAGCGCAACCTGATCCTGCGTCGCCCGTTCAACTACTCCAACGGCGTGAACAAGAACGGTCAGCTGGACATGGGGTTGCTGTTCATCTGCTATCAGGCGGACCTGGAAAAAGGCTTCATCACCGTGCAGAACCGCCTCAACGGCGAGCCGCTCGAGGAGTACCTCAAGCCGGTCGGTGGCGGCTATTTCTTCACCCTGCCGGGCGTGACCGACGACAAAGACTTCATCGGACGCTCCTTGCTGGCGGCCGTATCGAAAACCCAAACCGCATGACCTTCAACCTCCTCACCCGGAAGAGCACCATGAAAAAGACGCCTCTGGCTTTGCTGCTGACCCTTGGCCTGCTCCAGACTCCGCTGGCCGCCTTCGCTGCCACGGCGCCGCTGGATCTGGTCGGCCCGGTTTCGGATTACAAGATCTACGTCACCGAGAACATCGATGAACTGGTCAGCCACACACAGAAATTCACCGACGCGGTGAAGAAAGGCGACCTGGCGACTGCCAGGAAGCTGTATGCACCGACGCGTGTGTTCTACGAATCCGTCGAGCCGATTGCCGAGCTGTTCAGTGACCTGGACGCGTCCATCGACTCACGGGTCGACGACCACGAGCAAGGCGTGACGGCTGAAGACTTCACCGGTTTCCATCGTCTGGAATACGCGCTGTTCTCGCAGAACACCACGAAAGACCAAGGCCCTATCGCGGACAAGCTGATGAGCGACGTCAAGGACCTGGAAAAGCGCGTGGCCGACCTGACCTTCCCGCCTGAGAAAGTAGTCGGTGGCGCAGCGGCGCTGCTGGAAGAAGTGGCGGCAACGAAGATTTCCGGCGAAGAAGACCGTTACAGCCACACCGACCTGTATGACTTCCAGGGCAACATCGACGGCGCGAAGAAAATCGTCGACCTGTTCCGCCCGCAGATCGAACAGCAGGACAAGGCATTCGCCGGCAAGGTCGACAAGAACTTTGCCACGGTGGAGAAGATCCTGGCCAAGTACAAGACAAAGGACGGCGGCTTTGAAACCTACGACAAGGTCAAGGAGAACGACCGCAAGGCCCTCGTCGGCCCGGTCAACACCCTGGCCGAAGACCTCTCGACCCTGCGCGGCAAACTGGGGCTGAACTGACATTCAGCTGCGGACGCGGAGCGTCCTGAGCGGCGTTACCACGCTGGCGTGGGAACGATCAGCGATCTCAAGCCCACTGATCGTGCCCATGCTCCGCGCTCATCGTTATACACAAATCCGCCTCAACACTGATCGTGCCCATCGCTCTGCGTGGGTATGCCTCCCGTGACGCTCCGCGTCACAAATGGCACAGACTGTGGATTCAGTGAGCCGAGCGCATGGCTCAGGTCACCTTTGCGCCCTTACGGCGCGCTACTTTGAGGGACCAAAGTAGCCAAAGTCCTTCGCTCCGGTTCCGGCCCCGGCTTCGCCGGGGTTCCTTCGTCCTGACACTGATTCGGGGGTCGCTGCAAATGGGCCATCCATGGCCCAGTGCAGCTCAATCGGCATCCATGCCGATTGCCCCCCGAATCAGCGCCAGGACTCAGCCTTCACCCACGTCGCAATCGGCGGTGTCCGCACTATCGCGCAAAAAAGCACGGCAGTGCCGCTGTCTCACTGGAGAGCCAGGTGACTTGTGTACCGCTATAAGTGTGCAGCGAAAACCATAGCTGCGATCTGAAGGCGTTTATTCCTCGCGATTCTGCCCGATCAGGCTGTCTACCGGCGGCACCCGTGTGTCGGATTCCATCTGCGCGTCGTGCTCGATCTGATGGCTGAACTGATCCAGTGAGGCCTGGGCCGGTTTGGCATCGCTGGCAAAGACCGGCGGGCTGAGCATGTAGGCGCCCAGCAGTTTGCTCAGGGCCGCAAGGCTGTCGATGTGCGTACGCTCGTAGCCATGGGTCGCGTCGCAGCCGAATGCCAGCAGGGCAGTGCGGATGTCGTGGCCCGAGGTGACGGCCGAGTGCGCATCACTGTAGTAGTAACGGAACAGGTCGCGACGCACCGGCAGTTCATTGTCCACGCCCAGACGCAGCAGGTGGCGCGACAGGTGATAGTCGTAAGGGCCGCCCGAATCCTGCATCGCCACGCTGACCGCATGCTCGCTGGAGTGCTGGCCCGGCGCGACCGGTGCGATGTCGATGCCGACAAATTCGCTCACGTCCCACGGCAACACGCCTGCGGCACCCGTACCGGTTTCTTCGGTGATGGTGAACAGCGGGTGGCAGTCGATCAACAGCTCTGCGCCACTGTCGACGATGGATTTCAGCGCGGCCAAGAGGGCCGCAACACCGGCCTTGTCGTCAAGGTGACGGGCGCTGATGTGGCCGCTTTCGGTGAACTCCGGCAGTGGATCGAAGGCAACGAAGTCGCCGATGCCGATCCCCAGTGACTCACAGTCGGCGCGCGTGGTGCAGTAGGCGTCCAGACGCAGTTCGACGTGGTCCCAGCTGATCGGCATTTCATCGACTGCGGTATTGAATGCGTGTCCCGAAGCCATCAGCGGCAACACGCTGCCACGAATGATGCCGGTGTCGGTGAACACACTCACCCGGCTGCCTTCGGCAAAGCGGCTCGACCAGCAGCCGACGGCGGCGAGGGCCAGGCGGCCGTTGTCCTTGACCTCACGGACGCTGGCACCGATGGTGTCCAGGTGCGCGGAAACGGCACGGTCGGGTGAATTCTGTTTGCCCTTGAGCGTGGCGCGAATGGTGCCGCGGCGCGTCAGTTCGAACGGAATGCCAATTTCTTCGAGACGTTCGGCGACGTAGCGCACGATGGTATCGGTGAAGCCGGTCGGGCTTGGGATCGCGAGCATTTCCAACAGCACTTTCTGCAGGTACTTCAGATCCGGATCGGGGATATTTGCAGGGGTCATGGAAGGCTCCTATTGGGTCAATCGGAAAGCAGCGGGCCGAAGCGGCAATACAGTCGCCGCTTCGGTCCAGCGCTTGTAGCTGTCTAGTTGTGCGCAGGCAGGCTGTGCGGAAACAGCAGGTCGACGAAGCGTTCGGCGGTCGGTTGAGGCTCGTGGTTAGCGAGTCCGACGCGCTCATTGGCTTCGATGAACACATACTCCGGCTGGTCGGCAGCCGGAACCATCAGGTCCAGGCCGACCACCGGAATGTCCAGTGCGCGGGCAGCCCTTACAGCGGCGTCCACCAGTACAGGATGGAGAATGGCCGTGACGTCTTCCAGGCAGCCGCCGGTGTGCAGGTTGGCGGTGCGGCGCACAGCCAGACGCTCGTCCATCGGCAGAACTGTGGAGTAGTCGTGGCCGGCCTCGCGCACGGTGCGTTCGGTCTCGCCATCCATGGGGATGCGGCTCTCGCCATCGGTCGCAGCCTCGCGACGACGGCTCTGGGCTTCAATCAACTGCTTGATGGTATGGCGACCATCGCCAATGATCTCGGCCGGGCGGCGTATCGCTGCGGCAACCACTTCGAAACCGATCACCACGATGCGCAGGTCCAGACCTTCGTGAAAACTTTCCAGAATCACGCGGCTGTCGAACTGCTTCGCCTGCTCGATGGCGTTCTGTACATCTTCCGGCGTGCGCAGGTCAACGGCAACGCCTTGGCCCTGCTCGCCGTCCAGCGGCTTGACCACAATCTGGCCGTGCTCTTCAAGAAAAGCGCGATTCTGTTCCTCGCTGCCAGCGCGTTGCTGAGCAGGTAGGCGCAGACCGGCTGCCTTCAGAGCGCGGTGCGTCAGGCTTTTGTCCTGACACAGGGTCATGCTCACGGCACTGGTCAGATCGCTCAGCGACTCGCGGCAGCGAATGCGACGCCCGCCGTAGCTGAGGGTGAAAAGTCCAGCGTCCGCATCATCGACCTGTACGTCGATCCCACGCCGATGAGCTTCTTCGACGATGATTCGCGCGTAAGGGTTGAATTCCGCCTGCGGGCCAGGACCGAGGAACAGCGACTCGTTAATGCCGTTCTTGCGCTTGATGGCGAAGGTCTGCAGGTTACGGAAATTCAGCTTGGCGTACAGCGCCTTGGCCTGTTCGTTGTCATGCAGGACCGAGAGGTCAAGGTAGCTCAGGCCACGGCTCATGAAGTGCTCGACCAGATGTCGGACCAGCACCTCACCCACACCCGGACGCGTGCACTGCGGATCGACTGCCAGGCACCACAGGCTGCTGCCTTTTTCCGGGTCGTTGAAGGCTTTCTGATGGTTGAGTCCCATCACACTGCCGATCACGGTATTGGTGCTCTCATCCTCGGCGATCCAGTACACCGGACCGCCCTGATGACGCGGCGTCAGCAGCGAATGATCGATCGGCAACATGCCGCGTGCCAGATACAGGTTGTTGATGGCCTGCCAGTCCGACTCGCTCTGCGCGCGACGAATGCGATAGCCGCGAAACACCCGTTGCGCCGGGCGGTAGTCGCTGAACCACAAACGCAGCGTGTCCGACGGATCAAGAAACAGTTGCTGCGGAGACTGGGCCAGCACCTGTTGGGGCGCAGCCACGTAGAGCGCAATATCACGCTCACCCGGTTTCTCGTTCAGCAACTCCTGAGCCAGCGCAGCCGGATCAGGGTAGGTGTGGCCGATCAGCAGGCGGCCCCAGCCGCAGTGCAGCGCCAGGGGCTCGGCCTCCAGCAGACTGCCATCTTCGGCAAACCGTGCCTGCAGACGTTCGTACGAGGGCGACTGTCGGCGCAACAGGCGTTGGCTGTAAGTCGTCGCATTCTGTTTCATGGGATCACAGTCCTTGTTCGCTGAGCCACAGGTTCAGCGCTGCCAACTGCCACAGCTTCGAGCCACGCAGCGGGGTGAGTTGACCTTCCGGATTGGTCAGCAGTTTGTCGATCATGGCCGGATTGAACAGACCACGGTCCTGACTGGAATCGGTCAGCAACTCGCGCACCCAATTCAGGGTATCGCCCTGCAAGTGCTTGAGACCGGGCACCGGAAAATAGCCTTTCTTGCGATCGATCACTTCGGATGGAATGACCATGCGCGCCGCTTCTTTGAGCACATGCTTGCCACCGTCCGGCAGCTTGAACTTGCCAGGAATGCGGGCGGACAGTTCGACCAGACGGTAGTCCAGAAACGGCGTACGCGCTTCCAGGCCCCAGGCCATGGTCATGTTGTCGACACGTTTGACCGGGTCATCCACCAGCATCACGGTGCTGTCCAGACGCAGGGCCTTGTCGACAGCGGCGCTCGCGCCCGGCTGGGCAAAGTGGTCACGGACAAAATCACCGGCTGCGTCGTTGGCGGTCAGCCACTTCGGCTGCACGGTTTCTGCATATTCTGCGTAGCTGCGGTCGACAAAGGCGTCGCGATAGGCGGCAACCGGATCGCTCGCACCGTCAACCTGCGGATACCAGTGGTAACCGGCGAACAGCTCGTCAGCACCCTGGCCGCTCTGAACGACCTTGCAATGCTTGGCCACTTCACGCGACAGCAGGTAGAAGGCGATGCAGTCGTGGCTGACCATCGGCTCGCTCATCGCACGGAAGGCAGCGGGCAATTGCTCGATGATCTCGCTTTCCTGAATGCGCAACTGATGGTGACGGGTGCCGTAATGCTTGGCGATGAGGTCTGAATACTGGAACTCGTCGCCGCGCTCGCCACCGGCATCCTGGAAACCGATGGAGAAGGTCGACAGGTCTTCGACGCCCACTTCGCGCAGCAGACCGACCAGCATGCTGGAATCGACACCGCCCGACAGCAGCACGCCGACATCCACCGCAGCACGTTGACGAATCGCCACGGCTTCGCGGGTGCTGTCGAGCACGCGGTCGCGCCAGTCTTCCAGGGTGAGGTTTTTCTCGTCCTCATGAGGACCGTACGGCAGCGTCCACCAGACTTTCTGCTCGACCTGACCGCTGGCGTCGATGCGCATCCAGCTGGCCGGTGGCAGTTTCTCGACACCTGCCAGCAGCGTGCGTGGCGCAGGCACCACGGCGTGGAAGTTCAGGTAATGGTTGAGCGCGACCGGATCGAGCATTGGGCTGATATCGCCGCCCTTGAGCAGCGCAGGCAGCGACGAGGCGAAACGCAGACGCTTGTCGGTCTTCGACAGGTACAGCGGCTTGACGCCCAGACGGTCGCGGGCGATGAACAGGCGCTTGCTGTCACGCTCCCAGATAGCGAACGCGAACATGCCGTTGAGCTTGGGCAGCATGTCTGCGCCCCACGCGTGGTAGCCCTTGAGCAGCACTTCGGTATCGCCACCGGAATGGAACTGATAGCCCAGCGCTTCCAGCTCGGCGCGCAGTTCCGGGAAGTTGTAGATCGCACCGTTGAAGGCCATGGACAGGCCAAGGTGGCTGTCGATCATCGGCTGCGCCGACCCATCGGACAGGTCCATGATTTTCAGTCGGCGATGACCAAGGGCAATCGGCCCCTGGCTGTGAAAACCCCACGCATCCGGGCCGCGAGGCGCCAGCTCATGGGTAATGCGTTCAACAGCGGCAAGGTCCGCTGGTTGATGGTCGAAACGTAGTTCACCTGCTAATCCGCACATAAGTCCTTACCGGGTTTCCGTTGGGGAGGTGGCTGAGAAAGTCCAGCCACCCAGAAACTGACCCGAGGCAAAGGCGGTAGTTTTAGAACAAAAAGTTATAAAGATCAGGGCTCTCTGGACGTGGTTCCGGTATCAGGCGCATGGATTGGACTGGCCGGTGACCGGAATCAATGCCCTGTCATTTCCAGATAGCCCACACCGCTCTGGCTGCCATGGAACCTCACAGGCCCCTCCCAGTAGGGAATGCTCATGCCCATCCAGGCCTTGGGATTGAGCGCTTCGGTGGTGATGTCCAGATGCTTGCCGGGGACCTTGACCGACCAGACTGTGGGCACCTGATGGTCGTCGATGGTTGTGGTCTTGAGGGGTTCAAGGCTGATTTCGTCAGCGCTCAGTAACCGGGTGGTGCCATCGGCGCCGATCCAGTTGCCTGTCACATAGGGCTTAGCGTTGTTTTGGCGAATCCTGTAGAGCATCAACCGGTCGCCACCTGCCAGTTGCAGGGAGAACCAGTCCCAGCCAGTCTGATCGGCAGTGAGCGGCTGGCTGCTCCATTCCCGGTCCAGCCATGCGTTGCCGGTGACCTGATAGGTTTTGCCTTCGATCTCGACGCTGCCCTTGGCATCGAAAAACGGTTGGCTGTAGTAGTACGACGCCTGTCCTGCATCGGATTTCCGGCTGTAGCCTTCCTTGCCTTGCAGCACCACTGGCTGGGCCGTCGTGAGATTCAGGTGATAGCGGAAATCCTTGCCGCTGGCCTTCAGTTGGACGCTTGCCAGCGGATCGTCAGTGTGCGAGTCGCTGCTCATCGACCAGTCGTCGATCCACGCCGAGAACGGCGCTGTGGTGACATTGGCCTGATCGACACCGCCACGGGCGTAGCGCTCTGCCACGTAATGCCGAGTCGCTGATGTGGCCGCAGCGTGCCCCAGCCAGATCGTGCCGTCGTTCCAGCCGCTGCCGGTCTGAGTGCCTGGCCGTATGGCGTTGCGAAACAGCGTCCACTGCACGCCGAACTGCTCGCCCTTGTCGTCCTTGAGGGTGGCAGTGATGTACCACCATTCGAGGCGGAAACCGGGGTGCTGTCCATGATCCTGCGGGAACGAAAACACCCGGCCCGGTGTGACCTGGCTGTAAGCGTCCGCGGTGTTGCCCAGCCCGGCGAAACCGTTGTCCGGCATCGGCTTGTCGTCGCAGGCGCTCAGCAATAGAGCCAGCATAAGGAGCAGCCATCTAGCGTTCATGGGCAAACGTCCTCAACAGATCGCTTGGACGACTTCTGTACAGCTTGAACAGCGGCCAGGCCGAAGCCAGCAAGGTCGCTACCATCGCAAGCAACATCAGTTGCAGCAATTGCAGCGGGAAAATCCGAAGCGGCAATCGCCAGCCGAATGCCTGCACATTGATGACCGCATTCAGGCACCAGGCCAGCGCTATGCCCAATGGCAAAGCCAGCAGCAGAGTCAGTACCGCCAGCATCCACGTCTGCCCCAGATTGAGCAGCATCAGTTTGCGTCGAGTCACGCCCATCGCCCACAGCGGCGCGAGCTGACCGAGGCGACTCTGGCTTTGGGTCAGCAGGCTGATGAGCAGCGCTATCCCGGCCACGCCCAGGGTCAGGCTATTGAGTGCAGCGGTGGCTGCGAACGTGCGCTCGAATACCTGACTGGACCAGCTTTTCAGCTGGCTCTGGTCGATGATGTGGCTGTCATCCAGCACAAATTGCTCCCTTAGCGCAGTGATCAACGGTGCGATGGCGAGCTGATCGATTCGCAGATTGAAGCGCACGGGCGTCAGGTTCGGCCAGTGAGCGAGCAGGTGCCTGGCGTTGACCAGCAAGTGGCCCTTGGGGTTGCCGTAATCGGCATAGATACCCACGATACGTGCCGACCATTGGCCTGTCGGCAAGGGAATGTTCAACGTGTCGTCCAGCCCCAGCTTGAGACGACGCGCCATCTGCTCGCTGAGCATGATGGTGTCCTGACTGGCCAACTGACCCCAGGCATCGTTCGAGGCTTCAAGCAACTCCCAATGCTGGCGATAAGTTGTGTGATCAATCACGCCAAACAGATCGGCGGGCCAGCCTTGCAGGCGGATTGGCACCTGCCAGTTCGGCAGCACGGCCTTGATCTCCGGTTGCTGGTTCAGCCAGGTCTGCAGCGGCTCGGCCTGAGCAGGGTTCTGCGGGCTGACGTACAGTTCAGCGGTCAGGCGCTGCTCCAGCCAACTGTTGAAGGTTTCACGAAAGCCCGAGGTCATGCTGCCCGCGCCGATATTGGCGGCCATCGCCAGCAGCAGTGCCATCAGCGCCAGGCTCAGTGCAGGCAACTGCTGTCTGCAATCGGCCAGGAACCATTGGCCTGTGACCGAACGGCTGCGTTTGAGCAGCGTGCCGAGCACTGCATCCAGCAGTACAGGCAGACCGAGCGCAGCGCCGAGCAGTATCGAACTCACCAGCACGAACCCCAGCAACAACGACTGGCCCAGCAGCAGGGCAGACAGCGCGATGACTGCGCAGATCACGGCGACCCAGCCCTGGCGTCGCAGCCAGCGAGCGTGAGCCTGCTGCCAGGCCTGCGCGTCAGCCAGTGCCAGCAAGGGCAGACGCGCTGCACGCAGCAGGCTGTTGGCACCTGCCAGCAACGCTCCGAGCAGACTGACGCCGATGCCGCTGAACCACCACCCTGCGCTCAGATTCAGTTGCCCGGCGACTTCGGCGCCGTAAAGCCCTCGCAAGCTGGCGGCGACGTCCGGCAGCAGCAGGCTTGCCAGCAAGTAGCCGCTGATCACCCCAAGGAGGCCGCCGAGCAGTGCCAGAACACCCAACTCCATGCCCAGCGTTGCAATCAGCAATCGGGCGGTAACCCCGCAGGCTCTCAGGTTGCGCAGCAGGCCGCGGCGTTGCTCGAGCGCCAGGCCGATCGCCGCGTGTACGATAAATAGCCCGACGATGAACGACAGCACACCCAGTGCATTCAGGTTCAGGTGAAAGCTTTCGGTCAGGCGCTCAAGATTGTTTTCTTCGCCCGCTTTCCTCATCACCAGTTTGCCTGCCAGCGGAGCAGGCATGGGCGCTGAGAATCCCTCGGGCAATAGCAGCCTAGACAGTTGGCCGTTGGCACCGAGCAGCGGCTGGGCAAAACCGATGTCGGTGAGCAGCAGGCCGGGGGCCATGTCCGGCGTCACGCGCAGAGGCGGCAGCGATTCGCCGTTTTCCGCCAGAGGCTGCTGGCCTTCCTTGAGGTTCAGCGCCTGCAGGGTCTGCGGCGAGATCCAGGTCGTCCCCGGCGGCGCAAGGAAGTCCACGACCTGTTGCGCATCAAGCCTTTGCCCCGCCAGTGAGGAGCCTTTGGGTAAGGTCACTGGCTCGATGCCCATCAGCTGAAGCCGTTGGTCTTCGTGCCCTTTGAGCGCGATCCGGCCCTGCACCATGGGCGACACCGGCCAGCCTGCACGACGCAATTGAATGAACAGGTCCTGTGAGAACACATTGCCGTCGGCCGCTTCGATGGAGGACTGCGGTTGGCCGCCAATCAACTGGCTGGCCTGCTGATAGCTTTCCCGTGCCTGACTGTTCAGCGCCTGCACGCCGGTCAGCAGTGCCGTCGCCAGCCACAGCCCGGTCAGCACGCTGAAGAACTGCACGGGGTGGCGTCGCCAGTGACTGAGCAGGGCGCGCAAGGTCCAGTAAAACACCCGCATGTCAGCGCTCGCCTTCGTTCGCCAGGCGGCCCAGATGCAGCACCTGTGTGCGCGCCAGTCGTGCCGCAACGCGCGGGCTGTGAGTGACCATCAGGAGGGTGGTTGCGCTGTCGTCGAGCAGGTCCAGCAACAATTGCAGCACTTCGCCACTGGTGGTTTCGTCGAGGTTTCCAGTGGGTTCGTCCGCCAATAGCAGACTCGGCCGGGAGGCAAGGGCGCGGCCAATGGCGACACGTTGCTGCTGGCCGCCGGACAACTGCTCGGGGTAACGGTCCAGCAGCGCATCCAGGCCCAGGCGCTCGACCAGCCGTGCCTGCCAAACCGGGTCGTAGCGCCCGGCCAGACGCGCCTGAAACGCCAGGTTATCGGCAACCTTGAGGCTGCCGATCAGGTTGAATTGCTGGAACACCAGACCGATTTCCGTACGCCGCCAGTTTGCCAGCTGGCTTTCGTTCATCAGGTCCAGACGTTGCCCGGCGATTTCGATCGTGCCTGAGTCAACCTGATCGAGCCCGGCAACCAGATGCAACAGCGTGCTCTTGCCACTGCCCGATTCGCCCATCAACGCCAGGCTTTCACCGCGCGCCATGTGCAGATCGACACCCCGCAAAACCGCCAATGGGCCTTGAGCCGTGGTGTAATTCTTGAATACGTCTCGCACTTGCAACATGAGGGGCTCGACTGGCTGTACTGACAATAAGGATAGCGGCTGAGCGAGTGTGCGTCGCTGAGTGGCTTAGTACTGATTGCGCTGAGGGCAGCGTGTTCCGCTGAACACTCGCGTAAGGCCGGGAATGTGACGCAGAGCCTTACGGGCTGCATGCTTATCGCTCTGCACTCATCGTTATACACAAGTCTTGCTGCAACCAACGGACTGTGGGAGGCGGCTTGCCGGCGATGCATTTTCCGAAGCAACACATCAGCGACTGAGCTGACGCCATCGCCGGCAAGCCGCCTCCCACGGGTACGCATTCAGTCAGAGACTTTATGCTCGCCCCGAATCAACCCGCGCAAGGCGAACCGGTTCGGGTGACAGGCTTCGGCGACGCTGCGAGGCAGCGGCAGCGGTTCGTTGTCGAGCCAGGCGGCGAGCAGCTCGGCGCATAACGGGGCGGTGATCAATCCGCGTGAGCCGTGGCCGCTATTGACGTAAAAACCGTCCAGCCAGGGACAGGCGACGTTCGGCACCTGACGCGCATCCTTACCCAGCGCGGCGAAGGCGTCGAGAAAAGCTTCCCGGTTCGCCAGCGGGCCGACGATGGGCAGGTAATCCGGGCTGGTGCAGCGAAACGCGGCGCGGCCTTGCAGTTGCTCGGGTGGCAGGTCTGCTGCTTCCAGACGCTGTACAAGATCGTGGGAAATCTCTTCCAGCATCTGCAGATTGCCCAGATGATCGGCCAGATTGGGCGTCAGATCGACGCTGTTGAAGTCGAAGCTTGCCCCCAGCGTATGCTCACCCAGCCGCGCGGGCGCGACGTAACCTTCGGCGCAGACCACCGTGCTCAATGTCGTGCTGGCCTCGGTCTCCTTCAGGCGAGTGATCTGCCCGCGAATGCGCTTGAGCGGCAACTCCGCGCTTTGCGGAAACTGTTTGATGTCGGCGGCACCGGCCAGCACCACGACTGGCGCGCTGTCGATCAAGCGCTCGTTATCCCACGCCTGCCACTGCCCACCGACCTGACGCAGTTCCAGCGCCTCGTGATGAGCGATCAACCGAATGTTCGGGTGAGTGGCCTGCCTGTCGCAGAGGGCAGGCGGATGAACCCAGCCACCTTCCGGGTAAAACAGCCCGCCGCTGGCCAGCCGGATACCGCTGCGTGCTTGGGCCGCAGACTGGTCCAGCAGGTGCAGAAGCGATTCGGGAAAGGCCTCGGCCAGTTGTGCCTGACGTTTGCCTTCCTTGTCGTCGAAGGTCAGTTGCAGCACACCGCAACCGTCCCAGTCCACACCGCGCTGCAAGCGTTCTAGCAGGCGCCGGGTATGCCCGAACCCGCTGAGAATCAATTGGGATAATGCCGTGCCGTGCGCCGACAGCTTGAGGTACAGCACGCCCTGCGGATTGCCCGACGCTTCCTGCGCGGGCGCGGCATGGCGCTCCAGCAGGCTCACCTGCCAGCCCCTGTTCGCCAGGCTCTCGGCCGTGGCGCAACCGGCCAGCCCGGCGCCGATCACCAATGCCTTACGCTCATTGTGCAGCGCAGGCGGGCGGGCGAACCACGGTTTGGCGGCGGGCACAGGGACGGCCTCTTCAGGCCACGCGATGTACGTACCGCGCAGCACTTCCCATTTATGACCGATCCCCGGCACGCGCTTCATCTTGAAACCCGCAGCATTCAGTGCGCGGCGTACCCAGCCGGTGCTGGTGAAGGTGCCGATGGTCGTCGCTGTCGTCGACAGTCGCGCCAGCTCGGCAAACAGCTCCGGTGTCCACATCTCGGGATTTTTCGCGGGCGCGAAACCATCGAGAAACCACGCATCGATCTGGCCGTCCAGTTGCGGCAGCATGTCCAGCGCATCGCCGATCAGCAGAGTCAGCGTGATCCGGCCCTGATCGAACACCATGCGCTGAAAGCCCTCATGCACGGCCACGTACTGATCAAGCAAAGGATCTGCGAACGCCGCCAGCTCCGGCCACAAGGCCAGCGCACGTTGCAGGTCGTCGCGGCTCAACGGGTATTTTTCGACGCTGACGAACTGCATTCTTGCACCGGGGCGGGCGCATTCATCGAACAACTGCCAGGCGCAAAGGAAATTGAGCCCGGTGCCGAAACCGGTTTCGCCGATGATCAGCCGTCCGTCTTCCGGCAATTCCGTAAAGCGTCGGCGCAGGTCGTTCTGCACCAGAAACACATGGCGCGTCTCTTCAAGACCGGATTCGGTGGAAAAGTACACATCGGAAAACGTACGCGAATGCGGATTGCCTTGTTCGTCCCAGTCGATCTGGGCGTGGCGGGTAATGGTCATGTTCGGCTCAGCGGTGGCAATGGCCGCATTTTAGCCGTGTGTGCGGATAAAAGCGGCATTGCTGTTGCACCGATTGACCCATGTGGGCATTCGGTGGTCACTATATGCATCTGGCCATCATCCCCGGCCCCGATCATGAAGGGAGCAGTGCATGTTTGAATCCGCTGAAATCGGTCACGCCATCGACGACGAAACCTACGAGGCCGCCGTGCCAGCCTTGCGCGAGGCGTTGCTCGAAGCCCAGTACGATCTGCATGAGCAGGCCGGACGTCAGGTTATCGTGCTGATCAATGGCATCGAAGGCGCGGGCAAGGGCGAGACCGTCAAGCTGCTCAACGAGTGGATGGACCCGCGTTATATCGAAGTGCGCACCTTCGATCAGCAGACTGACGAAGAACTGGCCCATCCACCGGTCTGGCGCTACTGGCGGCAATTGCCCGCGAAAGGGCGGATGGGGATTTTCTTCGGCAACTGGTACAGCCAGATGCTGCAGGGCCGGGTGCATGGTCGTTTCAAGGATGCGGTGCTGGATCAGGCCATCAGCGGTGCCGAACGTCTGGAAAAGATGCTCTGCGATGAAGGTGCGGTGATCTTCAAGTTCTGGTTTCACCTGTCCAAGAAGCAGATGAAGTTGCGCCTCAAGACGCTGAAGGACGACCCGTTGCACAGCTGGCGCATCAGCCCGCTGGACTGGCAGCAGTCCCGGACCTACGACAAGTTCGTGCGCTTCGGTGAGCGTGTGTTGCGCCGCACCAGCCGCGAATACGCGCCTTGGCATGTCATTGAAGGCGTGGACGCCAATTATCGCAGCCTCACCGTCGGGCGCTTGCTGCTCGAAGGCATGCAAGCGGCACTGAACAAGGTCGAACCTGAGGTCAAGTCGCAGAGCGCAGGACCGCAGGCGAGCCACGACGAAGAGCTGACCCTGCTGGACAGCCTCGACCTGAGCCGCAGTCTGGAAAAGGATGATTACAAGGAAGCGCTGATCACCGAGCAGGCGCGCCTGTCCGGCAACCTGCGCGACAAGCGGATGAAGCGTCATGCGCTGGTGGCGGTGTTCGAAGGCAACGATGCGGCCGGCAAGGGCGGGGCGATCCGTCGTGTTGCGGCGGCACTGGACCCGAGGCAGTACGCCATCGTGCCGATTGCCGCACCGACTCAGGACGAGCGCGCTCAGCCTTATCTGTGGCGATTCTGGCGACAGATTCCGGCACGCGGCAAGTTCACCATTTTTGACCGTTCCTGGTACGGGCGCGTGCTGGTGGAGCGGGTCGAAGGTTTCTGCAGTGAATCCGACTGGATGCGCGCCTATTCCGAAATCAACGACTTCGAAGAACAGCTCACCGATTTCGGCATCGTGGTCGTGAAGTTCTGGCTGGCGATCGATGAACAGACCCAATTGGAGCGCTTCGAGGAACGTGAGCAGATCCCGTTCAAGCGTTACAAGATCACCGAGGACGATTGGCGCAACCGCAAGAAGTGGCCGCAATACCGTCAGGCCGTCGGCGAAATGGTCGACCGCACCAGCACCGAAATCGCACCCTGGACGCTGGTCGAAGCCAACGACAAGCGCTGGGCCCGGGTCAAGGTACTGCGCACGCTTAACGAAGCGCTTGAGGCTGCGTTCGCCAAGGACAAGAAGAAGTAACAACAACCTGTGGGAGGCGGCTTGCCGGCGATGAACGATAACGCGATTTCCTGACAGACCGCGTCGGCTGCATCGCCGGCAAGCCGCCTCCCACAAAATCGCTTTTTTTCAGTGGCTTACAGATTTCAGCAAGCGTTGCACGACTCACCGCTCACGCAACGCTTCGGCCCGGGCCTTGAGTACCGGCTTGAGCAGGTAATCCAGCACGCTTTTCTCCCCGGTGATGATGTCCACGGTGGCGATCATGCCGGGGATGATCAGCAGCGGCCTGCTGTCGCTGCCCAAGTGATTGCTGTCGGTGCGCACCTGTATCAGATAGAAGCTGTTGTCCTTGTCGTCAGTGATGGTGTCGGCGCCGATCAATTCCAGACGCGCAGGCAGGCCGCCATAAAGGGTGTAGTCATACGCGCTGAACTTGACCATGGCCTTCTGGCCGGGGTGCAGGAAGGCGACGTCCTGCGGGCGCACTTTCGCTTCGATCAGCAGGTTGTCTTCCAGTGGCACGATTTCCAGCAGGTCGCTGCCGGGCTGAACCACGCCGCCGATGGTGTTGACCTTGAGGGTCTTGACGATGCCGCGCACCGGCGACACCACTGTCGTACGGCTCATGCGGTCATCGATGGCGATACGGCTGGCACTGATCCGGGCCAGGTCGTTGCGCTTTTCGTTGAGCTCGCGGGCAGCGTCAGCGCGAAACGCGAGTTCCGATTCCTGCCCCCGGCTTTTGATTTCACTGATGGCCGCCTCGGCCCTCGGGATCGCCAGGGTGTTGGCGTTCATCGAGCCGCGAAGCTCCACCGCGTTACGCTTGAGGCGCAGGATTTCCACCGGTGAAACGGCGCCGGAGCTGACCAGTGGCGCCGACATGTCCAGCTCCTGCTGAACCAGCGCCAGGCTGCTGCGAAACTGCTCCTGTTTGGAACGAAACTCGGCCAGCTCCTGGGTCTTCTGACGCAGTTGCTCATTCAGCGTGCGTTGCTCGCTGGCCAGTCGCCGCTGCCGGGATTCATACAGCGCCTGCTCGTCGGCAGCCACTTGCGGGGCACTGGACGTCACTTCAGCAGGCAACGTCAGCGAACGACCTTCGGCCTCGGCGGCCAGTCGCTCCACTTGCGCGGTCAGGGTCAGACGGTCAACTTCGCTTTCGCTGCGGCTGGACATGAATCGCGTGTCATCGAGGCGCAGCAGGGTGTCGCCTTTGTTCACCACTTGGCCTTCGCGCACGAAAATATCGCTCACGATCCCGCCTTCCAGGTTCTGGATGACCTGCACCTTGCTCGACGGAATGGCCTTGCCTTCTCCGGTGGTGACTTCTTCCAGTATCGCGAATCCGGCCCAGAGCAAAGCGCCAAGCAACAGTGCGGCGGCAATCCACACTGTCAGGCTCATGGCGCGTGATGAGGGATCGGCCAGCGCGGCAGACCGATAGGGCAGGAACCTGTGCTCGACGTAACGGCTGCCGGACATGGTCATGAACAATCCTCCTTCAAACCGGCGTCGGGCCGATCTGGCCCTTGCGCAGTGCTTCGATGACAGCGTCCTTCGGGCCGTCTGCAACCAGCTTGCCGTGGTCGAGTACCAGCAGGCGGTCGACCAGGGTCAGCATCGACAAACGATGGGTGATCAGCAGCAGGGTCTTGCCGGGAATCAGGCGACGCAGGTGTTGGCGCAGGTGTTCTTCGCTGGCGTTGTCCATATGGCTGGTAGGCTCGTCGAGCAGCAGAATGGGCGGGTCCAGCAGCAGGGCGCGAGCCAGCAATACGCTCTGCCGCTGTCCGCCGGAGAGCAACTGGCCGCGCTCGCCGACGGGCCGGTCGAAGCCCCGCGGATGACGCAGCGCCAGCTCATCGACGCCGGTGATGCGCGCCACTTCAAGCATGCGCGTGTCGCTCACCTGGCGTGCGCCCAGTAACAGGTTGTCGCGCAGGCTGCCCGCCAGCAGCGGCAAATCGTGGGCGACGTAGCCGATCTGTTGGCGCAGTTCGCTGATGTCCAGCTGCTGCAGGTCCAGGTTGTCGAACAGCACCTGACCTTCGTCCGGCGTGTGAAACCCCATCAGCAGACGCGCCAGTGTGCTTTTGCCCGAACCGCTGCGGCCAATGATGCCGACGCGTTCCCCAGGTTCCAGACTGAAGCGAATACCGTTCAGGGCCGGCGCACCCTTGGGTTCGTAAGCAAAACGCAGGTTGCTGACGCTCACCGCGCCTGTGAGCGGCGGTGTTTGCAACGGGCGTTTTTCCGGCGCCTGTTCCTGAGGCAATGCCATCAACGCGTCGGTGCTTTTCATCGTCAGTTGCGCTTGCTGGTAGCGGGTGATCAGCCCCGCGACTTGCCCGAGCGGCGCGAGCACCCGGCTCCCCAACATGTAAGTCGCCACCAGCGCACCGACGCTCAGGTGCCCGCCGATGATGCTGTAGACCCCGGCGACCAGCGTGGCCATGCCGCAGAACTGCTGCACGAACAGTGTGCCGTTGCTGGCCAGTGCGGCGAGGTGACGGGCGTGGCTGTCCAGTCGGGTCAGGGCGCCGTGGGTGCTTTCCCACTGATGCTGACGTTCATTCTGGGCGTTGCAGGCCTTGAGTGTTTCCAGACCGCCGAGGGTTTCGATCAGCAAGGCCTGACGCGCGGCACCCAGACTCAGGCTTTTCTGCACCGTGTCACGCAGACGAATCTGAATCGCCCAGGCAAAGGCGACCGTCAGCGGAAAGGCCAGCAGTGGAATCAACACCAGCCAGCCGCCCAGCAGACCGATGACCGCCAGCATCAGGATCGCGAAGGGCAGGTCGATCAGGCTGGTCAGGGTCACGGCGGTCAGGAACTCGCGCAGTCCCTGAAAGTCATGAATGCTCTGGGCGAAGCCGCCGACCGTGGCCGGGCGCGCCTTGAGGTTCATGCCGACGATGCGCTCGAACAGCGTCGCGGAAAGGATCAGGTCAGTCTTGCTGCCCGCCTGATCCAGCAGCCGGGCGCGGATCAGGCGCAGTCCCATTTCGAACAGCGTGCCCATCAGCAGACCGATGGCCAGCACCCAAAGGGTCGCGGTGGCCTGATTGGGCACCACGCGGTCGTAGGTCTGCATGACGAACAGGGGGACCATCAGGCCGAGCACATTGATCAGCAGGCTGGCGAGAAGCGCGTCGCCATACAGTCTTCGGGACAGTCTTGCGGTGTCGCGAAACCAGGAGGTCACTCTGGGCAACAGAGGCGAGCGCAGTTGTTCCAGTTCATGGTGCGGGCTGGCGAACAGCGCCTGACCGGTGTAGCGCTGCGCCAGTTGTTCAGGCGCGACCCACTGCTCGCCGCCCTGGTTTTCCGAGGGCAGGATCAGCAGTCGGCCTGATTCGTCACGACGCACCAGCACCGCGCAATGCTGGTCCTTCAGCAACAGCAGCACGGGCAGGTTCAGCGCGTGGATCTGTTCCAGATCGCGACGCAGCCAGCGCGCCTGCAGACCGGCGCGGGCAGCGGCCCTTGGCATCAGCGAGGGTTCCAGCCGCTGATCGCTCATCGGCAAACCCACACTCAGGCTGGCGCGGCTGTTGGATCGGCCATGCAACCGGCAGAGCATCATCAGGCCGTCGAGCAATGGGTCCTCGACCTCGGTGAACGATGCTTCATGCATATCGGCATCAGGCATTTTCAGACTGTTCAAGAGCGTGCTCCCGTTCGCGGCTTATTTGAGTTCGGGCAGACGGGCTTCGCTCTGCACCTCGTTCAGCGCCACTGCTTCGGCAGGCAGTACCACACGCTGTTTGCGCAGCAGCTCACCTTCACTGGCCAGCACCCGGTACATGGCCAGTTCCTCGGTGTAACGCACTTCGGTGTAGCGACGGCTGGCGTTGTACAGCTCGTTTTCGCTGTCCAGCAGATCCAGCAGGCTGCGCTGGCCCAGCCCGAACTGATCCTGATAAGCCGTGCGCACGCGGGTCGTCGATTCGACGTATTCACGGGCAATCGGTGTCTGCTGACGGGCGTTGCTCATGGCATTCCAGGCCAGCGACATGTTCTCGTTGAGCATGCGCAACGCGTTGTTGCGAATGTCCATTGCCTGACCGGTCTTGTGCGCATTGGAGCGCATGCGCGCCTTGTCGCGGTTGCCGTTGAACAGGTTGTAATTCATCACCACGGCGGCGCGCCATTCGTTGTCGTGGCCGCGTTCGCCCTGCAGATTGTCGTTGGCCCCGACAGCCAGCTCCGCGTCGAAGCGCGGGTAGAAAGGAGCCTTGGCAATTTCGTACTGTTTTTCGGCCGCCTGGACATCGGCCTGCGCCGACTTCAGATAAGGGTTGTTGAGCAACATGCTTTGCTGCGCAGCACTCAGGCTCAGCGGTACTTCGCCCCTGATCGAGGGTGGCGATTCCAGTTCGTCCGGCAGGCGACCCACGGCGCTCTCGAAGTTGGCTTCAGCGTCCGCCAAGTCCACTTGAGCGGTGTGAAAGTTATTCTGCGCCAGGGCGCGACGTGCCAGCGACTGATCACGGTCTGCCAGGCTGCCGACGCCTCGCTCGCTGCGCAGATTGATCTGGTCATTGATGCGCAAGTGGGCTTGCAGGTTGTTTTTCGCCAGCGTCAACAGCTCACGGCGCTTGAGTACTTCCAGGTACACCTCGACAGCGCGCAACGCCAGGCTCTGCGACGTCCCTTGTACGTAGTAGGCCCGCGAGTTGACCACCGCTTGTGTGCGTCCGACTTCGTTCGGCGTGTTGAAACCGTCGAACAACAACTGGCGCAGGCGCAGTTCCGACTGGGTGTAGGTCAGGGCTTCGGTGTTATGCCCATAGAGCGCGCGTGTGCTCGGGCTGTCGTTCTTCTGTCTGCCGTAGGCGGCGATGGCATCAACCACTGGCAGATAACCACCTTTGGCCACATTCAGCTCTTCATCTGCCGACAATCGTTCATGTTTGCCTGCCTGTACTTCAGGGTGATTGTCGAGGGTGCTTTGAATGGCCTCGGTCAGCGAAATGGCTTGCGCTTGCGCACAGGCCACTGCAAAGACAACAGCACTGTAAAGCGGGGTTAAATCGCGCATGGAGGACTTCTCCGTAAGGTGGTTCCTGATCGCCAGAAAAATGACGATTCTTGTGGTGTCAGCCGTATCAGGCGTTTAACAACACAGCTAAGAACAACTTTGAGAAAACCTCAGACGCTTTTTTCATAAGGGTTATGCCAAAAAAAACTTATGCGGTTTTTCCATTTCGAGCGATGGTTGTTCGCTCGAAAATCGATATTTCAAGAATTTATGGGCGTCAATAGAAGGTTGTCGTCGCACCGACGAAATATTGTCAGGCGTCTATGTGGACAGTTTTCATTCCTGAGAGCCTCAAGCGCGAGGGATGTCGATATTTTGGCGATTATTATTTTTCAGCACCGAGGCGTTACACGCGTACCGCAGTCGAACGTGTTGCCAGGCAGTGACAGCGCTGATCATTACGACAGTGGAGAAGCCTATGGCGAGCGTCATCGGAACAGTGTGGAGAGTCTTGGGCGATGTGTTTGCGGTAGCGGGCGACGGTGCGAAGAGGCTGCTGGTCGCTGGCGATCGGGTGTTCATCGGCGAACAGGTGCAGGCCGGGTCTGACGGGGCTGTCGCTATCCGGCTGGAGACCGGTCGAGAGCTGACCCTGGGGCGTGACAGTCGCGTGCTGCTTGATGCGGCCGTGCTCGACGATCAGGCGCCGCACGTCGAGACCCTAGACCCGCTGACCCCGACACTCGGCATCGTGACCGCCGATGATCACGGGTCTTCGAGTGAGTCTGAAGCCAATGCAGGCGGTGGAGGGCACACGGTCGTCATGCTCAGCGAAACCGGAGGCGAGGTTCTGCCGGTGGTCGGCTTTTACACCGAGGGGTTGGTGATGACACCGATCTTTCCTGAAGGGCGAGACGTCTTTGCACGTGGCGGTGGGGATGCCCCAGCCCTGCCTGATGACGTGATTGCACCTGCTCCTGAGCCGCCCTTCGTCGAGCCGCCGGTCACCGAGCCACCCGTTATAGAACAGCCTGTTACAGAGCCACCTATTACAGAGCCACCTGTTACAGAACCGCCTATCACTGAACCGCCTGTAATCGAACCCCCGTTGCCGCCCACAGAGCCGCCCATAGAGCCACCGGTCGAACCGCCCGTTGAGCCCCCGGTCGATCACTGCGTCAGCGTATCGGGCAGCGAACTGACGCTTCACGAAGCCAATCTGTGCGGCGGCTCGGCGCCTGATCCGGCGGCGCTGACCCAGACCGGCAGCTTCATCGTCAGGGCGCCTGACGGTCTGCAGAGTCTGGTGGTCGGCGGCGTAGAGATCGTCAGGGCGGGCGTTGTCATGGACTTCTCCCAGCCTGTGCTGACTGCGCTGGGCAACAGCCTGAGCATCACGGGCTACGACCCGGTCAGTTACCAGGTCAGTTACAGCTATACCTTGCTCAACCCTCTGGCACATCCGGACGGCGAGGGTGCCAATACGCTGGGTGAGACCATTGAGGTAGTGGCCGTCGATCACGATGGAGACGTGGGCACTGGACAGCTGGACATCGTCATTGTCGATGACCAGCCGCTCGCCACCGACATTGCACTGACGGTAACGCCCGTGCCGCAAGACTCGAACCTGCTGCTGATCATCGACAACTCCGACAGCATGAAGGGCGCGAGCGGCGTCGATGGCCTGTCACGGCTGGACCTGGCCAAACAGGCAATCAACCAGTTGCTCGATCAGTACGCCGCCATGGGCGAGGTTCGGGTGCAGATTGTGACTTTCAACAGCCAGGCCGACCTGCCCGGTTCAGTCTGGGTCGACGTGGCGACTGCCCGGGACATCATCAATGCACTGGAGGCTGGCAACGGGACCAACTACGACGCAGCACTGGCGGCTGCACAGCATGGGTTTCTCAGCGCTGGCAGTCTGACGGGCGCGCAGAATCTGGCGTACTTTCTGTCGGACGGCAACCCTACGCTGTCCCCCGAACATTCCGAACCCAACCACCAGCCCGACCCGAGCCAGGGCGACGGCATCGATGCCGGGGAACAGGCGATCTGGACGGCCTTTCTCGATGCTCACGGCATCAAGTCGTTCGCCATCGGTATCGGCAACGACGTCAGCCAGACGTACCTGGACCCTATCGCACACGATGGACAGTCCGGCACCGACATGCGCTCGGTCATCGTTCTGGAGCCGCGTGAACTGAACGCCGTGCTCAGTGGCACGGTTCAGGGCAGCACAGAGGGCAGCCTGCTTGCGGGCGGCACATTCGGTGCCGACGGTGGCTTCGTCAAGGTACTGATGGTCGATGGGCTGGCCTACACCTATGACCGAAGCGGGCAGGGCAGTATGAGCGGTAGTGCGGGGCAGGCCCACTTCGACAGCGCCGTCCGCACGCTGACCCTGACCACCCAGGCGGGCGGCACCCTGGTGGTGAACATGGAGAGCGGTGCGTTCAGTTACACGCCGGGCAGTTCGCGGACGCCTGTTACGGAAAACATCGGTTACGTGCTCAGTGACCATGACGGGGATCTGGCGGGCGCAACGTTGTCGATTCATGTGCGGCCCTGCGCACCGACGTCAGCGCCCGAAGCCGTTGCCGATCACATCATTACCAACATCCTCGCCCCGAGCATCGACGTGCCCGCCGCTGCGTTGCTGGCCAACGATCATTCGCCCAGCGGTGATCCACTGAGCTCGACGCCCACCGTGTTCCACACGGGCTGGCGGGATGCCACTTCAGACTTCTCTTCGCCACGGCTGGCCACGATCCGGTTCTGCGGACAGGAAGATGTACTGGAAAACCGGATAAAGGACCTGCAGCGCTCCGACTTTCACGTCACTCATGCAGCGACGGCCACCGTACTGCTCAGCGGCTATCTGGGTGCCTGGCAGGGTGACACCTTCAATCATCAGGACCTGTACAGCGTTGAGCTGAAGGCGGGTGAAAAGCTGACGGTCGATACCCGGCAGCTTTCCGATCAGGTCGGACTGGCGTGGCAGATGGACGATGGCGAATTCCACAGTCTGGCGGCGGACGGTTCGTTCACTGCCAGCGAGGACAGCGTCTATCGGCTGATTCTGATCCATCAGCCTGATCCGGGCGTGCCCAATGAGGGGATGGATTACCAATTGGGCCTGAGCATCGACTACAGTCAGGTTAATACCACCCCAGGTTATCAAGGCAGCTACTCCATCCAGGACACGCATGGCGGACAGGACGCTGCGGCGGTCAGCATTGATTACCAGCATGGTCCCTCGTTGATCGGCACGGATGGCGACGACGTGCTGCTTGCGGCGGGCGGTCATGATTGCCTGAACGGCGGCAACGGCAACGATGTGCTGATCGGCGGGCCGGGCGACGACGTGCTGACGGGCGGTGAAGGGCAGGACCGGTTCATGTGGCTGGCGGGCGACACAGGCCATGATCGGGTGACGGATTTCAACGTCGGTATCGATAGCCTCGACCTGTCCCAGCTCTTGCAGGGCATGGGTGCTAAGGCTGAAACACTGGAGGATTTCCTGCATGTCCGGGTCAACGGTGTCGGCACACAACCGGTTTCTACCCTTGAAGTGGGCATGGATGGGGGGCATCCGAGCCAGAGCATCGAGCTTGAAGGCGTCGACCTCGCCGCGCAATTCGGAGTCACCCCGGGAGCCGGTGGCTGGATTGCCGGAGGTGCAGACACCGCAACCATCATCAACGGCATGCTGGGGGATCATTCGTTGAAGGTGGATGTGGTTTAGCGACTGCCTATGGCAAACACCTGACTGTGGGAGACGCCACCACGTCTTCGACGCAGCGCTGTCGCGCGGCAAACTCAGTGGGAGCGGACTTGTCCGCGAATGCAGTATTTCAGCCACTGCATATGCGTCGGATGTACCGGCCTTTTCGCGGACAAGTCCGCTCCCACAAAACCGCGTTTCTTCAGTGGCTTACAGGTTGTTTGATAAGAGGCGGCTTGCCGGCGATGAACGATGACGCGATTTTCCTGACAGACTGCATCGCCGGCAAGCCGCCTCCCACAAAGTAGTTTTTATTCAGTGGGTTACGCATTTGAGGAAAGGGACTCGTCCACGGTATTGAGGTTCATCAAGGTCCAGGAACTCAATGCCTGCGCAATGTCTTCTGCCTGAGGATATAAACCGTTACCAGCACTGCACTGACCAGCATGAAGCCACGAGCCCACGGCAGGGGAACGAGGTAGCAGGACAGGCTGATACTGGCCCACATCGTGCCAATCGCGTAGACCTTGCCCTTGAGAGGAATGCCGCGGCCTTCAAGGTAGTCCTTGATCCACGGGCCGAGCCGCTTGTGATTGACCAGCCAGTGATAGAAACGAGGGGAGCTGCGAGCGAAACATGCGGCAGCCAATAGCAGAAAAGGCGTCGTGGGCAGCACTGGAAGCACAATCCCGACAACGCCCAGCGCAACGCTCAGCCAGCCGATGGCCATCAGAACATAGCGCACCGACCGGTGACGGCTGGTGCGCGTTGACTCCTGCGCCATAGGCGCGGACTCAGTGGTGACGGGGTTTGAGAATTGCCGGTTTCTCGTCCGGAGCCTGGCACAGCAGGTACAGCGCCGTGAGGGCTTCCGGAATCTGCACGATCATGTCGTCCATCAGGTTGGCGTCCTGAGCGATATCGGAGAACTCCGGTTGCTCGTCGAACAGACCCGAACCGACCATGATCGGCAGCAGCATTTCGCTGACTTCGTCTTCGGCGCTTTCGAACCAGGCATTTTCACGCAGGAACACGCCTTCCATGAAGCCGATGCACCAGCCGCGCAGATCCGAATCATCCGGGTCGTCGCCCAGATCCAGATCGCATGGCAGTTCGAACTCTTCGTCCGACGCCAGCTGTCGGGCGATATGGGCCTGCAATGCAATCAGAGTGGCTTCGATCTCCACCTGCTGGGCGTCGCTCGCGTAGTGTGGCGGCTCGGAGAACAGGGCATCGATCCACTCGCGCTCCGGCACGGGTTCGGAACAGATAGACAGGGCGGTCAGGTAGCCATGAGCGGCCACGTAGTCCAGTGCTTCTTCGTGCAGTTCATCTGCATCGAGGAAGACTTGCAGGCGGGTTAGTTGCTCAGCGAAGGACATGGACGCACTACCTTGGAAATAAACGATGCTGAATTCTAGGCCCTGAGCGCCTGTGGCGCCAGCGCGGCGGCCCATTGCAGTTAATTTCGACCACTCATGTCCCAGTCATCCATTGCCTGTGAGCGCTCGGGTATACTCCCCCGTTTTGCAGTGCAGCAGGACAATCTGGGGTTTTTATGCTCGAACAGGCACAACGCGTACTTAAAGACATCTTCGGCTATGACAGCTTCCGTGGTCGCCAGGGTGCCATTATCGAACGTGTAGCCAACGGCGGCGATGCACTGGTGCTGATGCCGACCGGCGGCGGCAAGTCCCTGTGTTTCCAGGTTCCCGGCCTATTGCGCGACGGCCTGTGCGTGGTGGTTTCGCCGCTTATCGCATTGATGGATGACCAGGTCGCGACCCTTGAAGAGCTGGGTGTTTCTGCCGCTGCGCTCAACTCCACGCTCAGTGCCGAACAGCAGCGCGACCTGGCCAACCGGATTCGTCAGGGTGAAGTCAAAATGCTTTATCTGGCGCCGGAACGTCTCGTTCAGCCGCGCATGCTGTCCTTTCTGCAAAACCTCGATATCGCACTGTTCGCCATCGATGAAGCGCACTGCGTTTCGCAATGGGGACATGACTTCCGCCCGGAATACCTGCAACTGGGTCAACTGGCCGAACTGTTTCCCAATGTGCCGCGCATCGCCCTGACGGCCACCGCCGACAAGCGGACACGTGAAGAAATCGTCACGCGTCTGCACCTGCAGAATGCCGAACGGTTTCTGTCCAGTTTCGATCGCCCCAACATCTTCTATCGCATCGTGCCCAAGGAGTCGCCGCGCAAGCAGTTGCTGGCGTTTCTGTCCGAGCGTCGCAGCGATGCAGGCATCGTCTATTGCCTGTCACGCAAGAAAGTCGACGAGGTCGCGGTGTTCCTCAGCGACAACGGCTACCCGGCGCTGCCGTATCACGCAGGGCTGCCTTCCGAAACCCGTGCCGCCAATCAGAAGCGCTTCCTTAATGAAGAAGGCCTGATTATGGTCGCGACCATCGCGTTCGGCATGGGAATCGACAAGCCCAACGTCCGTTTCGTCGCACACATGGACCTGCCCAAGTCGCTGGAAGCCTACTACCAGGAAACCGGCCGGGCAGGGCGTGACGGTCTGCCTGCGGATGCCTGGATGGCCTACGGTCTGCAGGACGTGCTGATGCTCAAGCAGATGCTGCAGAACTCCGAAGGTGATGAGCGACACAAGCGGCTCGAACACCACAAGCTCGATGCGATGCTGGCGCTGTGCGAAGAAACCCGCTGCCGTCGCCAGACGTTGCTCGCCTATTTCGATGAAGACATGCCCAACCCCTGCGGCCATTGCGACAACTGTGTCGATGGCGTGCAGACCTGGGACGCCACCGAGCCTGCGCGTCAGGCGCTGTCGGCCATTTATCGCACCGGCCAGCGCTATGGCGTGGGGCACCTGGTGGACGTCCTGCTCGGCAAATCCAATGACAAGGTCGAAAGCTTCGGCCATCAGCACCTGTCGGTGTTCGGTGTCGGTAAGGCACGCTCCGAGGGTGAATGGCGCTCGTTGTTCCGACAACTGGTCGCGCGGGGTCTGGCGGACATCGATCTGGAAGGTTATGGCGGACTGCGTCTGAGTGACACCTGCCGTCCGCTGCTGCGCGGCGAAGTCACGCTGGAGCTGCGTCGTGATCTCAAGCCGCAGACCACCGCCAAGAGCCATTCCGGCAGCCCGGCCAGTCAACTGGTGCGAGGCGAGGAACGCGAGCAGTGGGAGGCCCTGCGCACGCTGCGCCGCAAGCTGGCCGAAGAGCACGCAGTACCGCCTTACGTCATTTTCCCGGATTCGACCCTGCTGGAAATGCTGCGCAGCAAACCCGGTTCCATGGCTGAAATGGCCAAGGTCGGTGGCGTCGGCGCGCGCAAGCTGGAGCGCTACGGCGAGGCGTTTCTGGAAGTGCTCAGCGGCAAGGCCGAAGCGCCACGGGTGGTCACCGACCTGCGTCATGAACTGATCAGTCTGGCGCACGCTGGCATGACCCCGGCGCAGATTGCCGGCCAGTTGCAGTGCTCGGAAAAGAATGTCTACACCCTGCTGGCCGAAGCCATCGGCAAACAGCAATTGTCCGTCGAACAGGCACTGGATCTGCCCGAAGACTTGCTGGGCGAGATTCAGGATGCGTTCCTGGATGGGGAAGGTGAACTGCCTCCGGTTTCTTCAGTGATCGAACAATTCACTGGGCGTGTTCCCGAAGGTGTGCTGTATTGCGTGCGCGCCGCCCTGCAATCCGAATTCGAGATGTAGGAACCTGCGACGAGACGCCACGGTGGGGTGCTTGCCTGATTGCAAGGAGCATGCTTAGCTCGCTAATAGTTAGTTTTGATCACGAGTGCTCTATGCCATTGACTGATGAACATCGTTTCGGGATGCAACTCGCACAGATTTCCCGTGGCTGGCGGGCCGAACTGGATCGTCGTCTGGCCGGTATGGGCCTTTCTCAGGCTCGCTGGCTGGTGCTCCTGCACCTTGCCCGCTTCGGTGAGGCGCCCACCCAGCGTGAGCTGGCCCAGAGTGTTGGCGTCGAAGGGCCGACCCTTGCGCGATTGCTCGACAGCCTTGAAGGCCAGGGACTGGTGCAGCGTCAGGCAGTGCTTGAGGACCGTCGGGCCAAGAAAATCGTGCTGTGCGACACTGCTCTGCCATTGATCGAACAGATCGAAACCATTGCCAATGTTTTACGGATCGAACTCTTCGAGGGTGTGGATGACGAAGACCTGCGGGTGTGCGTACGCGTGCACTCGCGAATTCTGGCCAATCTCGAAAGATCCTGAGACGAGTCTGCGAGTTCTCCCCCATACTCTTGCCACGGATAGTGAAGTTCATCGGGATAGGTGAGAAGCCTGCTGTGGTTTCCATAAGGGTTAGCATGCTGAAGAGTTCTCAGGCGAGTACGGGTCGCACCGTCGGTCATGGTTTTTACGCGCGCCTGATGGCGGCGTCTGTCGTAGCGTCGACGCTGGTTTATTCGTCGCTGGCGTCCGCGTTGGGGCTGGGTGAAATAACCCTGCACTCGGCGCTCAATCAGCCGTTGAATGCCGAAATTGCGCTTTTGGAAACCGATGGCCTGAGCTCTGACGATGTGGTGGCCAGGCTGGCCTCGCCGGAGGCATTCGCCAAGGCAGGCGTCGAGCGCGTGTTCTTCCTGAACGATCTGCGTTTCACCCCTGTTCTGAACGGTGGGCGCGGCGTGATCCGGGTGGTTTCGCACAAACCGGTCACTGAACCTTACTTGAGTTTTCTGGTGCAGCTGTCCCGCCCCAATGGCGATCTGCTGCACGAATACACCGTCCTGCTCGATCCTGCCACGTCGCCCGAAGGCGTCGCGGCAACCCGCAGTCGCAATACGCAGCGCAAAGCACAGTCGGCGGCTCCCGAGTCGCGCATGCCGGTCGCGCCGCCTGCCGCTGTCAAAGGCAAACACTACAAGGTGGTCAGCGGCGATACCCTGAATGCCATTGCCGCCCGTGTTCAGGGCCAGGGCAGCAAGGTCTCGACCACCCAGATGGCCGATGGCATACGGCTGCTCAATCCTCAGGTATTCGCCCAAGGGGCAGGCCTCAAGCCTGGGCAGGACTTGTTACTGCCTGATTCGGCGGTGCTGCCCACAACCAGCCCTTCGGCAGCCAGTCCTGCAGCGCCATCCGTTCAACCTGCCGAAGTCCGGGAGGCGGCCGAGCAGATGGCGACGGCCGCCATCGAAACCCAGCAACTGACCAAAGCGCTTGAAGAACTCAAGGCGCAGACCGCCGATCTGCAGGACCAGCTGGTTGGCAAGGACAAGCAGATCACCGCGCTTCGAACCGATCTCGTGCAGGCTCAGTCCGGCGCCAGCAAGGTGTCGACACCGCCACCGGCGGTCGTGCCTGTTCAACAGCCTGTCGTGGCGTCGGCTCCCAGCGAACCGTTCCTCAGCATTCCAGTGCTGTTGGCCGGTCTGTTGATCATCCTGCTGCTCCTGGCATTTGCCTATAACAGAAGACGGCAGCAACGCACTCCGAGCGTGACCCCGGCCGTTACGCCTGACGAGCCGCTGATCAAACCTGCTCAGGCCGCGGTTCTCCCGGTCTTCGAAGTGCCTGCGGTCGCGCCACAGCCGGTGGTCGCACCTGTCGCCGCACCCGCGGTCAAGGCCTCGTCTTCACAACGCATGGCGGGCGCTGCCCCCGATGCGCTGGACGGCGTCAGCATCTACATTGCCTACGGGCGCTTCAGCGAAGCGATCGGCATCCTGCGCAATGCGCTTGAAAAACAGCCGGAACGTGAAGACATTCGTATCAGGCTGCTCGAATTGCTGGCCGAGCAGGGCGACAGTACCGGTTTTGCTGCCGAGGAACAGTCGGCGTTGAACCACGGCGTGACCCCGCAAGCCATTCAGGACATTCGTGAGCGTTATCCGCAGCTCAAGACGCGTGAGGCACTCGCTGCCTCCACAGCGTTGACGGCCGCTGCTGTCGGGGCTGTTTCGCTGGCCAAGAGCGGGCCTGAGTTCAACGCTGCGGCTGCGCCCGATCCTGTTTCAGAACAGGAGCAGCCTGCCATCACGCAGTTGGATGAAACCACGGCAGCAGCGCTGAATCCCGAGCCGTCAGACGAATTCCAGCTGAATCTGGACGAGTTGTCGATGGACGCTGACTGGGATCTGGTTGATCCGTTCGACGCACCGCCTGCCCGCACCAAACCCGCCGATCGGCCTGAAGTAGATCCGGGGTTTTCATCAGATCTGAATCAATTGCCGGAAGTATTCGAGCTGTCTGACGAGCAATTCCTCAGCGACTTCTCGGATTCGGATGCCGTAGAACCCATCGAAGTGATTGCGCCGTCCGCTGCAGACGATTTGAGTGATGACTTCCTCGACAGCTTCATGAGTGACGATTCGGACTTCGACCTGCTGGATCTGGAGGAGCCACCGTTGAGCCAGATCAATCAGGCTCAAGTGTTGATCGACGACGGGAATATCGAGTCGGCCCGTGAAATCCTGTTGCAGGTGATCGCCGAGTCTGACGAAGAGCATCAGCGTCTGGCGCGGGAACTGTTGGCGGGGATCAGTTGAGAGACTGTGTCGCGCTTTGCGCACGACGCTCACACTGATCGTGCACAACACTGATGATCGTGCCCATCGCTCCGCGTGGGCATGCCTCCCGTGACGCTCCGCGTCACAAATGGCACAGATTGTGGATTCAGTTAGCCGAGCGCATGGCTCCAGTCACCTTTTCGCCCCTCGGCGACTTACTTTGAGAGGCCAAAGTAAGCAAAGCCTTTTGCTCCGGTTCCGGCCCCGGCTTCGCCGGGGTTCCTTCGTCCTGACACTGATTCGGGGGTCGCTGCAAATGGGCCATCCATGGCCCAGTGCAGCTCAATCGGCATCCATGCCGATTGCCCCCGAATCAGCGCCAGGACTCAGCCTTCACCCACGTCGCGATCTGCGGTGTTCATGCCATCGCGCTACAAAAGCGCATCAGTGCTGCTGCCTCACTGGATAGCCAGATGACTTGTGTATAACGCTGAGCGCAGAGTATGGGCACGATCATGAACGGTCAGATGATCGTCCCCACTCTGCGTGGAAACGCCTCTCAGGACGCTCTGCGTCCGCTCTTGAGTACGACGCGGAGCACGATCATCAGCGGTTCAGGCCTGATGGCTGATCTCACGCAGTGGTTTGCCACGCGCTGGCTTGTCGCCCGCCACGAAGTAGTCTGCAGTGCTGCGCGGCAGGGGCTGGCGGCCGCGGATCTTGTCGGCGATTTTCTCGGCGATCATGATCGTGGGGGCGTTCAGGTTGCCGGTGGTGATGATCGGCATGATCGACGCATCCACCACACGCAGGCTCTGCATGCCATGCACACGGCCCTGGCCATCGACCACGGCCATCTCGTCGGTGCCCATCTTGCAAGAGCACGACGGGTGATAGGCCGTCTCGGCGTGTTCGCGCACGAACTGGTCCAGCGCCTCGTCCGACTGCACATCAATACCCGGGCTGATTTCGCGGCCACGGTACGGATCCAGCGCAGGCTGCTGCATGATTTCGCGGGTCAGGCGGATGCCGTCGCGAAATTCCTGCCAGTCCTGATCAGACGCCATGTAATTGAACAGGATGCTCGGGTACTCGCGCGGGTCCTTGGACTTGACGTGCACACGGCCACGGCTTGGCGAACGCATCGAACCGACGTGTGCCTGGAAACCATGCTCCTGCACGCCCTTGGTGCCGTTGTAGTTAATCGCGACCGGCAGGAAGTGATACTGAATGTTCGGCCACTCGAACGCTTCGCTCGACCGGATGAAACCACCGGCTTCGAACTGGTTGCTGGCGCCGATGCCGGTGCCGAGGAACATCCACTCCGCACCAATTGCAGGCTGGTTCCACCACATCAGGGAAGGGTAGAGCGACACCGGCTGAGTGCAGGCGTACTGCAGGTACATCTCCAGGTGATCCTGAAGGTTCTGGCCGACGCCCGGCAGGTCGTGAACCACTGGAATGTCCAGCTTGTTCAGCAATTCGGCAGGGCCGACGCCTGAGCGTTGCAGGATCTGCGGCGAGGCAATCGCCCCGGCACACAGCAGGACTTCCTTGCGTGCACGGGCTTCGTGGCGGGTGTCGCTGTCGCCGACCAGGTACGCGACGCCGACGGCACGCTTGCCTTCGAACAGGATGCGGTCGGTCAGCGCGTGAGTGACGATGTTCAGCGTCGATCGCTTTTTCGCTTCGTCCAGATAGCCGCGCGCGGTGCTGGCGCGACGGCCTTTGGGCGTCACGGTGCGGTCCATCGGACCAAAGCCTTCCTGCTGATAACCATTCAGGTCATCGGTACGCGGATAACCGGCCTGTACACCGGCCTCGACCATGGCATGGAACAACGGGTTGTTGCCTGCCTTGGGCGTGGTGACGCTGACCGGACCTTCGCCGCCGTGATAATCGTTGGCGCCGATGTCGCGAGTCTCTGCCTTGCGGAAATACGGCAGGCAATCGAGGTAGCTCCAGTCTTCCAGGCCCGGTTCTTTCGCCCAGCCGTCATAGTCCATTGCGTTGCCACGGATGTAGCACATGCCGTTGATCAACGACGAGCCGCCAAGGCCCTTGCCGCGACCGCATTCCATACGGCGGTTGTTCATGTGCGGCTCTGGCTCGGTCTCGTAGGCCCAGTTGTAGCGGCGGCCTTGCAGCGGGAACGCCAGTGCGGCAGGCATCTGGGTACGGAAGTCCAGACGATAGTCCGGGCCGCCGGCTTCCAGCAGCAGAACGGTGACGCCTTCGTCTTCGGTCAGACGGGCTGCCAGAGTGTTACCGGCCGAACCGGCACCAATGATGATGTAATCGAATTCCTGGGACATAAATGCGCCCTCTTCAAGGTAGGTGGGGCAAATGCAAATCAGCGCGGGTCGACTCAGTGCTCGACCCCTAGCACCCCATGCTAGTGCGCTACTTGAGGGGCCATTTCACGAGAAAGCTGCTCCCACGCAGTCAATGCCTGTGGGAGCGGACTTGTCCGCGAAGGCCTCGCCTCAGACGAAATTCAACTCAACGAACCTCAGAAAACCGACGCGTAGTCACCCAGTTCGATCTGTACCGACTTGATCCGGGTGTACTGGGCCAGCGAGCTAATGCCGTTTTCACGGCCCACGCCCGACTGCTTGTAACCGCCGACCGGCATTTGCGCCGCCGACTCGCCCCAGGCGTTGATCCAGCAGATACCGGCTTCCAGCAGGTGGATCACACGGTGTGCGCGGTTCAGGTCACGGGTCACGATGCCGGCTGCCAGACCGAAATCGGTATCGTTGGCGCGGCCGACCACTTCGTCTTCAGTGTCGTAGCCGAGGATGCTCATCACCGGGCCGAAGATCTCTTCGCGCACGATGGTCATCTCGTCGGTGCAGTCGGTGAACACAGTCGGCGCGACATAAGCGCCTTTGGCGAACTCACCGCCAGTCAGCCGCTCGCCGCCACACAGCAGGCGTGCGCCCTGTTCCTTGCCCTTGGCGATGTAGCCCAGCACGCTTTCCATGTGTTCGAAGCTGACCAGCGGGCCGAAGTTGATGTTTTCGTCTTCCGGGTTACCGGCACGAATACGCTTCACACGCTCGAGGATCTTCGCTTCGAACTCGGCCTTCAGTGCGTTCGGCACGAATACGCGGGTGCCGTTGGTGCAGACTTGGCCCGAGCTGTAGAAGTTGGCCATCATGGCGATGTCGGCGGCGCGGTCCAGGTCGGCGTCGTCGAACACGATCAGCGGCGACTTGCCGCCCAGCTCCATGGTCACTTCCTTGAGCGACGAACTCGAGGCGCTGGCCATGACTTTCTTGCCGGTGTCGGTGCCGCCGGTGAAGGAGACTTTCTCGATCCGCGGGTGCTCGGTGATCCAGGTGCCGACTTCACGACCGCTGCCGGTCAGTACGTTGAACACGCCATTCGGGACGCCCGCTTCGGTGTAGATTTCAGCCAGCTTCAAGGTGGTCAGCGAGGTGACTTCACTTGGCTTGAAGATCATCGCGTTGCCTGCCGCCAGCGCCGGTGCGGATTTCCACAGGGCGATCTGGATCGGGTAGTTCCACGCGCCGATCCCGGCGACGACACCCAGCGGCTCGCGGCGGGTGTAGACGAAGGAGGAGTCGCGCAGCGGGATCTGTTCGCCTTCGATGGCGGGCACCAGGCCTGCGTAGTACTCCAGCACGTCAGCGCCGGTGACGATGTCGACGTAACGGGTTTCCGAGATGGCCTTGCCGGTGTCCAGGGTTTCCAGAGCGGCCAGTTCATCGTTGCGCTCACGCAGGATGTCCACGGCACGACGCAGGATGCGCGAACGCTCGACTGCGGTCATGGCGGCCCAGATTTTCTGGCCCTTTTCGGCGGCGACCACGGCGCGCTCGACATCTTCCTTGCTGGCGCGCTGGATCTTGGCCAGTACTTCGCCGTTCGCCGGGTTGATGGAGTCGAAGGTCTCGGTGTTGCTGGCATCGACATAACCGCCGTCGATGTAGAGTTTTTGCAATTCAAAACGGGCCATAAAGTCCTCGCAAATTCAGTGGGGGAGGCGATGACTGATTCTGTGTGCCGGAAACATTGGGCAACACGGCGTTTCAGTCGTTCGGTGATGGCGCTTCGAAAGCGCTCAGTTCGCCGATTTCGCCAATTGAAAATCCATGTATTCGTAAGCGATCCGTTGCGCTTGCTCGGTGTCGAATGCATCGCCTGACAGCGCGCCTCTCAGCCACAGCCCATCAATCAGGGCTGCGAGCCCGCGGGCCGCGTTGCGTGCCTGTTCCAGCGGCAACGCGCGGCGGAACTGACAGCACAGGTTCGAATACAGACGATGGTCGTTGATGCGCTGCAAACGGTGCAGCGACGGGTGATGCATGCTGGTCGCCCAGAAGGCGAGCCAGGTTTTCATGGCCGGGCCGTTGACCTGGCTGGCGTCGAAGTTGCCTTCGATGATTACTTGCAGATGCGCACGCGGGCTGTCGTCGGTCAGGGCCTGACGGCGGTCCCTGACGGTCTGGATCAGTGCATTCATCAGATGGCGCATGGTGGCTGCGATCAGGCCGTTCTTGTCCTGAAAGTAGTGACTGATGATGCCGTTCGAAACGCCTGCAAGACGGGCGATCAACGCGATACTGGCGTCGCCCATGCCGACCTGATCGACCGCGGTAAGCGTGGCCTGGATCAACTGTTGGCGGCGGATGGGTTGCATGCCGACCTTTGGCATAAACGCGATTCTCCCGAGTGGCTGAAGTGATCGTTATACCGAAATGGCTGACACAGTCTAAAGATTTTTAATTGAACGATCAATCAATAAAAAATGACAGGCGTGTCAACTGATCGTGCCCATCGCTCCGCGTGGGCATGCCTCCCGTGACGCTCCGCGTCACAAATGGCACAGACTGAGGATTCAGTGAGCCGAGCGCATGACGTGGATAACGCTGGAGCCTGGGCGCGTATCTGCGTCACATTCAAGAGCGGACGCGGAGCGTCCTGGGAGGCATTCCCACGCAGAGCGTGGGAACGATCAACATCGTATTCCTCCAGGAGGATTTGTGTATAACGCTGAGCGCGGAGCATGGGCACGATCGGTGTGCTTGAGACCCCTGATCGTTCAGCCGTGATTCTTGCCCAGCAGCGCGTGGTACAGCTCGGTATCGCCAAGGATGCCGACGACCTGGTTGCCGTCCTGCAGCACCAGTTTGTTGCCGGTCTGGTAGCGGATCTGCAAGGCGTCGCGCATGCCGATGTTGGAGTGCACGAGGGTCGGGCGGCGGTCGAGGGTGTTGACGTCCTGGCCCGGAGTCCAGTTCTGCAGGTCCAGCGTGTCGGTGCCCTGACGTGCGCCTTTGATGACATTGCCTTCGGCCAGGTCCAGCCAGGAATCACCACCCGGATCCAGGCATACCGAGCCGTTGACTCGGGTGCACTGGTCAACCGTGCGCATCAGGCTGCGGCCGCACAGCACGTTCAGCGGATTGGTATGCGCGACGAAGGTGCGCACGTATTCATCTGCCGGGTTGAGCACGATCTGCTCCGGCACGCTGTACTGAACGATGCGGCCGTCTTTCATGATCGCGATGCGGCTGCCCAGTTTCAGCGCCTCATCCAGGTCATGGCTGACGAACACGATGGTCTTGCTCAGCTTGCTTTGCAGTGCCAGCAGTTCATCCTGCAGGCCCTGACGGATCAACGGGTCGAGTGCCGAAAACGGTTCATCCATCAGCAGAATGTCGGCGTCCATCGCCAGCGCACGGGCCAGACCCACGCGTTGCTGCATGCCACCGGAAAGCTCGTCCGGCTTCTTGTTGCGCCATTGTGTCAGGCCGACCAGTTCCAGCTTTTCGTCCACCAGCTTGCGTCGTTCCTTCTCAGGGCGACCCTGCATTTCCAGGCCGAAACTGATGTTTTCACGTACTGTCAGCCAAGGCATCAGGGCGAACTTCTGAAAGACCATGGCGATGCGCTTGGTGCGCATCATCTTCAGCTCCGCCGCCGAGCAACTGGCAATGTTGATCTGCGAGCCTTCATGCTCGACGAACAGCGAGCCGCGGCTCACGGTATTGAGGCCGTTGATGCAGCGCAGCAGGCTGGATTTGCCGGAGCCGGACAGGCCCATCAGTACACAGATTTCGCCTTTCTCGATTTCCAGAGTGGCGTTTTCCACCCCCACGATCTGCCCGGTTTTCTTGAGGATCTGGTCACGCGTCAGGCCTTCGTCCAGCAGCTTCAGGGCCTCACGCGGATCCCTGGAGAAGATGACGTCTACCTTGTCGAATTTGATGATACTCATGCGTCGGACCCTACCTTGCCTTCGGGTTGTTTGCAGATGCGGTCGAGCATGATGGCCAGCAGTACGATCGCCAGGCCGGCTTCGAAGCCCAGGGCGATATCAGCGGTGTTCAATGCGTTGACCACAGGTTTGCCCAGACCGTCGGCACCCACCAGCGCCGCAATCACCACCATCGACAACGACAGCATGATGCACTGGGTGATACCGGCCGCGATGCTTGGCATGGCGTAGGGCAGTTCGATTCGTGTCAGCAACTGGCGGCGCGAGGAGCCGAATGCCTTGCCCGCGTCGAGCAGTTCCTGCGGCACGTCGCGGATACCCAGGTACGTCAGGCGGATCGGCGCGGCGATGGCGAACACCACCGTCGAAATCAGACCGGGCACCACGCCCAGACCGAACAGCGTCAGCGTCGGAATCAGATAAACGAAAGTGGGCACCGTCTGCATCAGGTCGAGCAGCGGGCGGATGACCGTGTAGAACATCGGCTTGTGCGCGGCAATGATGCCCAGCGGCACGCCGATCACGACACAGACCATCGTGGCGAACAGCACCTGCGCCAGGGTTTCCATGGTTTCCTGCCAGTAATGCAGGTTCAGGATCAGCAGGAAGGAGAGGATGACGAACACCGTCAGGCCCCATTTGCGCTGGATAAAGTGTGCGAGTGCGGCGATCAGGCCAATCAGTACGAACGGGTTGAACCAGGTGAGGGCGAAGGTCAGCCCGTGGATCATCATTTCCAGTGTCGAGGCAATCGCATCGAAGTAGTCGGCGCCGTTACGCGTCAGCCAGTCGACGAACGCCGCGATGTACTCGCCCAGAGGGATTTTATGATCAGTCAGCATGATAGTGATTGTCCGCTTGCGGGGAAAAATGAAAGCAACAGGCGGGACGTGCCCGCCTGCCGCCGGCTTACTGGGTCAGCTTGGCCTTGGCAGCCTCCAGCCCCGGTTTGCCGTCAACAGTGGTCACACCGGCAAGCCAGGTGTCGAGCACTTGAGGGTTCTTCTTGATCCACGCCTTGGCGGCAACATCAGGCTTGGTCTTGTCTTCCAGAACGTTGCCCATCAGCGTGCTTTCCATGTCCAGCGTGAACGACAGATTCTTGAGCAACTGGCCTACGTTGCTGCATTCCTGGGTGTAGCCCTTGCGCGTGTTGGTGTAGATGGTCGCTTGACCGAAGTTGGGGCCGAAGAACTCATCGCCACCGGTCAGGTACTTCATCTTGAAGCGTTTGTTCATCGGGTGCGGTTCCCAGCCCAGGAAGACCACGTCGGTGTCGCGGCGGGTCGCACGATCCACCTGCGACAGCATGCCGGCCTCGCTGGACTCGACCACCTTGAAACCTGCGTCTTTCAGGCCGAAGGCGTTCTTGTCGATCATGCTCTGGATCAGGCGGTTGCCGTCATTGCCAGGCTCGATGCCGTAGATCTTGCCGCCCAGTTCCTTCTTGAATTTGGCGATGTCGGAAAAGTCTTTCAGGCCCTTGTTGTAGAGCGCTTCAGGTACAGCGAGGGTGTACTTGGCGTTTTCCAGGTTGGCTCGAACGGTTTCGACGGTGCCGGCTTCGCGATAAGCCTTGATGTCGTTTTCCATGGTCGGCATCCAGTTGCCCAGAAACACGTCCATGTTTTTGCCGTCCGCCAGAGACTTGTAGGTCACGGGAACGGAGATCATGGTGGTCTTGGTCTTGTAGCCGAGGGATTCGAGTACGGCGCTGGTCACTGCGGTAGTGACGGTGATGTCGGTCCAGCCGACATCGGAGAAGTTCACGGTATGACAGGCCTCTGGTTCGGCGGCCTGGACCAGCATCGGGGTACAGAGCGTGGCGGCCAACAGCAACGATTTGGAAGCTTTCATGGGGTGGACTCCTGTGAGTTTCTTCTGGTCATCAGCAGGTGAGCGCTGACGCGACTTATGTGTTGGCAATGCATTTCGCGAAGCTCCATCACTGCGCCTGGCGATCGAGTCGAGGCCGATCATGTAACAGGCAAAATCAAACGCATACTGGGGGCGTCGTATCCAGTACAGGCGGGGTCGCATCCAGTGTGCGCAAGGTCGCTTACAGATTTATTCCAACGTGCAAGCGCACTTCTGCAGGGGTGGAGCAGCCAGAAAACGGCCAAAAACGTCTGCTGGCTGTGCTGCTCGAGGCCTATGGCGCTGATGGGTATGGGCATGTCGGTGCCGGGCGTCGAGCGCTTGCGTGAAGGCCCATGCTGCGGGCGGTGCGGCTCCAGCGTAGCAGAGCAGGGCACAGGCACTCGGGCCTGAAAACCGGTCGTGAACCCGTTCATGACGAGCAGCGCCTTCGCGAACGCGGTCTTTTTGAGGGGGTTGTTCCGTGTTAGTTCCGGGATGGCAGGGTCATGGCCCGACCTTGCAGCTGCAAACGGCTGCTCGATTTTTGAACACCAGCCCCGAAAGCCGCCACCTTTTAGCGCGAAATCGGGGCTGGCCGCTTGCCTGCTCCCCTGTGCCTTGGGTAGCACTCCCCGAGTAGTCACGCGGTTGCCGTTTCCTTGCAGTGCTACCGAACTGCTCACACGGCAACGCCTTGCGCAGGCCTCCACGTCGCAAACAGACAGGCACGTCGCTACCGGATAGACGCATCGCGACGTCGTTTTCAGGGGTTATTGAATGGCTGATCAAATTCAGGCACGGGATTTGCGATGTCATTGCAAAGCCCTCGATGGATGAAGGCTATAACAAGAGCCTCGCCTGAGGCCGACCCCCGCCACGTGAGAGGAGATAGTGTGATGACATCGTTCAATCAAGGGGCTCAACCCCAGAACCGCGCCCCACAATCCATCGGCTTTTTGCTGCTGGACAACTTCACACTGATCTCCCTCGCGTCAGCGGTAGAACCTCTGCGAATGGCCAACCAGTTGTCCGGCCGTGAGCTGTATCGCTGGACCACCCTGAGTGTGGACGGCGGTCAGGTCTGGGCCAGTGACGGTCTGCAGATCACCCCTGATGCAGCGATGCATCAGGCACCGGTCATGGACACCGTGATCGTCTGTGGCGGTGTCGGCATTCAGCGCACTGTCACCCGCGAGCATGTGAGCTGGCTGCAAAGTCAGGCGCGTCAGTCCCGTCGGCTGGGTGCGGTGTGCACCGGCAGTTGGGCGTTGGCCTGCGCGGGTCTGCTGGACGGTTTCGACTGCAGCGTGCACTGGGAATGTCTGGCGTCCATGCAGGAAGCCTTTCCGCGAGTGGCGATGAGCACACGTCTGTTCACCCTCGACCGTAACCGTTTCACCAGTTCCGGTGGCACCGCGCCGCTGGACATGATGCTGCACCTGATCAGTCGCGATCATGGTCGTGAACTGTCGGCGGCGATCTCCGAGATGTTCGTCTACGAGCGCATTCGCAACGAGCAGGATCACCAGCGCGTGCCGCTCAAGCACATGCTGGGCACCAATCAGCCCAAGCTTCAGGAAATCGTGGCGCTGATGGAGGCTAACCTCGAAGAGCCGATCGACCTCGACGAGCTGGCTGTCTACGTCGCCGTGTCACGCAGACAGCTGGAGCGGCTTTTCCAGAAATACCTGCACTGCTCGCCGTCGCGCTACTACCTGAAGCTGCGTTTGATTCGTGCACGGCAACTGCTCAAGCAGACGCCGATGTCGATCATCGAAGTGGCATCGGTCTGCGGCTTCGTCTCCACGCCGCACTTTTCCAAGTGCTACCGCGAATACTTCGGCATTCCGCCGCGTGACGAGCGCGTAGGCTCCAACACCGCACAGCAGGTCGCCATGATGCCGATCCCGCAGGCCTTGGTATTGGCTCCGCTGTCAGGGCCGATGTCGGCACTCAGTCAGGCACGTAATGAATCGACGTTTGCGAGTGTCAGGCTGTAGAGGCGTGATCGCGCTCGGGACCGGACGCGGAGCGTCCTGAGCGGCATTCCCACGCGCGTGAGGAACGATCAGTTACGTTGATCGTTCCATGCAGAGCGCGGGCAGGGCGCTGATCAGAGGCTGAAGCGCCCCACCATGCTGTTCAAATCAACCGCCAGGCGCGACAGCTCGGTGCTGGCTGCGCTGGTCTGGTTGGCGCCGGTGGTGGATTGTGCGGACAGGTCACGGATGTTGACCAGATTACGGTCCACTTCACGCGCCACCTGCGCCTGTTCTTCGGCTGCGCTGGCGATCACCAGATTGCGCTCGTTGATTTCTTCCACGGCAATGTTGATGGTGTCCAGCGCCATGCCTGCGCCCTTGGCGATGCTCAGGGTCGATTCGGCTCGTTCGGTGCTGTTGCGCATCGAGGTCACAGCCTGTTCCGTGCCGCCCTGAATGCTGCCGATCATGCGTTCGATCTCACTGGTCGATTGCTGAGTGCGATGGGCGAGTGCGCGAACTTCGTCTGCCACGACCGCAAACCCGCGACCGGCTTCACCCGCACGGGCCGCCTCGATGGCCGCGTTGAGTGCCAGCAGGTTGGTCTGGTCCGCGAGGCCCCGAATCACGTCCAGCACCTTGCCGATGTCACGGGATTCATTCGCCAGATTGCCGATCAGTTCGGCGGTTTCCTTCACGTCACCGCTCATGCGTTCGATGGCGCCGACGGTTTCCAGCACCAGGTCACGACCATCACCCGCCGAAGCGGTGGCGTTGCGTGACGCTTCGGAAGTGCTGGTCGCGTTGCGCGCCACTTCTTCCACCGCGCTGGTCATTTCATTGACCGCAGTAGCGGCCTGCTCGATCTCGTTATTCTGCTGCACCAGACCGCGTGCGCTTTCATCGGTCACGGCGTTCAGTTCTTCAGCGGCAGACGCCAGTTGCGTGGCTGAACCGGAGATGCGCTGCAGCGTGTCGCGCAGCTTGTCCTGCATGGTTTTCATGGCCTGCAACAAGCGACCGGCTTCGTCAGTACCGTCAACCTTGATCGGCTGAGTCAGGTTGCCCTGGGCAATGGTTTCGGCAGCATGGAGTGCAACGGCAATAGGGGTGGTGATGCTTTTGATCAGCATCCAGGCAAACACCAGGGTCAGCAGGGTGGCCGCGACCAGCAGCGCGATGACCATGTCGAACGCCGACTTGTATTCCTCGGCTGCCTGCTTCTTCACCTGCATCAACTGCGCGGTGTTGATCTCGACCAGCTTGATCAGAACGGCGTTCATCTGATCGGAGTTGCTGAGCATGTCTTTATTGAGCAGGTCCTGCAGCTCGTCGACCTTGTTGGCGAGCGTCAGCGTCTTCATGCGCGACTCAAGCTCACGGTATTGCCCGAGCAACTGCACATACTGGTTGTAGAGGTTGCGCTCGTTCGAATCGCTGATCAGCTTCTCGTAGATGGCCTGGGCATCGTTGATCTGCTTGTTGCGCATGGCCAGCAATTCGATGGTCTTCTGCTGGATCTCCGGCTCGCGGTTGACCAGCAGACGGTATGACAGAACGCGCAGGCGGATGCTGACCTCTGCAAAACGATCAAGGCTCTTGATGCTGGGCACGTTGTTGTCGGCGAGCACTTCGGTCGCGCCGCGGATCTTGCTCATCTGAGAGAGCGCGAAGACACCAAGGATCAGCATCAATGCGCCGATCATGGCAAAACCGAAAAAGGCGCGCGGGGCGATATTCATATTGCGAAGGGACATAGATGGCTTCCAGAGTCAGGGTGCGCAATCCATGCGGCAGAAACAATAAGTAACGTGAATGCGTGCCTATCGGTCGAACGACTGGAGACTTGAGCGTTATGGGATGACCCATAGACGTTCGATTGATGACGTTTTTTTCATCCGCATGCGATTACCCTCGCAAAGCCTTGAAAGTACTGGCGATAGGGCGTTTCGGCATATGGCACCTTGCCCATGGGCTGTGCGTTTATGTCGCAGGTCGGGACGGTCTGACGAACAGCCGGAACAAGATCCCAGAATCGCAGTCACAAGGCCCCCATGCGTTCCGTTACAGACGTGTCCATGGCGTAAGACGCCAGTGCCGCAGGGCCTGAGCGCTGGCATGCGCAGTGACTTTTCTTTATCGTGTGCGCCCGTTGAAATTTGCTCGAGTAATCAGAATGTTGGAAGCCTCCCTAAGCCAGTTGGAACACCTTGTCGGTGATCTGGTGCAACAGAACCAGAACCTGCAGAACACGAATGCCCAGCTCACCGCCGAGCTGGCCAAAGTCAGGGATGAAAACGACAGCTTGCAATTGAGCCTGATGGAGCAGGAAGAAAAGCAGGGCAGCACCGCCGCCCGCATTCAGGCACTGGTTGACCGGGCGACCAGCGCAAGCGCTGTCGAAGCATGAACTTCGACCGAAACGGGGTGACGGTCTTGTCCATCCTGGGTAACCAGTATTCGGTGAAGGCGCCGGAAGGCGAGGACGTCAAACTCCTGCAGGCCGCCGCGATGCTCAACGCCTCGCTGGCCGACACCAAGCGCAAATACCCGACCCTGATCGGCGACCGCCTGCTGGTGCTGGCCGCCCTGAACCTGTGCTCCCAGCAGATCGACCTGAAGGACAAGCACAAGGGCGAGCTGGCGCGGTATGAAGATCAGGTCAGTGCGACGGTTGATGTGATTGCCAAGACCCTGTCGCAGGGTTGAGGGCTGGCTTGCCGCAGACACTGGACCGTGGGAGGCGGCTTGCCGGCGATTGCGTCAGTTCAGTCTCTTGCCTGGCGCCTGAAAAACCGCTTCGCCGGCAAGCCGCCTCTTATCAAACAACCTGTAACTTACTGAAGAAACGCGATTTTTTGTAGAAGCGGACTTGTCCGCGAATAGGCCGGTACATCCGACGCATATGCAGTGGCTGAAATACTGCATTCGCGGACAAGTCCGCTCCCACGGGTTTGCTGCGCGACAGCGCTACGCCGAGGACGTGGTGAGGCCTCCCACACGAACCATGTTCGTCAGTCGGGTACGTGTTGTCTGAAGAGGGACTGCGCGTCACACCCGGCTCAGCCCTGACTCTGTTTGTAAGCCGCCAATGCAGGCAGCAGTTGCTGGTCGATGGCCTGGCGCACGGCGGGCAGGATGGTTGCGCTGCCGGTCAGGAGTTGTTCGACCAGACGCCGAAGTGCGGTGGCGCGTTCGGCGTTGAGGCCGCGCACCACGTGGGCGCAGGCCTGTTCGGCTGTTGCGCCGCCGGGCATGTCGAAGCCCAGCGCCCTGAATTGGCCAATCAGGTCTTCTTGATCAATCAGGTCCGCGTGCATCATGGCGTGTCTTTCCTTGTTCGAATGTGCCTCGATTCTGGTAGCAGCCTTGCGCTCGGGCAACCCTCGTTGATCAACAATGGCCGGATTGGCTATGAACGTGTCGTTTTCAGTCGGTGGCCATGCTGTCCAGCGTCAGGTCGACCATGGTTTTGGCCATTTCCGTGAGGTGCATGATCGACAGGGTCAGGTCGCGTTGCGCGCCGCTCATGCTGTCGCTGAATTCGTAGGCGCTGGTGACGGCGCAGCGCAGCAGGTCGCTGGCATGCATGAGCGCGTCTTCATGGCTCAGGTCGGGGTTGGCTTTGAAGGCGGGTGGGGCGGGTACTATTTTCAGCATGTCGGATGACTCCTAATCGAATATCGGTAGGTCGTCACCGTCGGCTACTAATCGAAGGTGGCGGCCATGCGTAGGTAGTAGCCCGGTGATTAGGAACCGGTGCATCCGGAGATGCCCTGACGCATGGCCACCATAAAATGCAGGCCATAAAAAAGCGCCTTTTACAGGTGGCGCATTGCGCCTAATCACACCGAGGGCTACTACTCCTCATCGCTGAATTTGCAGCGACCGGCGCAGAGTAGTGACCGGGATCGACAGGCACAAGGGCCGGGGAGTTTCTCGGAAATGTCCTGCAAAGGAAAGGGATCGGTCCCGCAAATTCGTTACAAATTCTTGTTCACCGCTCAGTTTTGCTAAACTGCGCAGCCTTCCAGGAGCTGCCATGAATTACCGTCACGCCTACCACGCCGGCAACCACGCCGACGTGTTCAAACACATCGCACTGACTCGCTTGATCGCCCTCATGGCGCGCAAGGAGCAGCCGTTCGCCTACCTCGATACCCACGCAGGGCTCGGGCTGTACGACCTCAAGGGTGATCAGGCCACCCGTACCGGCGAATGGCTGGAAGGCATCGGCCGTCTGTGGGAAGCGGCGGACGTGCCTGCGCTGGCTGCCGATTACCTGCAGGTACTGCGCGACATGAACCCGGATGGCGAGCTGCGCTATTACCCCGGTTCGCCCGAGCTGGCCCGCCGCCTGACCCGCGAGCGCGAGCGTGTGCTGCTCAACGAGAAGCACCCCGAGGATGGACGTCTGCTCAAGGAAAACATGAAGGGCGACCGCCGCGTTGCCGTTCACTTGGGCGAAGGCTGGCATGTACCGCGTGCCTTGCTGCCGGTTGCCGAAAAGCGTGCCGTGATGCTCATCGATCCGCCGTTCGAACAGCTCGATGAAATGAAGCGCTGCGCTGTGGCGCTGAAGGAAACCATCGGACGCATGCGTCAGACCGTGGCCGCTATCTGGTACCCGATCAAGGACCCGCGCTTGCTGAGGCGCTTCTATCAGGACCTCGCCGAGACCGGCGCACCCAAGTTGCTGCGCGTTGAATTGTACGTCCACCCGCTGGACACCCCGGCCAGCCTCAACGGCTCAGGCCTGGCCATCGCCAACCCGCCGTGGGGCCTTGAAGAAGAACTGCGCGAGCTGATGCCGTACCTGGCCGACAAACTGGGCCAGACCCAGGGCGGCTGGAAGATGGATTGGTTGATTGCGGAGTGAATGACTGATCGTTCCCACGCTCCAGCGTGGTAACGCCTCTCAGGACGCTTCGCGTCCGCTCTTGAAGTGACGCAGAGCGTCACGGGATGCATGCCCACACGGAACGATGGGCATGATCAGTCGTAGCGATCAGGCCGGCAGACAAACCCCGGTACCGCCCAGGCCGCAATAGCCCTGTGGATTCTTGGCCAGGTACTGCTGGTGATACGCCTCGGCGAAGAACACGGTCGGTGCCTCTTCGATTTCTGTGGTGATCCCGCCCAGACCGGCCTTGCTCAGTTCTGCCTGGAAAATCTCGGCACTGGTCTTGGCTGTATCGAGCTGTTCAGGTGTGGTGCAGTAGATCACCGAGCGGTATTGCGTGCCGATGTCGTTGCCCTGACGCATGCCCTGGGTCGGGTTGTGCGCTTCCCAGAACACTTTAAGCAGCGACTCATAGCTGATCTTTTCAGGCTCGTAGACCACCAGCACCACTTCGGTGTGGCCGGTGAGGCCGGAGCAGACTTCTTCGTAAGTCGGGTTCGGCGTGTGTCCGCCCGCGTAGCCAACCACGGTGCTCACGACACCTTCCTGTTGCCAGAGGCGGCGTTCTGCGCCCCAGAAGCAACCCATGCCGAAGATGGCGAATTCCACGTTGTTGGAGAACGGCCCGAGCAGCGGGTTGCCATTGGCGTAGTGGGTCTCAGGCAGCGCCATGGGTGTTTCGCGGCCCGGCAGTGCTTGTTCTTTGGTAGGCAGTACGTTCTTGTTCACTAGAATTTCCGAGCGCAGAGTCATGAACCATATCCTCTCGTTTAGAGACAGGCAGCAGGGGCCAGGACAGATGAATGCAATTACATAGGTCCCGTTACACGTAGAAACAAGTGCTGCCGTGTAAAAACAGACCGACAGTGTGCCCGACTGGGCTGGGTGCAGGAAGAGGGATCAGGCCGACGGTCGGCGCGGGTAACGCTGCAGCTTTTCGATCAGCGCTTCGCCGGGGATCGGTCTGTCGAACAGATAACCCTGCCCGACGTCGCAGCGATGACGGCGCAGGAAAGCCAGTTGGGCGGCGGTTTCAATGCCTTCGGCGACCACCTTGAGCTTGAGGTTGTGCGCCATGGCGATGACCGCCGACGTGATTTCCATGTCGTCTTCGTCATCCGGAATATCGCGGATGAAGCTGCGATCGATCTTGATCACGTCGATGGGAAATTTCTTCAGATAACTGAAAGACGAGTAGCCGGTGCCGAAGTCATCCATGGCCAGCGACAGGCCCAGCTTCTTCAGCGAGTCCAGCTGCTGGCGCGTGTCTTCGGTGGCTTCCAGCAACAGGCCTTCGGTCAGCTCCAGTTCCAGCAGAGAGGCGTCCAGTTCTTCCTCCTTGAGGATCGAGGCAATCGAGGACACCAGCTCCGGATCGGAGAACTGTTTGGGCGAAACGTTGATGGCCACCTGCAGATTGCCGAAGCCCGCTGCGGTCAGGTCCTTGCTCATGCGGCAGGACTGGCGTGCTACCCACTTGCCGATCGGAATGATCAGACCGGTTTCCTCCGCCACGCTGATGAACTGGTCGGGACGAATCATGCCTTTTTCAGGGTGATTCCAGCGCAGCAGCGCTTCCATACCGATCAGCCTGCCGGACAACAGGCACAGCTTGGGCTGATAGAACACTTCCAGCTCGTTCTGCGTCAGGGCACGGCGCAGGTTGTTCTCGACGAACAGCTTGTAGCTCGCCTCGGCGTTGAGTGCTTCAGTGAACACTTGTACCTGATGTTTGCCGTTGGCCTTGGCTTTGTGCAGCGCCAGGCCCGCGTTTTTCATCAGGGTCTGCGGATCACGCCCATGCAGTGGCGCGCAGGCCAGGCCAACCGAGCCGGTGACGCTGATCAGCTGGTTGTCGACGAACATCGGCTTGTCCAGCGTCGCCAGTACCTCGCTGGCGATGTTCTGACCCGCTTCCTGATCGGTGTTATCGAGCAGCACGGCAAACTCGTTACTGGCAAAGCGCGCCAGCACGTCCGTCGGGCTCAAGGTGTTACGCAGGCGGCGTGCAAGACTGATCAGCAGCTTGTCGCCGGTCTGGTGGCCGAGGCTGTCGTTGATGCGCTTGAAGTTGTCGATATCGACCAGCAGCAGGCTCATGGGCGTATCGGTGTCACGGTCGAAGCGTTCGTCCAGATTGCGGATGAACGCAGGCCGGTTGCCCAGGTTGGTCAGGTTGTCGGTATAGGCCAGGCGCTCGATGCGCTGCTGGGCCAGCTTGCTCTGGGTGATGTCTTCGTAAATGCCGATGTAATGCGTCAGCTCGCGGTTGTCGCCGTACACCTTGGAGATCGACAGTTGGCTCCAGTAGGGTTCCAGATTCTTGCGTCGGCTCTTGAACTCGCCCTGCCAGCTGTTGCTGGTGGTCAGGCTGGAGTTGGCTTCCAGCAGCAATTCGTTGAGGTTCTCCAACGCAGGCAATTCAGAGAGCTTGCGGCCTGCGACCTCTTCGGAACTGTATTGGGTGATGGCCGTGAAGCTTGGGTTGACGTACTCGACCACGCCGTCACAGTTGACCAGCAGAAAGGCATTGGCGCTCTGCTCGACCGCACGCTGGAACAAGTGCAAGGCATTGGTCGCGGCGCGGCGGTTGAGGTTGTTGATGACCTGCGCGAACTGGTCGGCCAGCTCACCGGCAAAGGCGATCTCATCGGACTGCCATTCACGCGTCGAGCCGGTCTGCTCAAGGCACAGTACACCCACCACCTGGCCGTCGATGCGAATGCTGGCGTCCAGGGTGGCGTTGGTTTGCTGAGGACGGAGGCTCTCGGCCAGCTCACGCGTGCGCGGATCGGACTGAATGTTGAATGCATCAATCGCACGACTGGTGTGCAGTGCCTGCAGGTAGCTGGGGTACGGGCTGACATCAATGACTGCACGAGACCGGTAGTCGCCGGTCAGCCGGTGGTAATCGGCGATCGGCTCCATGCACTTGTCATTGAGGTTCCAGATACTGGCGCGATCGACATCGTAGATGACGCAGGCGCTTTTGGTGATCAGCTCTGCAGCTTCCAGCAGGGTATTGGTGGTGGTGTAGCGATGCCGCGTCAGGCGCAGGATCAGGTCTTGCTGGGCGCGGACGCGCTCCAGGTGAGCGTACTGATCACGCTGCGCGCGCTGGTTCAGTTCCAGGGCGATCTGCAGGCGTGAGTTGCGGGTTTCCAGGTCACTGTCGACCGCCACTTCGCCTTCTGCGAGTGCGTCTTCGACGATGAGGAAATAACCGCGCAACAAATGGCGATTGTGCTGCTTGTAAGCCTCACCGATTTCCAGAAGGCCAAGCGGGCCTCTGGGCGTGTGCAGTGTGTAGCGAATGCTGTAATTGTTGGATGTCGCCAGTTGCAGTTGCACCTCGTCATGCAACTGATAGCGCGCTTCTGGTTCCATCAGGCTGGCGTAGGGCGAGCCAATCAGGGCGCAGAGATCCACGGCAGGCAGGCCGAACTGTTTTTCACAGTTAGCGTCGAGGTACAACAGCGCCCAATTGGCTTCGTTAAGCCGCTCGAAACGCAGCATGCCCAGGCGCGAAGGCACAGGCAATTGCGTCACTACCTCGGCTGCGGATCTACCGGCAGCATCGGTCTGGCTCTTCATCAACAAATTCGCTTCCGGAATACTGATTGCGTTGGGCCAAAGGCCTGTTTCCGCGTATGGCAAGGTTGCATCATGCGGGCAATGCTTACAAGAGACCACGGTGGCTTAGTGCTATAAAAGTGTCGGCCGCAAGAGCCAGTTCTTCAGCGCAAATGGTCGGATAGGGGAAACGATTCAGTTTTGAGCGGAAAAAGGGGTATTTCTGCTGGGGCATGTCTGCGCAGAGAACTCATCGTTATACACAAATCGGCCTCGGCACTGATGATGATCGTTCCCACGCTCTGCGTGGGAATGCCTCTCAGGACGCTCCGCGTCCGCTCTCGAATGTGGCGCAGATGTGCCCCCAAGCTCCAGCGTTATCCACGTCATGCGCTCGGCTCACTGAATCCTCAGGCTGTGCCATTTGTGACGCGGAGCGTCACGGGAGGCATGCCCACGCGGAGCGATGGGCACGATCAGTGTTGAGGCAGACATGTGCACAACAACCGCCGCTCGTCACTGGTGACAACCAATCAGCAGGCAAAAAAAGCCCCGCTTGAAGGCGGGGTTGAGGTTCGAGCGTGGCAGCTCGTAAACACATGCGGCAAGGCCCGCTGTGAGGCGGGCCTGCTCGGGCTTACAGCAGGATTGTGCGGATGTCCGCCAGCAATTCGCTCAAGCGCTTGGTGAAACGGGCAGCGGCCGCGCCGTTGATCACGCGGTGATCGTAGGACAGCGACAGAGGCAGCATCAGCTTTGGCTGGAAGGCTTTGCCGTCCCAGACAGGCTGGATGGTTGCCTTGGAAACACCCAGGATCGCCACTTCCGGTGCGTTGACGATTGGCGTGAAGCCAGTGCCGCCAATGTGACCGAGGCTGGAGATGGTGAAGCAGGCGCCCTGCATGTCGTTGGCGGTCAGCTTCTTGGTGCGTGCTTTCTCGGCCAGTGCAGCGGCTTCGGCAGCCAGTTGCAGCAGGCTCTTCTGGTCGACGTCGCGGATGACCGGGACCAGCAGGCCGTCCGGGGTGTCCACGGCGAAACCGATATGCACGTACTTCTTGCGGATCACAGCCTTGCCGCTTGGTGCCAGCGAGGCATTGAAGTCAGGCAGCTCCTTGAGCAGGTGAGCGCAGGACTTGAGCAGCAGAGGCAGAACGGTCAGCTTGACGCCCGCCTTCTCGGCAGCGCCTTTCTGCGCGACGCGGAAAGCTTCCAGTTCGGTGATGTCGGCCTGGTCGAATTGCGTGACGTGCGGGATGTTCAGCCAGCTGCGGTGCAGACCGGTTGCGCCCAGTTGCATCAGGCGAGTCATCGGCACTTCTTCGATTTCGCCGAAGCGGCTGAAGTCGACTTCCGGGATCGGCTGGATGCCCATGCCGCCGCTTGCGCCGCCGGCTGGTGCGTCCTTGGCCTTCTGCATCATGGCCTTGACGTAAGCCTGGACGTCTTCCTTCAGCACGCGGCCGTGTGGGCCGGTGGCGCTGACGGCGTTCAGCTCGACGCCGAATTCGCGGGCCAGTTGACGAACCGCCGGGCCTGCATGGACCTTGGCGCCGTCTTTGGCCGGTGCAGCCGGTGCTGGCGCGGCTTCTGCCTTGGGAGCAGGTGCTGCGGCCGGAGCCAGTGCGGCTTCAGTCTTGGCTGGTGCGGCCGCCGGTGCGCTGGCTGCCGGAGCAGGAGCGGCGGCAGGGGCTGCGCCTTCGACTTTCAGCTTGAGGATCAGGTCGCCGGTGCCGACTTCCTGGTCCAGTTTGACTTCGATGCTTTCGACAACGCCCGCAGCTGGAGACGGGATCTCCATGCTGGCTTTATCGGATTCCAGGGTGATCAGCGATTGATCGGCCTGGATACTGTCGCCGACCTTGACCATCAGTTCGATGATCTTGGCCTTGCCCGACGAGCCGATGTCCGGCACGTGGATGTCCTGTACCGAAGCGGCAGCGGCAGGCGCGGGTGCGGCTGCTGGAGCCGGTGCGGCTTCAGCAGGTTTCTCGGCAGCAGCCGGAGCTGCAGCAGGTGCGGCCTCGGCCGGCGCGGCAGCCGCTTCGCCTTCGATTTCCAGCTCGAACAACTCGTCGCCTTCTTTCAGGCGGTCGCCCAGCTTGACCTTCATGGCCTTGATCACGCCCGCCTTGGGAGCAGGGATTTCCATGCTTGCCTTGTCGGACTCAAGCGTCAGAACGCTCTGGTCAGCTTCGATGCGATCACCGACCTTGACCATCAATTCAATGACTTCACCTTCACCGTTGCCGATGTCGGGTACGCGAATTAGCTCACTCACTCTGTATCTCCTTGGGAGAACCTGTTCACTCACGAATACGCTGGTTCAGTTACAGCAAAACAGCCTTGGATGCTCATTTACGCGAGGTAAATTCCGCATCTTCGGCTGTTCACGCCCTGATCAGCGCTCTTGAAGCAGACTCTTAGCAGTCCAGTGGATTGCGTTTTTCTGGATCGATGCCGAACTTTGCAATGGCTTCAGCCACGACTTTAGGTTCGATATCGCCGCGATCAGCCAAGGCTTCCAGGGCTGCCAGCACAACGAAGTGACGGTCGACTTCAAAGAAGTGACGCAGCTTCTTGCGGCTGTCGCTACGGCCGAAACCGTCGGTGCCCAGTACTTTGTATTCCTTGGTTGGAACCCACTGACGAATCTGGTCAGCGAACAGCTTCATGTAGTCGGTCGATGCGATGACCGGACCCTTGCGACCGTTCAGGCACTGCTCGACGTAGCTCAGCTCAGGCTTCTGACCTGGATGCAGGCGGTTGTTGCGCTCTACCGCCAGACCGTCGCGACGCAATTCGTTGAAGCTGGTTACGCTCCAGACGTCAGCGCCGATGTTGAACTCGTCACGCAGGATCTTCGCCGCTTCGCGAACTTCACGCAGGATGGTGCCCGAGCCCAGCAACTGGACGTGGTGCGCCGCTTCCTTGGTGTCTTCTTCAAGCAGGTACATGCCCTTGATGATGCCGTCTTCCACGCCGGCCGGCATGGCTGGCTGGGTGTAGGACTCGTTCATCACGGTCAGGTAGTAGAAAACGTCCTGTTGTTCTTCGAACATCAGGCGCATGCCTTCACGAATGATGACAGCCAGCTCGTAACCGTAGGTCGGGTCGAAGGTGCGGCAGTTCGGGATGGTCGACGCCAGGATGTGGCTGTGACCGTCTTCGTGCTGCAGGCCTTCGCCGTTCAGCGTGGTACGACCGGCGGTGCCGCCGACCAGGAAGCCACGGGTGCGGCTGTCGCCAGCGGCCCAGGCCAGGTCGCCGATACGCTGGAAACCGAACATCGAGTAGAAGATGTAAAACGGAATCATCGGCTGGTTGTGGCTGCTGTACGAGGTACCTGCAGCGATGAAGGAGGACATGGCGCCCGCTTCGTTAATGCCTTCCTCGAGGATCTGACCCTTCTTGTCCTCGCGGTAGAACATCACCTGCTCTTTATCGACTGGCTCGTAAAGCTGGCCGACGGAGGAGTAGATGCCCAGCTGGCGGAACATGCCTTCCATACCGAAGGTACGGGCTTCGTCCGGGATGATCGGCACAATGCGCTGGCCGATTTCCTTGTCCTTGACCAGTTGGGTCAGGATGCGCACGAACGCCATGGTGGTGGAGATTTCGCGGTCGCCCGAACCGTCAAGGATGGCCTTGAGGGTTTCCAGCGGCGGCGTCGGCAGGTTGAAGCTCTGTGCGCGACGCTGTGGCACGAAACCGCCCAGTGCGGCACGGCGCTCGCTCAGGTAACGGGCTTCGGCGCTGCCTTCTTCCGGCTTGTAGAACGGCAGGGCTTCGAGTTCGGAGTCCTTGACCGGGATGTCGAAACGGTCACGGAAGTGACGCAGGCTGTCGACATCGACCTTCTTGGTGTTGTGCGCAGTGTTTTTCGCTTCACCGGCGCCGGTGCCATAACCCTTGATGGTCTTGGCCAGAACCACGGTCGGTTGACCCTTGTGGTTGACGGCTTCGTGGTAGGCCGCGTAGACCTTGTACGGGTCGTGACCACCACGGTTGAGTTTCCAGATCTCGTCGTCGGACAGATCGGCAACCATCGCCTTGAGTTCAGGCGAGTTGAAGAAGTGCTCACGGACGAACGCGCCGTCCTTGGCCTTGTAGTTCTGGTATTCGCCGTCGATGACTTCGTCCATGCGACGTTGCAGGATGCCGTCGACGTCCTTGGCCAGCAGTGGGTCCCAGAAACGGCCCCAGATGACTTTGGTGACGTTCCACTGAGCACCACGGAACACGCCTTCCAGTTCCTGGATGATCTTGGCGTTGCCGCGAACCGGACCGTCCAGACGCTGCAGGTTGCAGTTCACGACGAAGATCAGGTTGTCCAGCTTCTCGCGACCGGCCAGGGCGATGGCGCCCAGGGATTCCGGCTCGTCGGTCTCGCCGTCGCCCAGGAAGCACCAGACTTTCTGCTTGCCTTCCGGGATGAAGCCGCGGTGTTCCAGGTACTTCATGAAGCGTGCCTGGTAGATCGCCTGGATCGGGCCAAGGCCCATGGATACAGTCGGGAACTGCCAGAAATCTTTCATCAGCCACGGGTGTGGATAAGACGACAGGCCATTGCCGTCGACTTCCTGACGGAAATTGTTCATCTGCTCTTCGGTGATGCGGCCTTCCATGAACGCACGGGCGTAGACGCCTGGCGATGCGTGACCCTGGAAGTAGATCAGGTCGCCGCCGTGTTCTTCGGTCGGGGCCTGGAAGAAGTAGTTGAAGCCGATGTCATACAGCGTGGCACTGGAGGCGAAGCTCGAAATGTGACCGCCCAGATCCGGGTCGTTCAGGTTGGTTTTGACAACCATGGCCAACGCGTTCCAGCGCACCAGCGAGCGAATGCGGCGTTCCATGAACAGGTCGCCAGGCATGCGTGCTTCGTGGGTGACAGGAATCGTATTGCGGTAAGGCGTGGTGATGGCGTAAGGCAGCTGCGAACCACTGCGGGTGGCGAGTTCGCCCAGACGGGTCATCAGGTAATGAGCACGGTCTTCGCCTTCTTTGTCGAGAACCGATTCCAGGGCGTCCAGCCATTCCTGGGTTTCGACGGGATCGAGGTCTTGCATGGCTTGCTCCAGGGCGGAAAGGCTTCCAGAATCGGTTGCCTGAGTTTGCGACTGGCCTTGTGGGCAGACGACATAAATTCTTGGATTACCGGAGGTTGGCCCGGCGGCGTGTAGTTTTACTACAAATCGACGACTATTTCAGCCCTCCGAGTTACGTAGCCAGTAGTAAAACTACAGAGAAGCGACCAAATCGCTCCTGTTGTGTTGTGAGATAAAACGTTACTGTTGATGTGTTTCGAATGTGTTGCGGTAAAAAGTCGGAATTTTATGCTTCTAAAACGATTTTTCCAGCAATTTATAACCTTTGTTCGACAAGCGGCAGTGGCAGGTCAATCTCGCAGTCATGGCAGGTAGCCCGTTGCACGCCGATCAAGGATAGACCATGAGCCTACCTTTACTGGCCGATTTTCCGGCCATCCTGCTGCCACTGATTACCCGTGCACAACAGACTTTTCGTACAGTGCTCGCTGATTTATCTGCCGAAGCACTGGCTTCTTTCGACGCCTGGCCCGAGTCGCGTCGCCTTGCGTTCGACCGGGTCTGCGCGGCCAGCGACTTCGTCACCGAGCAGATCTGCCGGGATCCGCGCATGCTGCTGGACCTAGCCGATTCAGGCGAACTGGAGCGTAGCTTCTCGGCAGGCGAGTTGCGCGGGCAAATCGCCGACGCATTAAGCACCGCGACCACTGACGATGAGTTGGGGCGTAATCTACGTCGCCAACGCATGCGGCATCAAGTGCGGATTATCTGGCGGGACCTGACGCGTCAGGCAGGCCTGATCGAGACCTGCCGCGACCTGTCGGACATGGCCGATGCCTGCATCGACCTGGCCTGTCACTGGCTGCACGAGCGTCTCTGCCAGCAGTTCGGTACGCCCACCGGGCGTCGCACGGGGCTGCCGCAGCAGATGGTAATTCTGGGCATGGGCAAGCTGGGCGCGATCGAGCTGAACTTGTCGTCCGACATCGATCTGATTTTCGGCTACCCGGAAGGCGGCGAGACAGTCGGCGTAAAACGCCCGCTCGACAATCAGGAGTTCTTCATTCGTCTGGGGCAGCGGCTGATCAAGGCGCTTGACCCGGTGACCGTCGATGGCTTTGTGTTTCGCGTCGACATGCGCCTGCGGCCTTACGGTTCATCCGGGGCGCTGGTGCTCAGCTTCAATGCGCTGGAGCAGTATTACCAGGATCAGGGCCGCGACTGGGAGCGTTACGCGATGATCAAGGCCCGTGTGGTGGGCGGCGATCAGAAGGCGGGCGCCGAGCTGCTGGAAATGCTGCGTCCGTTTGTCTATCGCCGTTATCTGGATTTCTCGGCCATCGAAGCGCTGCGCACCATGAAGCAGCTCATTCAGCAGGAAGTGAAGCGCAAGGGCATGGCCGAGAACATCAAGCTCGGCGCGGGCGGCATTCGGGAAGTCGAGTTCATCGCCCAGGCCTTTCAACTGATCCACGGCGGTCGCGACCTGAGCCTTCAGCAACGGCCGTTGTTCAAGGTCCTGAAGACCCTCGAAGGCCAAGGCTATCTGCCCAGCGCCGTGACCGAAGAATTGCGCGAGGGTTATGAATTCCTGCGCTACACCGAACATGCGATTCAGGCGATTGCCGACCGGCAGACCCAGATGCTGCCGGACAACGAGCAGGATCAGGCGCGCATCGCGCTGATGATGGGCTTTTCGGACTGGGCGAGCTTTCACGAACGACTGATGTACTGGCGTGGCCGCGTGTCGTGGCATTTCCGTCAGGTTATCGCCGATCCCGATTCCGACCCTGATGAAGAGCAGGAAGACGACAGCGAAGTCATCGTCGGCGGCGAATGGCTGCCATTGTGGGAAGAATCCCAGGACGAAGAGGCCGCCAGTCGCCAGCTTTCCCAGGCCGGTTTCGTCAACGCCGAGACGGCGATCAAACATCTGGCGAACCTGCGCGGCAGTCCGCACCTGCGTTCGATGCAGCGCCTCAGTCGCGAACGTCTGGACGCCTTTATTCCACGTCTGCTGGCGCAGGCGGTGGAGCATGCTAAACCTGATCTGGTGCTTGAGCGCGTGTTGCCGCTGGTGGAAGCGGTGGCCCGGCGTTCGGCCTATCTGGTGCTGCTCACCGAGAACCCCGATGCACTGCGCCGCTTGCTGACCCTGTGCGCTGCCAGTCCGTGGATCGCCGAACAGATCGCCCGCTTCCCGTTGCTGCTCGATGAGTTGCTCAATGAAGGCCGTCTGTTCAATCCGCCACTGGCGCCTGAGCTGGCCGCCGAACTGCGCGAACGGTTGATCCGCATTCCCGAGGATGACCTTGAACAGCAGATGGAAGCGCTGCGGCACTTCAAGCTGGCCCACAGTCTGCGGGTGGCGGCGTCGGAAATCACCGGCAGCCTACCGTTGATGAAGGTCAGCGACTACCTGACCTGGCTGGCCGAGGCGATACTCGAACAGGTGCTGGCGCTGGCCTGGCGTCACAGCGTGGCGCGACACGGCACGCCGTCGCGGCCTGACGGCACGTTATGCGATCCGGGTTTCGTGATTGTCGGGTACGGCAAGGTGGGCGGCATCGAGCTGGGCCATGGGTCCGATCTCGATCTGGTGTTCATTCATGACGGCGACCCGCAGACCGAAACCGACGGCGCCAGACCGATCGACAGCGCGCAGTTCTTTACCCGGCTGGGGCAACGGATCATTCACCTGCTGACCACTCAGACCAACTCCGGCCAGTTGTATGACGTCGACATGCGGCTGCGTCCGTCCGGTGCCTCGGGGCTGCTGGTCAGTTCGCTGGGCGCTTTCTCGCGTTATCAGGACAAGGAAGCCTGGACCTGGGAGCATCAGGCGCTGGTCCGCGCCCGTGTATTGACCGGCAGCCCCGATGTGGGCCGCGAAGTCGAGAAGGTGCGCGCCGACGTGCTGGGTCGCGAGCGCGATCTGGACAAGCTGCGCGCCGAAGTCAGCGAGATGCGCGCCAAGATGCGTGACAACCTCGGCAGCCGTCTGACGGCGGCGGGCAGGGGAGCCAATGCCTTCGAGTCCTCCATGCCGTTCGACCTCAAGCAGGATGCCGGAGGTATCGTCGATATCGAATTTATGGTGCAATACGCGGCCTTGGCGTGGTCCAGAGAGCATCCGGGGCTGCTGCAATACACCGATAACATTCGTATTCTCGAAGGGCTGGAAGAGGCCGGGTTGTTGCCCGATGCCGATGCCAGCCTGTTGCGCGAAGCCTACAAGGCGTACCGTTCGGCGGCGCACCGGCAGGCGTTGCAGAAGCAAGCGGGTGTGGTCAGCGGCGATCAGTTTCATTGCGAACGGCGTGAAGTGATGCGGATCTGGGCGCAGATGGGGTTGAGCTGAACGGACGACATGCCGTTCGTTCACAACAAGACTATATAAAGCTATGACAGGGAGGCGACAGGTTGTGTGGGAACGTCACGCAGTCTGATCGGCCTCCCTGATCGTTTCCGGTCGTTTTTGGATGAAACATGAATATTCTGATCGTTGGGCCTAGCTGGGTCGGTGACATGGTGATGGCGCAAACGCTGTTCCAGTGCCTGAAACAGCGTCATCCCGAGTGCCAGATCGATGTGCTGGCACCTGAGTGGAGTCGTCCGCTGCTGGAGCGCATGCCCGAAGTGCGCGCTGCGCTCAGCTTTCCCCTCGGCCATGGCGCTCTGGAGCTGGCTACGCGCCGTCGCATCGGCAAGTCCCTGGCCGGTCAGTACGATCAGGCGATTCTGCTGCCCAATTCGCTGAAATCCGCGCTGGTGCCTTTTTTCGCAGGCATCAAACAGCGCACCGGCTGGCGTGGCGAGTTCCGCTACGGGCTGCTCAACGATGTACGCACTCTGGATAAAGAACGTTATCCGCTGATGATCGAGCGCTTCATGGCGCTGGCCTACGACAAGAACGCGGAATTGCCTCGGCCTTACCCCAAGCCCAGCCTGCAGATCGACTCGGCAACCCGCGATGCGGCGCTGGCCAAGTTCGGGCTGACGCTGGACCGCCCGGTGCTGGCGCTGTGCCCTGGTGCCGAGTTCGGCGAGTCCAAGCGCTGGCCCGCAGAGCACTATGCGCAGGTCGCCGATGCGCGAATCCGCGAAGGCTGGCAGGTCTGGCTGTTTGGCTCGCAGAAGGATCATCCGGTCGGCGAGACCATCCGTGAGAACCTGATTCCCGGTCTGCGTGAAGAGTCCGTCAACCTGAGCGGGCAGACCTCGCTGGCCGAAGCCATCGATCTGCTGTCGTGTGCCGACTCGGTCGTCTCCAACGATTCGGGTCTGATGCACGTTGCGGCAGCGCTGAATCGTCCGCTGGTGGCCGTTTATGGCTCGACATCGCCAGCGTTTACTCCGCCGCTGGCCGACGAGGTCGAGGTTGTCCAGTTGGGCATCGAGTGCAGCCCCTGCTTTGACCGCACTTGCCGTTTCGGCCATTACAACTGCATGCGCCTGCTTGAGCCGGGCGCAGTGATCCAGGCGCTGGGCCGCCTGGACAGCACTCCGGTAGAGGTCGTCTGACGTTGCGGGTATTGCTGATCAAGACGTCTTCGCTGGGTGATGTGATTCATGCCTTGCCCGCGCTGACCGACGCGGCCCGTGCGCTGCCGGGTATCCGCTTCGACTGGGTGGTGGAGGAAGGCTTTGCCGAGATTCCGGCCTGGCATCCGGCTGTCGACGCGGTGATCCCGGTGGCGATCCGCCGCTGGCGCAAGAACCTGTGGCAGACCTTCAGAAACGGCGAGTGGCGTGGCTTCAAGGCCCGTTTGCGCGAGCAGCGTTATGACCTGGTGATCGACGCTCAGGGTCTGTTCAAAAGCGCCTGGCTGACCCGCTATATCGATGCGCCGGTGGCCGGTCTCGACCGGGACTCGGCACGCGAGCCGTTGGCCAGCCGTTTCTATGACAAGCGCTACCCGGTGGCACGCGGACAGCACGCGGTCGAGCGTTTGCGCCAGCTGTTCGCGCAGGCGCTGGGCTACAGCGTGCCGGTCGGCATCGGTGACTACGGGCTGAATAAACCGACCGCTCAGGATGACGCGCCGCAGGCACCCTTTGTGCTGTTTCTGCACGGCACCACTTGGGACACCAAGCACTGGCCGGAGCTGTACTGGCGACAGCTGGCGGAGCGGATGGCCGCTCAAGGCCTGCAAGTGCGCCTGCCGTGGGGCAATCCGGCTGAAAAGGCCCGTGCCGAGCGTATCGCCGACGGGCTGGACGCGGCGCAGGTGCTGCCCAAATTGAATCTTGCAGGCGTGGCGCGGGTGCTGGCTCAGGCGCAGGCCTGCGTGGCGGTGGACACCGGTATCGGTCATCTGGCCGCCGCGCTGGATGTGCCGACTGTTTCGCTGTTCGGACCGACCAACCCGGTGCTGACTGGAGCCTATGGCAAATCGCAGGTGCATCTGGCCGCCGATTACCCAAGCTGCGCGCCGTGCCTGCAAAAGAAATGCACATACCAGCCGACCGCTGACGATCAGCGCCGGTTTGACCTTAAACGCGAGTGGCCACCGTGCTTCACTCGCCTGAATCCCGAGCGAGTAGCGAGCCAACTGGGCGCGCTGTTGCTGGCAAAGGAACCTGGCTGATGCAACTGGCTTTCGTCCTGTACAAATACTTTCCGTTCGGCGGACTGCAGCGCGACTTCATGCGCATCGCGCTGGAGTGCCAGAAGCGCGGTCATCAGATTCGCGTCTACACCCTGATCTGGGAAGGCGACGTGCCTCCCGGCTTCGAGGTGCTGGTCGCGCCGGTCAAAGCCTTTTTCAACCATCGCCGCAATGAAAAGCTCAGCGCGTGGATGGAGGCGGATCTGGCCAAACGCCCGGTGGACCGCCTGATCGGCTTCAACAAGATGCCAGGTCTGGACGTTTACTACGCGGCAGATGGCTGCTTCGAGGACAAGGCGCAGAACCTGCGCAGTCCGCTGTATCGCAAGTGGGGCCGCTACCGCCACTTTGCCGACTATGAGCGTGCTGTTTTCGCCAGGGACGCCAAGACCCAGGTCCTGATGATTTCCGAGGTTCAGCAGCCGCTGTTCATCAAGCATTACGACACGCCGCTGTCACGTTTCCATCTGTTGCCGCCCGGCATTTCCCCGGATCGGCGGGCGCCCCCTGAAGCACCGGAGATTCGTTCAGGCTTCAGGCAGGAGTTCGGTCTTGCTGAAAATGACTTGTTATTGGTGCAGATCGGCTCAGGTTTCAAGACGAAAGGCGTAGATCGCAGCCTCAAAGCCCTGGCGGCACTGCCGACCGACCTGAAGAAACGCACGCGGCTGTTTGTAATCGGCCAGGACGACCCCAAGGTATTCCAACTGCAAAGCGCTGCATTGGGACTGGGCGATCAAGTGACCTTCATGAAAGGTCGCAGTGACATTCCACGTTTCCTGATGGGCGCTGACGTTCTGATTCATCCGGCCTACAACGAGAACACCGGCACCGTGCTGCTTGAAGCGCTGGTGGCGGGTTTGCCCGTTCTGGTCAGCGCCGTGTGTGGCTATGCCCATTACATCGCCGAAGCCGACTGCGGTCTGGTGCTGGATGAGCCGTTCGAACAGGCGCAGCTCAATCGTTATCTGGCAGACATGCTCAAGGACGATACGGCGCGCAGCAACTGGGGCCGAAACGGCCTGGCGTTCGCTGACACGGCGGACCTTTACAGCATGCCGCAGCACGCTGCCGATGTGATTCTGGCGGAGCACTATTGATGAAGCTGTTCCTTGCTGAACCGTTCAAAAGCCTGTGGGCCGGGCGCGATGCGTTCGCCGAGGTCGAGGCCTTGAGCGGTGAGGTGTATCGCGAGCTCGAAGGTCGCCGGACACTGCGCACCGAAGTCGACGGGCGCGGCTATTTCGTGAAGATCCATCGCGGTATCGGCTGGGGCGAAATCGCCAAGAACCTGGTGACCGCCAAGTTGCCGGTGCTGGGCGCAGGCAAGGAGTGGGACGCAATCGAGCGGCTGCATGAAGTCGGCGTACCGACCATGACCGCCGTGGCCTATGGCGAGCGCGGCAACAATCCGGCCGCGCAGCACTCGTTCATCGTCACCGAAGAACTGGCACCCACCACCAGCCTTGAAGACGTCAGCATCAATTGGCGCAACGAGCCGCCCGAGCCGCGCCTCAAGCGGGCGTACATCGCCGAGGTCGCGCGACTGGTCGGGATGATGCACCGCGCCGGGGTCAACCATCGCGACTGTTACATCTGCCATTTTCTGTTGCACACCGACAAGCCCGTCACGGCCGACGACTTCAGGCTGTCGGTCATCGACCTGCACCGCGCCCAGACCCGTCGGGCGATCACCCCGCGCTGGCGCAACAAGGACCTGGCGGCGCTGTATTTCTCGGCGCTGGACATCGGTCTTACGCGTCGCGACAAACTGCGCTTTCTCAAAGGCTACTTTCAGAAGCCGTTGCGGGAAATACTGGTCAGGGAAGCGAAGCTGCTCGGCTGGCTGGAGACAAAGGCCGACAAGCTTTATCAGCGTAAATTGCGATACGGGGATGCGCTCTGATGGCGGGTTGGAACCTGGAGCCTGCGTACGCGTTTCTGGCTGAAGACTTCGGCGACCTGGACGCTGTGTTTGCCTTGCAGGGTGAACGCCTGACCCGTGACCCGCTGTCCGAGGTGATTCGGGTTCAGCGCGCCGGGGTCAATTACTACGTCAAACGCTACGTGGGCGCTGGCAAAGGCCTGCGACGTTATCTGGGGCGGCCTCGGGTCAAGTCCGAGTGGCAGAATCTCAAGCGTTTCGCCAAGTGGGGCATTCCTACGGCTGAAGTGGTGGCCTGGGGGCTCGAGCGCAACGGCGCAGCGTATGACCGTGGTGCGTTGATCACTCGCGAACTGCCCAATACCGAAGACATGTCTGCCCTGGCGCAGCGCAAGGATCCGCTGTTGTCCGACAGGCAATGGGTGGATGGTATCAGCTGTCAACTTGCGTCCTACACGCGGATCATGCACGACCATCACTTCACCCATAACGACCTGAAGTGGCGCAACCTGCTGGTGGACGATCAGGCCCGGCTGTTCTTCATCGATTGCCCCAACGGGGCCTTCTGGTGGAGCTTCATGCTGCGCTACCGGATCACCAAGGACCTGGCGTGCCTGGACAAGGTCGCCAAGTACCACCTGTCCGCCACCCAGCGGCTGCGCTTTTACCTGCAATACCGTCAGCGTGCGCGTCTGAACGCCTCCGACAAAAAGCGTATCCGTCATGTCGTCAGCTTTTTCGAGGGGCGCGAATGAGCGTGTTTATTGCCAGTGCCGACCGGCCCCTGCTGGAGCGCCACGGCCTGACCGATTTCGAGTCGCTGTGGAAGCTGAAGCTGGACGCAGTCGATGAGCCCAATACCGGACGAGGCGGCTGGAGCAGCGTGTTCCGGCTGGATCTGGACGGCCAGGGTTTTTACCTCAAGCGCCAGAGCAATTACCTGACCCACACGTTGCATCATCCGTTTGGCGAACCGTCGTTTTCCCGTGAGTTTCGTAACATCAGCCGTTACCAGAAGCTGGGTATCCCGGCCTTGCAGGCGGCGGTTTACGGCGAGAGCAGGGTCGATGGCGAACGTCGGGCGATTCTGATGACGCGCGCGCTGGACGGCTGGACCGATCTGGATGAACTGCTACAGGGTTGGACGGAACTGGGCGGCGCCGCGCGATCAGCTATTCTCAAGGCTTGTGGGCTGTTGGCGCGCACGCTGCACGGCGCGGGGCAGATCCATGGGTGTTTCTATCCCAAGCATATTTTTCTGCGGACCGATCAGGCGGGCTGTCAGGCGCAACTGATCGATCTGGAAAAGACCCGGCCGGTGATCTTTGGCCGGCGTGACCGGGTCAAGGATCTGGAACCGCTGTTGCGCCGTGCGCGTATGTGGACAGAAGCCGATCAGCGCGAACTGCTGGCCGCCTACCTGCAGGCCGGTCCCGACAGCGAACAGGTCAATGCCTGGCGTGCGCGCCTCGGGCAGCGAGGCCAGCACAAGCGTGACCTTCAACACCGTGACCAGAAAGAGACCCGTTGATGCGTTTGTCCGATCTCAAGAACGCCGGGCGCAAGCCTGAGCTGCCGATGAGCCTGACCTTGGCCGATGCCGCAGGCAGCGCCGAACTGCAACTGCTGACCCTGCTGCGTGTATTGCCCGGTCAGCGCTACGTGGGAGCGGGTGTCTGGCGTGGTCGCACGGTGCTGGCCAAACTGCTGGTCGGCAGCAAGGCCGCCCGGCATTTTCAGCGTGAACTGAGCGGCGTACGGCTGTTGGCCGAGCAGGGCGTGACGACGCCTTTGCTGCTGGCCGACGGTCTGCAGGAAGGCGAGGGCGGCTGGCTGTTGTTCGAGTTTCTTGAGAACGCGCCAAGCCTGGGCGACGCCTGGAATGCCGTGCAGCACCAACCGCCGCTGACCGATGAGCAACAGACCGTGCTTGGCGAAGCGCTCTCGGCGATTGCCCTGCTGCACGCCAAAGGCCTGTGGCAGGAAGACCTGCATCTGGACAACCTGCTGCGCCATGACGGCAAGCTGTACATGATCGACGGCGCAGGCATTCGTGCCGAGCAGGCCGGACAGCCGTTGTCACGTCAGAAAGTGCTGGAAAACCTCGGCGTATTCTTTGCCCAGTTGCCCCGGGCTTTCGAGCCGTTCACCGAAGAGTTACTGGTGCATTACCTGTTGAGCAACGCCGAGCATGGCTTGCCGATGGAAGCGCTGCAGAAGCAGATCGACAAGATACGCAACTGGCGTCTGAAGGACTTTCTCGACAAGACCGGTCGCGATTGCAGCCTGTTCAGCGTCAAGGACAGTGCTTCGGTGTTTCAGGCGATTCGTCGTGAAGAAGAGGCGGCAATGCTGCCGGTACTGGATCAGGCCGATGCCTTGCTCGATGACGGGCATCTGTACAAGACCGGCGGCGCCGCCAGTGTCGGGCGTGTCGAAGTTGGCGGCCGTGCACTGGTCATCAAACGCTACAACATCAAGAATTTCAGCCACTGGCTCAAGCGCTTCTGGCGCCCGAGCCGGGCCTGGCATTCATGGCGCGAAGCCAACCGGCTGGCGTTTCTGGGCATCGCGACGCCCAAACCTCTGGCGGTGCGCGAAGAGCGCGTGCTGGGTATGCGCAGCAAAGCCTATCTGATTACCGAGTTCCTGCCGGGTCCGGACATCATCGAGCGTTTTGCGCCCTATGTTGAAACCGGCGATGTGCCCGAGGCCGAGTTGCAGGCGCTCGATACGCTGTTCGCGCAATTGATTCGCGAGCGCATCAGTCATGGTGATTTCAAGGGTCATAACGTGTTCTGGCAGGAAGACCGCTGGGCGCTGATCGACCTGGATGCCATGCAGCAACACAGCTCTCAGGCGTCGTTTATTGCAGCTTTTGCCCGTGATCGCGCACGCTTCATGCGCAACTGGCCGGAGCAAAGTGCGCTGCACCGGAAGCTGGAGCAGCGCTTGCCGACGGGCGAGACGGCCTGAGTCGTCCCGCCCTTCGGATGATTCGCGTTATTCCACGCGACTGAGGTTCATGTCCCTGAGTGCGACGGTCAGGGCGTTCATGTCGTCGTAACTCTTCAGGTGCACCGGCACCCAGCTCGGACGATCAACGGACAGCTTGCCCTGGGCATCCGTGTTCACGGGGGTGCGATAGATCTGACTGTCTCGTGAACGATGCACGATGATCTGCAAGCCATCAGCGTTCTGCTCGATCAGGAACATGCCAGGCTTGGCGAGTCGCTTTTCGATGGAGCGGGGGCGCGTGACAGGGCGGGATCTTGGGATCTCGATTTCAACCCGATAGTCGCCCTGGATGTGGACCTTTGCCTTTCCGAGATCCAGGGGCAACGCTTCGCCAGGGTCGCGCACGATGCCGCGTGACGCACCCGGCAGGACATCCCTGACCCGCAAACCGATGCCGCCTTCCAGCTCCGCCAGCCCAGGAACTGCGTCCATGAAGGTGTTGGAATGGCTATTGCCGACCAGCGCAATCCACTTGTGAAACCCCATCACATCCTGATGCCTGCGAACGGTGCGTGAAGCAAAGAAATTCATCATCTGTTGGCGGGTCGTAGACGTTTCGTTCGCCAGGCCTTTGAGGTGATAGCTGGCCAGGCAATCGATGGCACGAATCTCGATACCTTGCTGCTGCGCCTTGATCACCAGTTTCTCGAAGGTATAGATACCCTTGGGATCTGTCTGATGACCCTTGTCCAGCGCCTGAAGGTCATGCAGCAGGCGCTTGCTCATCTGGCCGGTGTCGAGGAAATCATCCAGATCGGCTTGATTCAGGTCGCTCAGCAGGTGCTCCAGATAGAGTGTCTTGACGTTCTGTTCGGCCAGCAGCGGCAGGTTATCTATGATCAGCTTTTTGCTTGCGACTGAGGCATGTGATTCGCCCACCACCACGCCGGAAGTATGCTGATAAAGCCGTTCAAGAAAGTCTGCCGGTGATATGTCGGGCGGTACTTGAGGCAGCAGCGGTCTGACAGGCAATTCTGTGGTGTGCACCGCTTCCGAATCCCGCAGCAATTGTTTGCGCAGCTTGAAAAAATCTTCCCTCGGGTCCATCAGTTCGGGATCGAACAGAAAGTAGCGCTCATCAAGACCCCGGTGTTCGAAGTTCGCCAGTGTGTGTAACGCGTCTCTGTGTTCGACAGGGGCGTCGTAAGTGGCGTCTGCCAGAGATTGTTGAATGGCTGTCATCGAACGGGGATTACCCTCTGGGTCGCCGCGCAGCCAGCCCTTTTCGGTATCCCAGCGGAAGACATAATCGCCTGCCCAGCGCTCCGCGGACTCAATGCTTTCCCGATCGACCATGCGGTTCATCAACACCGCATCCAGTTGGGTACCGGGTTGCAGTGGCGGGACGGACGCAGGCACCAGCGGGTTACAAAACTCGACCGTGAAATCGGCTGACGATTCGGCGGCTGGCGGGAAACTGTTCTTGCGTACACGAGTCGCACGGCCTGCGGGAACATCCTGAACGTGAACGCTGATTGCACCCTGCAGTTCGGTGATGCCCGGAATGCTGTCGTGGGTGGTGGCCAGTTTCTGGTCGAGCAAGGCTACCCAGCGTCGTGATGGCTGGCGGGCCACGTCTTCACTGATCAAGGTGTGACCAAAGAAGTTGCTCATTTTTTGAGCAGCGCTCAGGTCGTCCGCCGCTGCGGCAACCGGATTCTCGATCAGGGGGTAGCTGGCCGAAGAACTGAACGGGCGAACCTCTATGCCATGTTTGTGGGCTTCCTTGATCAGGTGATAGTAGTCGTACTCGGAGGCGTGATTGTTCAGCGCGCCATTGTTCAGGTACTTCAGGTGTCTTTTGATTTCGTGAGAGCCGGATCGACTTCTCGCACCCAGCTGACGATAAGTGGCCAGCTTTTCGAGATGCTTGTCGGTGAACAGATGCTGGATGTACAGAACCTCAACCTTTTGTTCCGCCAGCATTGGCATGTTGAGAATGAGCAGACGCTTGCTGGCAATCGATTGGGCCGCTTCGCTCATGACCAGGCCATTGCTGTGGTTGAAGATGTTTTCAACGAGCGTATCGACGTCTGCGCGAGGGGCAAGCGTCGGAATCGTGGGGCGCGCTGGCAGGACTGGTTTTGTGAAGAAGGTTTTGGCGTCGTGATAGAGCTTGTCTTGAAGCGCCGCCAGGGTCTGACGCATGCTGGCGAAATAGCTTTCGAAATACAGCTCCAGGCCCATATTGGTCGGGTCTGGAATGTTCCGGTGCATGATGGTGTAAATACCCGGCCTCATGGCCACCGGCATTTCGTAATCACTCGAACGGACGACAGCGTCGCCAGACTCAACCCCTTCTTCCTGTAGCGGCCGCCAGGTAGCCTGATCCTCGAGCCCGCCACCGCGTAACTGATGGCGGTCGATTTTTTGCCATTGGCCCCGGCTGTCCAGGCGCACGGGCTGTTTACCGAAGAACGCGAACGGGGTGTCAGGGTCGATGATCTGCCAACAGCGCAGCCCGGCGTCGAATTGCACGACGTAAGTCTTTCCGGACATGCCGATACAGTATTGGCCATCCACCAGGCAGACGCCTTTGGCATGGCCGTCCTTGATGCGCGGCACGTTGTGCAGTGGAAGGTCGATGGACAGGTCGGGTTTCGCGTCCAGGGGCGAGCTCAGCGGCAGCCACGTGTCGCCGCTCCTGCTGCCGATGAACTGGCCGGTGGGGCCGACCTGCGAAGACGAAGGATCGACCTGCTGGTAAAGCGGAGCGTGGCCGTTGGCGTTTTTCTTGCCGACCCACACGGTTTTTTCCTGCAGGTCGACCGGGAATAGATCTTCATAGCGCGGCAGTGACGACTGGCGTGACAGGGGGCGCAATGCCGAGGTCACCGAATCCATCGAGTTCGCAGCACTTACCGAGTGCACCGACCTCATCGGAGCGCCGCGCTCCAGTTGGTGCACGATACCGCCGAAACCCTTGAGGCCTGAATGCAGATCGCCCGCAGCGCCCAGGCTGTTGAGCAGCGCCGATATCACATGGGCGCCAGCTGTTTCATGGTCGCCATCGGTCAGCGCCTGCACCGCACGGACGCTGTCGTGCAGGGACAACAGGCTGCCCACTGCGAAACTTGCAGGCGGGAACGGCAGCGTGAGTGCCGTCGCGATGAGCTCGACGCTGACCCACGCCATCTTCGACAGCATGTCGTTGCGACCAGTTGTGGTCTGCTCCGTATCCAGCAATCGTCGCTCGACAGTCTGGTTGAAGCAGGTATCGGCAAAGTCGGTGATGAACGCCTTGGGCAGAAAAGGCGCCTTGTTCGCGCCGCCCTGTTGCATGTCACGCAGGAAGAACGACAGCAGCCGGCGTGCGTTGAAGCGGCAGCGGTCCTTGTAGTAATCGATCATGCCTGGCGTATCCAGCGAGGACATGAAGCTGCTGAACAGGCGGAACTCGATCCCGTCGGGCGCCTGAGGCGTGTAGAGCAGGGCGGTCTGGCGGGTCTGCGTCGAGAGCACCGCCACGCAGCCTTGCACGGTCTCGGTATGCGTCAGCAGCGAATCGGGAAACACCAGTTGGTCCACGACCTTGAGGTTGGAGGCAATGAACGGTTTGTCGACATGCAGTTGCAACGGGTAGAGCGGGTATTGCTCGCGTGTTGCCGCATCGCTTGAGTGCGCGCGATCCAGCGAGCTTTTCAGCCAGGCGTATTGAATGCCATCAATGTGGCCTTTCAGATAGCTGCGCAGCGCGGCGGCTTTCATTTGCAACTGGGTCGTCAGCGCGCTTGCCTTGCGGCGGTAGTCATAACCTTCATCCTGCGGGTTGAGCAGGGTGAGCCTGACCTCTGCGATGTAGCGGTCGGCCACCCAGTTTCCGCGCACCGAGCCAGCCACACTGGCCGGTGACAGGACGCTGAGGTCCACACCCTCGGGGCCTTTGAACGTCGCCATCGTGTCGGCAGTGGCAAGCAGCGGATTGACGCTGTCGTCATAACCATTGCGCAGCAGTTGGGTGTAGGTGACGGTTTCCCGTTCACTGGTGATCACGATAAGGTCGGGATCCACCGTGCCTTCTGGCACACCCAGCAACGTGTTGATCTGCTGGCTGGCTTGCTGGTGAACATACTGCTCGAACGGTTGAACGCGAGTATGGGGTTTCGCCTCGTAATTGCGCTGTGCGCCGGTGGCTGCATCCTCCAGCGCAACCAGCTCCTGACGCTTGTCGAGGCTGGCGTTCACGTACCACCGAGGCGTGTGCAAGTCCTGTTCAGACAGCGCGACTTCAATGTGGCCGTTCGCGAAAAACTCCAGACCTGCGTCGTAGTCCGGCAGCGCGATAAGCTGGACGAAATCCTCGTCGGGATGAGGTTTGAGTCTGAGGGCGGCCAGTTGCGTTTCGAGCTCCGGTCGTGCGGAGACGTCTGTCTGCTGGAGCAGGTAATCCCGGTGCTCGTCCGACGCGGTCCAGCTGACCAGTTCCTGGGCCAACTGAATTTCGTTGTCGAATGCCCGGAAAAACTGTTGATCAGGTGCGTCCTGAATGAACATGACCAGACGTTCCAGCTCGCCTTGCGCGTTTTGCTTGCGAAACACCAACAGTTTGCTCATGGCGTTTTTCGCGTTCAGCCTGATGTGGCAGGTGCTCAGTGCCGGGTCGGGTTTTGCGTGCGAGATGGCTTCGATGATGGCGAAATCTTCAGGGCGAATATGGCCCTGCATTTTGGCGGCGCAGGCGAGGGCATTGATCTGGGTGCGAGTCAGGGTGCGCATCAGGGACTGGTTGTGCGGGTGCTGATAAGCCGCTTTCTGATGCGTGCCGAAGCGTACCCGCAGGTCCAGCTCTTCAACAATGCGTGCAATGTAGGCGGCATCCAGGTGCTGGTAATCGGATGCCAGCGGCATGCCGTCATGGCTGAGCGCGGTTCGGTTCAGAAAAGCCGATGTCTGGAGGCGGTCGCCGGGGTGCAGGCCGTAAAGCGCCAGTTCCACCCACGAGCGCGTAACGGTATAGGTCTCGCCTGTCACTGGCAGCGTTCGCTGCGTACTGACCGAGATCAATGCCGGATCCAGTCCGTAGCCCAGATCGTCCGCCAGGCGTGCCTGCAAGTGCGCCCTGGCAAACTGTTTTGCGGACGCCGCCGTGCCCAGCGCGCTCAGGGTTGCTGCACGAGCCTGTTCGTAGTGCTCAAGGCGCTCGATATAGGCGCTCATGTCTCTGGGGCTTGCGAGCTTGATCCAGTCCGGCAGGCTGCGCTGGTAGCGCGATTCGCGTAGCGCCATTTCGCGCAGTTCGAGCATGGCCTGCGGGCCGAACAGGCCTTTCTGGTCAATCGCCTGCTGAATCAGCAAGCGGCGCGCTTCACGATCATCAATACCGGATCGCGTGCAGGCGTAGCGCACATCAACGCGCTGTTTTTCCTGCAGGCGTTTCAAGGCGTGGGCCACAGGCTCCGTGGTGATGGCGTGCAACTGCACATCGATGGCAAGGAACGGTTCGGCGTACAGGTCGGGGTCCGAGTCGATGAGTGCCGACCGAGCCTGATGGATCTGCTCGAAGTTCTGGATCAGAGCGTCTTTCAGGGCGGGCGAATTGAGCCATTGTGTGAGCGCTTCGCGCATCTGCTCCTGGGTCGCGAACGCCTTGATGCCCAGGCCCGGCAATACCAGCAAGGTCGGTCCCTGCGCCTGGGACAGCACCATGGCGCCGCTCACTTCAGCCTGAATCTCTTCATCAAGCTGTATATGCAGCGAGAAAGCGTCGGGCGCCCTGGTTTCTGTGGGGGACAAGGCTGAAACGGGTAGGCAGCCTGCATGCACTGCCGAGAGTTCACCCTCGTGCAGCTTGACGCAGAATTCATCGCGCAGCGCCTGCTGCATGGCGGACAGGAATTGGTCGTGACGACTATCGCCGGCCGCTACGGCAGCATGCCAGTAATCGTCGAGCTGCGAGAGCAGGCTGGCAATGGACGCCTCGTCTGCGGGTGCGTCCAGCAAGGCTTCATCAGGTGTTGGCAGCAGCTTGAGCGTTTCGCCCAGTCGAGAGCCCAGTTGATTGAGTCTTTTGAGGGCCGCCGTTGCTTCAATAAAGGTGTCGGCGGGTTTGGGTGACACGGGTGTCAGTGTTTGCATGGTTTTTCCGGTTCTGACGAGCGCAAGGTGCGCGGGTTGATTGAGGGCGGTAAGCCCGTGAGTCATGGCCTTCAATCAATCAGAATTCGGCGGGCCGGGAGCGTAGATAGTTATTGGATGTCAGCGGGTGGGTGAGATTCTTCGGATGCGTCCTGAAGGACGTGATGTCATCTGTTTGTTTAAACCCTCTCAGCCCCCGAGCCAAATCCTTGGTCATTACGCTATAATCCCGCCCTTTAGCTGCCCTCAGCCCGCTGTGCGGGGGCACACATTTTCTCGGGCGCGCTGCGCCTGTACGCAGACTAAAGAGGCTAGACCCTAGTGGCATTGACGATCCTTGGCCTGTCCGGCGCCCTTAGCCATGATCCTTCCGCGGCGCTCTACATCGACGGCAAGCTGATCGCAGCGGCCGAAGAAGAGCGCTTCGTTCGCGACAAGCACGCAAAGAACCGCATGCCCTACGAGTCGGCAAAGTTCTGTCTGGAACAGGCAGGCATCAAGCCTTCCGATGTCGACGTGGTCGCGATTCCGTTTGCGCCGATCAGCCTGTTCGGCAAGGCCCGCTGGCACTACGCCAAGCGTTACTGGTACGCACCGGACCGCGCGCTCGATGCGCTGCTGATGGGCAATCGCCGTTACAAGCGCTATCGCAACAAGATTGTCTGGTGCCTCGAGCAATTGGGCTTCGATCCGAAAAAGATCAAGATCGAGCCGGTCGAGCACCACCTGGCCCACGCTTCCAGCGCCTACCACTGCTCCGGTTTTACCGAGAAAACCGCGATCATGGGTATCGATGGCAAGGGTGAGTACGCCACGACCTTCTTCGGCTACGGCGAAAACGGCAAGATCCACAAGATCAAGGAATTCTTCGATCCGGATTCGCTGGGCGGCCTGTACGGCGCGATCACCGAGTTCCTCGGTTTCGAGATGCTGGACGGCGAGTTCAAGGTCATGGGCATGGCGCCGTACGGCGACGCCAGCAAGTACGACTTTTCGCGTCTGGCCACGTTCGAGAACGGCGAGCTGGTCATCAACACCGAACTGGCCAACGTCATCGGCCTGCGTCGCTACAAAGAGAACGGCAAGGGCTTCTACTTCTCGCCGAAACTGATCGAATGGCTCGGCCCCAAGCGCGTCGGCGATGTGGCGGACGAACCGTACATCCACTACGCCGCCAGCATGCAGGCGCTGTTCGAAAAGCTCGCGCTGCAGATGATGGACCACTACCTGGGTGACATCCTCAAGGAAACCGGCAAGATCGCGTTCGCCGGTGGCTGTGCGCTGAACGTCAAACTGAACCAGCGCATCATTGCCCGTCCCGAGGTCAAGGAACTGTTCGTTCAGCCTGCGTCCGGCGATGCCGGAACGGCGGTGGGCGCGGCGGCCTACGTGTCTCACGCGCGCGGCGTGCCGGTCGAGAAGATGGAACACGTCTACCTCGGCCCCGCTTACAGCAACGAAGATGTGATCGCCGCGTGTGCCCGTCATCCGAGCAAACCGGTATGGCGCCAGATTGAAAACACCCCTGAGCGGATCGCCGAGATCATGGTCAAGGGCAACCCGGTGGCCTGGTTCCAGGGCCGCATGGAGTTCGGTCCACGTGCGCTGGGCGGTCGTTCGATCATCGGTTGCCCGAGCGTGGCCGGCGTGGCCGACCGCATCAACCACCAGATCAAGTTCCGCGAGCGCTGGAGGCCTTTCTGCCCGTCGATGCTCGACACCGTCGCACCACAGATGATCAAGATCGATCACCCGGCGCCGTTCATGACCTTCACCTTCGAAGTGGCGGAAGAGTGGAAGACCCGCGTGCCGGAAGTCGTCCATGAAGACGGCACTTCCCGTGCCCAGGTGCTCAAGCGCGAATACAACCCGCGCTACTACGACATGATGAAGGCGCTGGAAAACCTGACCGGCAACGGCGTGTCGCTGAACACCTCGCTGAACCGCCGTGGCGAACCGATGATCTGCTCGCCGACCGATGCCTTGAACATGTTCTTCGGCTCCGACCTCGAGTACCTGATCATGGAAGACATTCTGGTGGTCAAAGAGGGCGTCGAGGCTTATGACACGCTCGGCTGAACGTCACGTACTGCAGTTCTGTCACGGCTATGACGGGCCGTTTCTGGACTGCGCGCGTCAGTACGCCAGCCTGTTCGCAGGCAAGGGCTATCGGGTGACCACGGTGTTTCTGACCGGTGCCGCCGACCCTGATGTGGTCGCCGACTGCGGTTCGGACGAGGTGCTGTTCATGGAATTCAGCTCGAAGGCCATTCGTGGCCTCAAGCTGGGTGCCATTCGCGAATTGCGCAGTATCGTGGCTTCACGTCATTTCAGCTTCTGCATCGCGCATCGATTCAAACCGGTCTATATCGCGCTTTTGGCGACACGTTTGCCGGTGATCGGCGTTCATCACGCGTTTGGCGATTATCAGCGCCGCAGCCGCAAGCTGTTCGCCAATCTGTTCCGCAAACGCCTGAGCCTGCTGGGCGTTTCGGATTCGGTGCGCGACGACATGCGCAAAAGCCTGCCTGCATGGCCGGCAGAGCGCATCGAGACCCTGTACAACCGCATCGATGTCGAGCAACTGCAAGGCAGCCAGTTTTCTGCCGAAGACGCGCGCGTCGAACTGGGGCTTTCACCTTCGGCCTGGATCGTCGGCAATGTCGGACGTCTGCATCCTGACAAGGATCAGGCGACCCTGTTGCGCGGCTTCGCGCTTGCTCTGCCGAGCCTGCCCGAGAACAGCCAGCTGGTGATTCTTGGCAAGGGGCGGCTGGAAGAGTCCCTCAAGGAGCTTGCCCGTGAACTGGGCATTGGCGCGAATGTGATGTTCATGGGCCAGGTCGCGGACGCACGTCGGTATTTCAAGGCGTTCGATGTCTTTGCCCTGAGTTCGGATCACGAACCGTTCGGCATGGTGCTGCTGGAAGCCATGGTGGCAGGCGTGCCGGTCGTTGCGACGTCCTGCGGCGGTGCGCGTGAAGTGGTCGAAGACGTCGGTCTGCTGTTCCCGCTGGGCGACGAGCAGCGTCTGGCTCAAGGCCTGATGCACATGGCCGGGCTGGATGCGGATCAGCGTCAGGATTGCGCCGAACGCATGCTTCTGCGTCTGCGCGAGCGCTTTTCCGACCACGCGGTACGCAACGTGTTCTGGCGCCTGCCGCAGGTCACCCGCCTGGTTGCGGAGTCCTGATGCTCAACCGATTTCAAGGCGTGCGTGAACGTGGCTGGACCGAAATCGATGCCGCTGCCTATACGCAGGCGTGGCACCGGTTTGGCGGTAGCGTGGCCACCCACCCTCAGGTCGTCGAACGTCTTTCCGTGTTCGCTGACATTCCCGTGCGCTATCTGGGCTGGGAGCAGGGCGGCGACATCAGGGCAGCGATTGCCACTTGGGGTCGCTCGCTGGCGCTGTCCAAGGACGAGCTCAAACGTCACGGCAAGAAAGGTCTTTTCGATCTGGGCAACGCCGAGCTGATTCTGCCGGTGGCGCAGGGCATCGAGGTGCCGGTACGTCATCGCGGGCGTTACATCTCGTCGTTGAACGAAGGCCGGGTCAGCACCTTCAAGCCGCAGGCCGAGTCACTGGCCATGGCACGTACACCTGAAGAGCTGTCCAAAAAGTTTCGCTACAACCAGCGTCGCGAGCTGCGTCTGCTGGAAGAGGCGGGCGGCACGGTCCGGCCTGTCAACGATTTCAGCAGCGCAGAGCTGGCGCGTATGTATTGCGAGCTGTTCCAGCGCCGCTGGGGCTTTGAAGCGACCGGTGCTGCGCACAAGGCTGAAGTGATCGAGCTGCTGCGCGACCTGCTGATCGGCTCGGTGGTGTTTCTCAACGATGCGCCGATTGCCATTCAACTGGTGTACCGCGTCGAAGCGCCCGAGTGGGTCAGCATCGAATACGTCAACGGCGGTGTCGACCCCGAAACCCGTGATTTCAGTCCAGGCAGCGTGCTCAGTTTCGTCAACACGCAGAGCGCCTGGGAAGATGCACGTGCGCTGGGCAAATCGTTGCGCTTCTCGTTCGGCCGCGCCGACCGCGAATACAAGGATCGCTGGTGCAACCCCGTGCCGGTGTTCCAGATTTGAGCCGCAAGCAGGAGTTGCTCAAACGCCATCGCCGTAACAAGCGGCTGGCGTTGCTGGGTGGCCTGTTACTGTTGATTGCCCTCGGCGTGGCGGTAGCGTGGTGGTTGATACCGGTGCTGGCGATCAGCGCATGGATCGCTCACGAGGCCTGGTTCGCCGATCACCTGTTCTATTCGCCTGCCGATGACTATCAGTACAACTTCGCCGCCGAAAACGAAGTCTCGGGTGTGCGTCTGGAGAATGGCCGACTCACGTTCGCCGAACCTCTGAGGCTGACTGGCGGCGAAACGCTGGTACTGGCCCTGAACATCAAAAGTAACTGGCTGGGACGTTTTCTGGACCCTGTCGTCGAGTTGCAAGGTTCAGGTCTCGTCGATCGGCAAGCCTTCGAGCGCGGTGTCGACGCCGTGCGCTATCTGAACCTGACCGGGCTCGGTGAACCGTTGGCGGCAGGCGCGTTAACCCTGCGCGGACGTTTTTGCCGACTGAGCGGACAGCCGCGTTTGTGGGTGTTTCGTCAACCTGATGCACGCCAGCAGCGGGTAATGGTGATCGCGCCGCACGCTGATGACGCCGAGTTGGCCGCTTTTGGTCTGTACAGCCAGGCCAGTGATGCGTGGATCGTGACCCTGACCGCCGGTGAAATCGAAGCCGATCACTATCGGCAGATGGGCCTGGACAAGGCCGAGGCGGCGCGCATGAAGGGGCGGCTGCGTGCCTGGGACAGCATTGCCGTGGCGCGCTGGGGCGGTGTCGCGGAGGCACAGTGTGTGCAACTGGGCTATTTCTGCCTGCAACTGCCTGCCATGCAGGCCGCACCGGATACGCCGGTCTGCTCTCGCGAAGCGGATCTGCTCGATACGCGTCTGTTTCGCCAGTTCAACACCTTGCCGCTGCCGGGCGACGATGGCCAGCCGACCTGGAATAACCTGCTGGCCGATCTGCGCGCGCTGATCCTCAAGGCCAGGCCGCAGGTCATCGTCATGCCGCACCCCGCCATCGACCCGCATCCTGACCACATCTGTGCGCAGGCCGCTGTGCGTGAGGCGCTGGCCGGGCTTGAATGGCAGCCGGAGGTCATCCTGGGGTATGCCAATCACTTGCATGACAACGACCGCTGGCCCATGGGCGATGCGTACACCGGCATCAGCCTGCCGCCGGTTTTCGATGCCGATTTGAAGCTTGAGCCCTACAGCCTTGAGCTGTCGGTGCCGACACAGCGCGACAAAGCCATGGCGCTGGGCATGATGCATGACCTGCAACCACCGATGCCGGGCAAACGTCGAGTGCGCCGCTGGCTGCAGCAGGTGCTCGCTGGGCGCCGCTGGCCTGCAGAAGGCGAGAACGAATTTTTCCGAAAGGCTGTGCGACGACACGAGTTGTTCTGGCGCAGCCGTGATTTCTGATTCAGCAGGCGCAGTACTGCAAGGAAAACAATGAAAGTCCTACTTCTGGTTCAGAAAGAGCAGCGTGCGATTCTGGATCGTCTTTACGACGGCATCGCGTCGAGCTGCGACTGCGACGTGCGCTGGCTGGATTCCAATGACCAGCGCAACCTGCGCAGCTATTTCCGGCGTGAAATCGATGTGAGCCGCTACGACCGGATCGTGTTCTTTCTGCGCTTCAAGCAGGAAGTGCGTCAGGTGGCCTTCATCCGTACGATTCCGAATCTGGTCATTCTTGAGCACGACGCCTACCAGAACTACATTGCCTGCAAGTACACCGGCAAGTTCAGCGCGCACTATCGCAAGCTGCCCTGGGTCCGGGTGCTGTGCTCGGGCTTCATGGTCAGCGAGCGGCTGCGTGAGGAAGGCTTCGACGCGGTGTTCGTGCCCAAGGGCTACGATCAGACGCTGTTGCAGGCGCAGAACCGCGAGCGTGACATCGAGTTGGCGTTCGTCGGCAGCACCAACAGCGTCGCCTACAGCGGCCGCAAGGCGCTGCTCGACGAGTTGGGGCAGCATGAGAATCTGCTGGTCACGCGGACCAAGTCGGGCGAGGAATACTGCGACACGCTGAACCGCATCCGCTTTTTCGTCAGTGCCGATGTCGGCATGGGCGAATACATGATCAAGAACTTCGAAGCCATGGCCTGCGGCTGCGTGCTGCTTGCCTTCGATCAGGGCGCTGAAGAGAATCGCGCGCTGGGCTTCGTGGATATGCACAACATCGTGCTGTACCGCGATATTCCCCAGCTTCGTGAAAAGCTGGCGCAACTGCGCGCGGCCCCGGCACTGGCCGATGAAATATCCCGTAACGGGCAGGCGCTCGTCGAGGAGCGCTATACGTTCCACGCTTTGGGCAAAGCCATTGTCGAACACATGCGTCCACCGCTGCGGCCGATGCCGGCTGCGAGCTGGGTCGACCGTCTGCGCTCGCGTTGGGCATGGTAATGCTTCTTGAACTTTCAATGATTGGGAACAGATGATGGTATTCAGCGAAAATAGCGACATCACGCTGGTGGTGACCAGTTGCGGGCGATTCGACCTGTTGAAACGCACCCTGGAAACCTTTGATCGTTTCAACACCGCCGCCATCCGCCATGTGCTGATCACTGAAGATTCAGGAGACGTTCAGGTCGAGGCCTGTATTCCTGAGCACTGGCGCGCACACACCCGCTTCCTCATCAACAATCCCAAGCTGGGACAGATGCGCTCGGTGGACGCCGCTTATGCGCTGATCGAGACGTCCTGGGTGTTTCATTGCGAAGATGACTGGGATTTCTACCGCCCGCACTTCATCGAAGAGTCGATGATCCTGCTGGAGAACGATCCGCAGGCGCTGCAGGTGTGGCTGCGCAGCTTCAATCATGATCTGCAGATTCACAGCCCTTACATCTATTTGAACGAGCGCGAAGTGGTTCAGGGCATTCCTTTCTACAAGCTGGGTTCGCACAAGCCCGAGTGGCAAGGTTTTTCGTTCAATCCGGGGTTGCGCCGTCTGGCCGATTACAAGCAGCACGCGCCGTATGCGGGCCATGGTGGAGAGAAGAAACTTTCACAGTTGTTCGCGTCGGAAAACCGATACGCTCTGATTCTGGAAAACGATGCTGTACTGCACACCGGCTTTGGTGAGCATGTGGTGCTGCCGCAGGAGCGCCTCGACAAAAAGCGTCGCAAACGTCGTGATCGCGTCAAATTGATTGTCGCGGTAGTCATTGGACTGGTAGCAGGTTGGTTGCTTAATAATGTCAGTTGACCGAGCTGGTATGCCTTCAAGCAAGGCACAAATCTATTTTGGTGCTGCGCTGATCGTCTTTCTGCTGAGTTTCATCCTGAACTCTTCAGCCAAGACGACCAATAATCTGTTCTACGCCCTGACCGCATTGCCGGGTCTGTTTTTCCTGATCAAATACCGTGGCGCCAGCGTGTTTGCGCAGCCGCTGGGGGTGGCCTGGGCAGTGTTCATGGCCTGGTTTCTGGTGCCTGCCTTCTACGGACAGGATTTCCAGTTCTATAAACATGTGGCGTACGTCAGCCTGTTCGTCTTTGTTGTGGCCGGTTTGACGGACAATCGATTCTTCCAGCAAGGCCAGTTCGTACGCAGCTTTTTCTGGGCCATTTGCGCTTACATTCTGGTGGCCAGCATTTACAGCTGGATGACCGGGCAGTTCGCGTTCGGCAAGCGTGTCGAGATATTGCCTGCGCGCATGGCTAACGTGATTTACGCCAGTGCCTGGCTGGTCTGCTGCCTGGCCCTGGCGTTGCCGGTCTGGCTGAAGGAGCAGCGCTGGATCGAAGCCGTTGCGGGTATTGTGCTGACCCTGGTCGTTGCTGCCTTCATCGTGCAGACCCGCACCGCGCTGGTGGGTGCGGCGTTCCTTATTGCGGCTTGTACGCTGTATTCGGTGTATCGCTTTCCGAAGCGCAGTCTCATCACTTTGCTGGTGCTGGCACTCATCTGCGCGGCCTTGTTCTGGGTGGTCAGGGATGAGGAGTGGATCAAACTGCTGATGGTGCGCGGCGACTCCTACCGCATCGAGCTGTTCGAAATCATGACCGGCGAATGGCGTAATTGCGGATGGATGCTGGGCTGCGGCGTTGATTTCTACACCACCAAGACGCTGACAGGCGGTATGGCGATTCAGCATCCGCACAACATCTACGTCTCGATGGGGTTGTACACCGGCGCGGTGTCGCTGGTGCTATTCCTGATCGTGATGGCCATGACGCTGTGGCACGCATTGCGCCTGCGCGACGCGTGGGGGCTTTACCTGGCGTGCGCACTGGTGATGCTCAATTTCGACGGCGCGAAGCTGGTCGGCAACCCGGATGAGCTTTGGGTGCTGGTGCTGCTGCCTGCGGCGATGGTGCTGGGAAGGGTAGTTCAGGAACATCGGCTAAGGCACTGAGTGCCGAGCGCTGAAATGGCCGCCTGCAAGCGGCCATTTTTTCAGTTCATGGCCTGGGTCAGTTCCGCTGCGGTGCAGACGCTCTGACCGCTCAGGTAGCCATTGAGGAAGGCCGGGTTGGCGTCGCCCAGCAGCCATTGCCGGTCTTCCAGATAGCGCAGCATGTGCTTGAAGTTGCGCAGCCGCAGATTTTTGCGCAGCGGGCGACGGTAGGTTTTCAGGTCGGCAATGTCGATGAGGCCCAGCGTGCCTTCCGGGGTAAGAATCACATTGCCCAGATGCGCTGAGCGAAAATAGATGCCTTTTTCATGCAGGTTGGCGATGAAGCGCCCCAGTTGCATGCGCAGGTCATCATCGCTGGCAGCCTTGCCCAGCAGTTGACGCAGGGTGTGACCGGCCAGCGGATCGTAATGCACCGCGTCGCGGGCGATGTCGGCGATTCTGTAGACAGTGCGAACATGCGGGCAGGGGATGGCGCGTTTGGCCAGGGTCAGGCAGTTGTCAGCGAAGCGTTTGGCATAGGGATACCAGGCGGCGGAACTGATCAGCCGCTTGCGTCGAAACAGTTTCAACATTGAACCGTCATTCAGACGTAGTACTTTATCGCCCGTGCCGTCGGCTTCAAGCACTTCGGCACCTTGAACCAGGGCAAGGTAGTGGGCGTGGTCGAGCGCTTGCATCGATACTCCGGATTCTGCGCCCCAAGGGCTGTACGGGCCGCCTATGTTACCGCAGCAGGCTGTTGCGAAAACGGCTTGTGATACAATTCCGCTTCTTTTTAACACGACGGATACTCATGACAACCTCCGAATCGTCCGCCACTTCCAGCGTGAAAATCTACTTCCGCCTGTTGTCCTATGTGCGTCCGTATGTGGGCATTTTCCTGCTCAGCATCCTCGGTTTCGTGATCTTTGCATCCACTCAGCCGATGCTGGCGGGCATCCTGAAATATTTCGTCGATGGGCTGAGCAATCCGGAAGCGGTGCTGTTCCCCAATGTTCCCTACCTCAGGGACCTGCAATTGCTGCAGGCCGTGCCGCTGCTGATCGTGCTGATCGCCGCCTGGCAGGGTCTGGGTTCGTTTCTCGGCAACTACTTCCTGGCCAAGGTATCGCTGGGGCTGGTGCATGACCTGCGCGTCGAACTGTTCAACAAGCTGCTGGTACTGCCCAATCGCTACTTCGACACCACCAATTCGGGCCATCTGATTTCACGCATCACCTTCAACGTCACCATGGTGACGGGTGCCGCCACGGATGCCATCAAGGTGGTGATCCGTGAAGGCCTGACCGTTGTGTTCCTGTTCATCTATCTGTTGTGGATGAACTGGCAGCTGACGCTGGTCATGCTCGCCATCCTGCCGGTGATCGCCATCATGGTCGGCACCGCCAGCAAGAAATTCCGCAAGCAGAGCAAGAAGATCCAGGTGGCGATGGGCGACGTGACCCACGTTGCGTCCGAAACCATTCAGGGTTATCGCGTGGTGCGCAGCTTCGGCGGCGAAACCTACGAGCAGGATCGTTTCGCGCGTGCCAGCAACAGCAATACCAAAAAGCAGTTGCGCATGACCAAGACCGGCGCGATCTATACGCCGATGCTGCAACTGGTCATCTATACCGCCATGGCGGTGCTGATGTTCCTGGTGCTGTTCCTGCGTGGCGATGCGACGGCGGGCGATCTGGTGGCATACATCACAGCCGCAGGCCTGCTGCCCAAGCCGATTCGTCAGCTGTCGGAAGTCAGTTCTACCATCCAGAAGGGTGTTGCCGGTGCCGAGAGCATCTTCGAACAACTGGATGTGCAGCAGGAAATCGACACCGGCACCCTCGAGCGCGAGCGTGTTTCGGGTCGCCTGGAAGTGAAGAACCTCAGCTTCTTCTATCCCGAGACCGAGCGTCAGGTCCTCAACGACATCAGTTTCTCGGCAGCGCCGGGGCAGATGATTGCGCTGGTAGGACGTTCGGGCAGCGGCAAGTCGACTCTGGCCAATCTGATTCCGCGGTTCTATACCCACGAACTGGGTCATATCCTGCTGGATGATGTCGAGATCAACGATTATCGCCTGCGCAACCTGCGTACCCACATCGCGCAGGTGAACCAGAACGTCACACTGTTCAACGACACCATCGCCAACAACATCGCCTACGGTGATCTGGCGGGTGCGCCGCGTGCCGACATCGAGGCGGCCGCCGCTGACGCCTACGCCAAGGAATTCATCGACCAGCTGCCGCAAGGTTTTGACACCCCGGTGGGCGAGAACGGCGTGCTGCTGTCCGGTGGCCAACGCCAACGTCTGGCGATTGCCCGTGCGCTGCTCAAAAACGCGCCGGTGCTGATCCTCGATGAAGCGACCTCTGCGCTGGATACCGAGTCGGAGCGTCACATTCAGGCCGCGCTGGATCAGGTCATGAAAGGACGCACCACGCTGGTGATCGCGCACCGTCTTTCCACCATCGAGAAAGCCGACCTGATTCTGGTCATGGATGCCGGTCAGATTGTCGAGCGCGGCACCCACGCCGAACTGCTGGCAAAGAACGGCTATTACGCCCGCCTGCATGCTATGGGCCTGGACGAGCCAGCGCCTGTCGGTGCGATCTGATCAAGCCTGGCTGCGCTGTGTTTCAAACACGGCGCAGCGGCTTTTCACCGCATCACTACACGCATCTTTTCTCCCGCTGGAATCGTCTTTTGTCAGCGTCAGGAATCCGGTTATGAACAGCCTGTCTGTTCAAACCCCCTGTGCTAAGATTCCGCCCCTGTCCATTTTTCTAGTACGGGTTGTTCGATGAAGTTATCCATGCCGCGCTTTGATCAGGCCCCTGTCCTGGTGGTTGGCGATGTCATGCTCGACAGATACTGGCATGGTGGTACCTCGCGTATTTCCCCCGAAGCGCCAGTGCCCGTCGTCAAGGTCGACCAGATCGAGGACCGTCCGGGCGGCGCCGCCAACGTGGCATTGAACATCGCTGCACTGGGCGCGCCAGCTTCGCTGGTGGGCGTCACCGGTGAAGACGAAGCGGCAGAAAGTCTGAGCAACAGCCTCAAGGCAGCCGGTGTTCTGGCTCGTTTCCAGCGCATCGCCGACCAGCCGACCATCGTCAAACTGCGGGTGATGAGCCGGCACCAGCAACTGCTGCGTATCGACTTCGAAGAACCCTTCGCCACCGATGCACAGGCCCTGAGCGCAGAAGTCGAAAACCTGCTGGATGGCGTCAAGGTGCTGGTGCTGTCGGATTACGGCAAAGGTGCGTTGAAAAACCATCAGACACTGATCCGGGCGGCCCGCGAGCGCGGCATTCCGGTGTTGGCCGATCCCAAGGGCAAGGACTTCGCGATCTACCGTGGCGCGAGCCTGATCACGCCGAATCTCAGCGAATTTGAAGCCATCGTCGGCCATTGCGTCGACGAAGCCGAGCTGGTTGCCAAGGGCGCGCAGCTGATGAGCGAGCTGGATCTGGGCGCGTTGCTGGTGACCCGTGGCGAGCACGGCATGACCTTGCTGCGCCCCGATCAACAGGCGCTGCACTTGCCAGCGCGTGCGCGTGAAGTCTTTGACGTCACCGGTGCCGGTGATACGGTCATTTCCACGCTGGCGGCGGCGATTGCGGCTGGTGAAGAACTGCCACATGCGGTTGCGCTGGCCAATCTGGCGGCAGGTATCGTGGTCGGCAAGCTGGGTACGGCGGCCATCAGCGCGCCTGAACTGCGTCGTGCGATTCAGCGCGAAGAGGGCTCGGAGCGTGGTGTTCTGGGGCTGGAGCAGTTGCTGCTCGCCGTCGATGACGCGCGGGCACACAAGGAAAAGATCGTTTTCACCAACGGCTGCTTCGACATCCTGCATGCCGGGCACGTGACCTACCTGGAGCAGGCGCGCGCGCAAGGTGATCGTCTGATCGTGGCGGTCAACGACGATGCCTCCGTGAGCCGTCTCAAAGGCCCTGGTCGTCCGATCAACAGCGTGGATCGCCGCATGGCCGTTCTGGCCGGTCTGGGCGCTGTGGACTGGGTGATCAGTTTCCCCGAAGGCACACCTGAAAACCTGCTGACCCACGTCAAGCCCGATGTGCTGGTCAAGGGCGGCGACTATGGGATCGATCAGGTGGTTGGTGCCGATATCGTGCAGGCCTACGGCGGCGAAGTGAAGGTGTTGGGGCTGGTTGAAAACAGCTCGACCACGGCCATCGTCGAGAAAATTCGCGGACAGTGAGTGGATCAGGTTTGCCCGGAGCGTTCCGGGCAAACCGGTTATTTGCTCAAGCTGCCGCGTGCCAGTCCCAGAAGCTCTCTGGCTTTGCTGGTCAAACGCTTCAGCCCCGTCTTCTTTGGCGGTGGTGTCATGCCTTGCTGGCGCAGCCAGTCTTTCCAGCGAATCCTTTCCTCACGCACCACCCAGCCATCCTGTGCCGCAAAGCTCTCTGCCAGGTACAGACCACGCGTGCCCGCTGGGGTCAGCTTGTCACGCTTGAGCGTGTACAGCTCTGGCAGTGGCGAGCCGTTTTCCAGCGGCATCAGGTAGAGGTCGGGCTTGCTTCGGTTGAGGCGGGCGACCAATTGATCGTTTTCCAGCACCTCATCGACGTGGAACAGGCTGATCGGGCGGGCTTCCTTGGGGATTTCCAGACGCATGTCATAGATCAGCTGCAGCGACGCAGTGGGCAGGTGGACATAGGCGCGGGGGCGTTCCAGCAGCGTCAGGTTGCCAGCCCGTACCGGTCTGGCAGCACCCGAGAGCGGGCTGAGGGTGAAGGGCATCGCCTCCCGGTAATGCAACGCCGCTGCGTAGGGAGCGGGCAGCCATGTGTCCTTGAACATTCCGCTCAGCCAGCCCTGCGGCGTTTCGATCAGGCACTCTTCAGCGACTTCCTGAATGGCGGTGTGCAGCGGCAGCGTCAGCTCGTGCGCCGGGACATAGCCTGAAATCAGCTTGAGCACCACGTCGCCACGGTCCTGACGGCGTTGCCGGACCAGCACCCAGTAATCCCGGTTCTGCCAACTGATGGTCAGGCGGATCGACACCCCGAGATTGGCCAGCTCGGTGGCGAATCGCTCAGGGTCCGGCACCTCGACCTTGCGGCGTCGCTGCAAGGTCTGCGTGAAGTTCATCGGCATGCCGACACTCTGATAACTCAGGCTTTCAGGAGTGGCTTCGACGAACAGCGGCAGGGTCTTGAAGTTGCTGGGATTCTTCCGAATCAATGTTCGCGGCATATCGGCTCCTTCTTGCGTTGGGGTCGGCCGCCCAAATCAGGCTTGACGGCAAATCACGGCAGCAGCGGTGGCAACGTTGTGTGCCAGGTGCATGGGGTTGATGGTCCCGACAATAGCACTGGCGACGCCCGGATGTTCAAACAGTAACTGGAAGCTGGCCTGGACCGGGTCTGTCCCGGGCGTCAGGCACACATGGCCGCTGGCCAACGCCTTCTTGACCAGAATGCCTTTGCCGTGGGCAGCCGCGTAATCCAGAACCGGTTTCTCACCCTGTTCATTGAGATTATAGGTGACCATCGCGCAGTCCCCGTCGCGCAGGGCAAGCAGGCCGCCTTCGACAGTCTTGCCGGAAAAGCCGAAGCCACGGATTTTGCCCTCGCTTTTGAGCGCCGCAAGGGTTTCGTACACCGCCGTTTCGTTGAGAATCGCCAGATCGCTGCCGTCCGAGTGGACGAGTACCAGATCAAGAAAGTCGGTTTCAAGGCGTTTCAAGCTGCGCTCGACTGACAGACGGGTGTGCTCGGCGCTGAAATCGTGGCTCGACTGTCCGTCCACGAACTCTTCGCCTACCTTGCTGACGATGACCCAGTCCTGACGCTGGCCGCGCAGCAGCGGGCCAAGGCGTTCCTCGCTGGTGCCATAGGCGGGCGCGGTGTCGATCAGGTTGATCCCCATGTCGCGGGCCATCCTGAGCAGCATCGCGGCCTGCTGGTCATCCGGGATCTTGAAGCCGCTGGGGTATTTCACGCCTTGATCGCGTCCCAGCTTCACGGTGCCCAGACCCAGCGGCGAGACGCTCAGGCCGGTGCTGCCGAACGGGCGATGCAGGTCGTGCAGGGTTTTCAGGCTCATGGCAGCAGTTGATCCCAGACAGGAACGGCAATGGGTGGCTTCGGCACATTCGCCAGCGCCGGTTGCGGCGTCGGGTGGATGCCTTCCCTGGACAGGACTGACAATACGCGGTCGGCGAAGTCCGGCGCCAGCGCAAGCTTGGTCGGCCAGCCCACCATCAAACGTTTCTGACTGTCCAGAAAGGCGTTGTCGGGACGCACCAGACCCGATTGTGCAGGTTCCGCACGGTCAACGCGCAAGGTCGCCCACTGCGCCTGGCTCAGGTCGACCCAGGGCAGCAGCGCTTCGAGCTCCTTGCGGGCCACGGCGATCTGCGCCTCGGGCTCGCGGGCGACGCCATCAGCCTCGGCCAGATCGCCGCCCAGGTACCACACCCACTGGCCGTCGGCCGCCGGGTGCGTGGTCACGGTGATGCGCGGTTTGGTGCCGCCACCCAGGCAGTGGGCATACAGCGGTTTGAGGGTCGGCCCTTTGACCAGCACCATGTGCAGCGGACGACGCTGCATCTGGGGTTGCGAGATACCGACCGCCTTCAGCAGATCGGCATTGCCGCCGCCTGCGCTGAGTACGATGCGCTGGGCATGTATATCCGTGCCATCGACCCGCAGGCCAATCAGTTCGTCGCCTTCGTACAGCGGCTCAATCTGTTTTCCGGCGAGCAGCGAGTCACCGGCCAGTTCTGCGAGACGATTGATCAGGCTCGGCACATCGACCACCAGCTCTGCCAGCCGATAGACCTTGCCCTTGAATTTCGGATGCTGCAGTGCGGGCGGCAATTGCTCGCCCTTGACCTGATCCACGCGCCCACGCACGGCCTTGCTGGCGAAGAAGCTGGTCAGGTTGCCCGCGATCGTGCCCGGCGACCAGAGGTAATGGGCGTCGGATAGCAGGCGCACGCCCGAGAGGTCCAGCTCGCCCTTGCCGTCGAGGGCTTCACGCCAGCGACGCGGCATGTCGGCAATGGCTTCCGAGGCTCCCGACAGGGCGCCGTGCAGCGCGTACTTGGCGCCGCCGTGGATGATTCCCTGAGACTTCAGGCTCTGTCCGCCACCCAGGCTTGCGCTTTCTACCAGCACTGTCGAGAACCCTTGACGACGCAACCGGGCATTGAGCCAGAGGCCGGCAACGCCAGCCCCGACAATCAGGACGTCAGTGGAAATAACAGATGGCATGGGCACCTCAGTGAGTAAAGATTGCGGCCATTATAAGGGAACGGACTTTCAATGCCCGGCGGTTTTCGAGAACACCTGAATGACCACGACACCCGCCACGATCATTCCCATGCCCAGCAGAGCGGGCAGGTCGAGCTTCTGACCGTAGACGAGGAATGCCGCGATACTCACCATGACAATGCCCATGCCCGACCAGATGGCATAGGTGATGCCGACGGGAATGGTGCGCATCACCAGAATCAGCATCCAGAACGCAATCGCATAGCCGCCAATGACCAGCAGCAGGGGCAGCGGTGTGTTGAAGCCTTTCACCGCTTTCATCGAGGTGGTGGCGATGACTTCGGCGCAGATTGCGATGCCCAGCAGGTAATACGGATTCATGATTTTTTCCTTGTATGAGACAGCGCATTCTAAAGGATGGTGGTGACCGACCTGATGATTCACACGCCGCCCGCCATCGTGTCTGCGTCTTCATGTCGTTGTGGCATTGCGCAGGCGGGCTGATAAACTCCGCGCCCATGAATAGAACCCTCTACACCTTCCTGTTTCATCTGGGCCTGCCGCTGGTTGCCCTGCGGTTGTGGTTGCGCGCTCGCAAGGCGCCTGCGTATCGCCAGCGCATCGGCGAGCGCTTCGCCATGGGCCTGCCGCCGATGCAGCGTGGCGGTCTCTGGGTGCATGCGGTGTCGGTCGGCGAAAGCATTGCTGCCGCGCCCATGATCCGCGCCTTGCTGGCGCAGTATCCCGAACTGCCGATCACTGTGACTTGCATGACGCCCACAGGTTCGGAGCGAATCAAGGCGATGTTCGCCGACGAGCCGCGCATTCAACATTGTTACCTGCCTTATGACCTGCCGTGGGCGGCCGGGCGTTTTCTCGATCATGTGCAGCCGCGCCTGGGCATCATCATGGAAACCGAGCTGTGGCCCAATCATATTCATCAATGCAGCAAGCGCGGCATTGCGGTGGTGTTGGCCAACGCTCGGCTGTCGGAGCGTTCGGCGCGGGGTTATGGCCGTTTTGCGAAACTGACAAGGCCGATGCTCGCCGAGATGGCATGGTTCGCTGTGCAGACCGAAGTCGAGGCCCAGCGTTTCCGTGATCTGGGCGCGCGGCCTGAGTGCGTGACGGTGACCGGCTCGATCAAGTTCGACCTGAGCATCGACCCCGCATTGCTGGAGCGCGCTTCCAAGCTGCGGGAAGAGTGGCAGGCCACGCAACGCCCGGTGTGGATCGCGGCGAGCACTCATGCGGGCGAGGACGAAAGCGTGCTGGCGGCGCATCGCACGCTGCTGTCGAGCCATCCCGATGCCTTGCTGATTCTGGTGCCGCGCCATCCCGAGCGTTTCGACAGCGTGCATGGGTTGTGTCAGCAGCAGGGTTTCAGCACCGTTCGGCGTTCCACTGCTCAGGTTGTCACCCCCGACGTGTCGGTACTTTTGGGCGACACCATGGGCGAGCTGCTGTTTCTGTATGCGCTGGCGGACAACGCGTTCGTCGGCGGCAGTCTGGTGCCCAATGGCGGCCATAACCTGCTGGAACCTGCGGCATTGGCCAAGCCGGTGCTGAGCGGCCCGCACCTGTTCAACTTCCTCGAAATCGCCGCCATGCTACGCACTGCCGGAGCGCTGGAAGAGGTGAGCGATTCAGCCGCACTGGCGGTCGCCGTGCAGCGCCTGTTCGATCAGCCGAAGCTGGCAGCCACCATGGCTGAAGCGGGTCTGGGTGTGATGAAGGCCAATCAGGGCGCACTGCAGCGTTTGCTGGATGGAATCGGGCGGTTGATGCAGAGAATGTGACGCAGAGCGTCCAGGCTGCATGCCCACGCTCTGCGCTCGGCGTTATACACAAATCGACCTGAAGGAATGCGGTATGGGATCGTTCCCACGCTCTGCGTGGTAACGCCTCTCAGGACGCGCCCCGTCCGCTCTTGAGTGTGACGCGGATCTGTGGGCACGATCAGTGCCGAGGCTGCCGCCCTCAGCGCTGGGCCGGTCTTTCGAAGTTCTTGCGGGCCGCCGCTGCCAGATCCGGTGGCAGGAAATCCTTGTCCGGGTTGTAGTCGGATTTCAGATAGCGCGACAGGTCCTGCAGGTCGCCCGGATTCAGCGTGCCAGCGGCCTGTTTCAGGCGCAGGTTGTCGAGAATGTAGTCATAGCGCGTGTTGTTGTAGTCGCGCACCGACGCGTACAGCTGACGCTGCGCATCCAGCACGTCGACGATGTTGCGCGTCCCCACCTGATAACCGATTTCCGTGGCTTCCAGTGCGCTCTGGTTGGAGATGATCGACTGCTTGCGCGCCTGAACCTGCTCCACGTCGGTGTTCACCGCACGGTGGAGGTTACGGGTGTTTTCCACCACCTGACGACGCAGGCCTTCGCGGCGCTGTTCACTCTGGCTCAGCCTTGAATAGGCTTCGCGCACCTGCGAATTGACCAGCCCGCCACTGTAGATCGGGATATTCAGCTGAACGCCAATCGTGCGTTGCTCTACATCACCGCCGTAGTTCTGCCCGGTGTAGTTGGGGTTGTTGAACCCCAGCGCATCGTTGTCGCCACGTTGATAGGTTGCGACGGCATCCAGCGTCGGCGCATGGCCGGCCTTGCGTTGACGCAGGGTTTCTTCGGCGGCGTTGACTGCGTAGTTGCTGGCCAGCAGGTTGAGGTTCTGCTGGGCTGCGGTGTCGACCCAGGCCTTGGCATCGTTGGGCGTCGGCGCCAGCACCGGCAGGGTGTGGACGATGCCTTCGATGGAGTTGTATTCGCGATTTGTCAGGGTTACCAGCGCCTGAAACGCATCGTCTACCTGACGCTGGGCGAGAATGCGGCTGGCGCGCGAGGTGTCATAGCTGGCCTGCGCCTGCAGCACGTCGGTCTTGTCCGACAGGCCGACATCGAAGCGCTCCCTGGCCTGATCCAGCTGGCGCCTGAATGCCGATTCCTCGGCCTTGGTCGCTGCCAGACTGTCCTGTGCACGCAGCACACTGAAGTAGCTCTGCGCCGATTGCAGAATCAGGTTCTGTTCAGTGGCCGACAGCTCGAGCGCGGCCTGTTCGTTGACCGCTTCGGCGGCCTGGAGCTGGAACCAGCGGTCGGCACGAAAGATCGGCTGGCTCAGGGTCGCCTGATAGACCGTACCGCTACGGGTTGCGATCCTGCTGGGCTGATCGATGCTGGTGCGTGTGTTGTTGGCCTGAGCGCTGCCGGAAAGATTGGGCAGCAGACCGGCACGCGCCTGAGGCACGGCTTCCTTGCGCGCAGCGTAATCGGCGCGTGCAGCGGCCAGATCGGCGTTGTTGTCCACCGCCTGCTCGTAGACGTTCACCAGACCCGTCTTGGTCGGCAGCGGCATATCGGCTGCCCAGGTCAGTCCGTTGGACGCAAATGAAACAGCCACGACCAACGAAAGTTTGCGCAACATGAGGCGTTCCCTGTTCATGAAGAAAATTGTCACGGTTCGATGGAAAAAACCGGGATAGCGAGTGTAGAGCCAGACGCAGACCGCAACAATCGGCCATTTCAGCCATTTATCGATGCCCACGCAATTGCGCTGGCTTTACAGCCTCGACGCGGCATAGACTGATGCCGTTCTTGTCGGGGTGCCTTGCTGTGAGGCTGAGATCGGTTAAACCGGATCCCGTTGAACCTGATCAGGTTAGCGCCTGCGTAGGGAACAAGATTTCTCGTCACCCGGCGAGTCCTCTTGAGTGTCGTCCGGGGTCGATCGTTCAATCAATGAACAGCACGCCTCTCTCGATACTCAGCACTTCTTCAGTGCACCCGTCCGTCCCGATCAGGTTACTCCGACAATAAATCCACAGTGGATGTCTGGAGAGACCGTGATGAGCATAAAACCAAAAAACGCACCCCACTTGAGCGAGTCGGCGCAGGTCGATTCCGGATCGGTACAGCCGTTTACCCGTTCGCAGAAGATCTACGTCCAGGGGTCGCGCCCGGACATTCGCGTGCCCATGCGCGAGGTCACTCTGGATATCACACCGACCGACTTCGGCGGCGAGATCAACGCCCCGGTCACGGTCTACGACACTTCCGGTCCCTATACCGACCCCAACGTGATCATCGACGTGCGCAAAGGCCTGGCCGATGTGCGCTCCCCGTGGATCGACTCACGTAACGACACCGAGCGTCTACCGGGCCTGAGCTCGAACTTCGGTCAGCAGCGCCTGAGCGACGCCGAGCTGACCGCGCTGCGCTTTGCCCACGTGCGCAACCCGCGCCGGGCCAGGGCGGGTGCCAACGTCAGCCAGATGCACTATGCGCGTCAGGGCATCATCACCGCCGAGATGGAATACGTCGCCATCCGCGAAAACATGAAGCTTCAGGAAGCCCGAGCGGCTGGCCTGCTGACTCAGCAGCACGCCGGGCACAGCTTCGGCGCGAGCATCCCTAAAGAAATCACTGCCGAGTTCGTGCGCGAAGAGATCGCCCGCGGTCGCGCAATCATTCCGGCCAACATCAACCATGTCGAGTTGGAACCGATGATCATCGGTCGCAACTTCCTGGTGAAGATCAACGGCAACATCGGCAACAGTGCGCTGGGTTCTTCCATCGAAGAAGAAGTCGCCAAGCTGACGTGGGGCATTCGCTGGGGCTCGGACACGGTCATGGACCTGTCCACCGGCAAGCATATTCATGAAACCCGCGAGTGGATCATCCGCAACTCGCCGGTCCCTATCGGCACGGTGCCGATCTATCAGGCGCTGGAAAAGGTCGGCGGTGCGGCCGAAGACCTGACCTGGGAGTTGTTCCGCGACACGCTGATCGAACAGGCCGAGCAGGGCGTCGATTACTTCACCATCCACGCCGGTGTGCTGCTGCGCTACGTGCCGCTGACGGCCAAGCGCGTGACCGGCATTGTCAGCCGTGGCGGTTCGATCATGGCCAAGTGGTGCCTGGCGCATCACAAGGAGAACTTCCTCTACACCCATTTCGAAGACATCTGCGAAATCATGAAGGCCTACGACGTCAGCTTCTCGCTGGGCGATGGCCTGCGTCCGGGCTCGATTGCCGACGCCAACGACGCGGCCCAGTTCGGCGAGCTGGAGACTCTGGGTGAGTTGACCAAGATCGCCTGGAAGCACGACGTGCAGACCATGATCGAAGGCCCGGGCCATGTGCCGATGCAGTTGATCAAGGAGAACATGGACAAGCAGCTGGAGTGCTGTGACGAAGCACCGTTCTATACCCTTGGCCCGCTGACCACGGATATCGCGCCGGGTTACGACCACATCACCTCGGGTATCGGCGCTGCGATGATCGGCTGGTTCGGTTGCGCCATGCTCTGCTACGTCACGCCGAAAGAGCATTTGGGCCTGCCGAACAAGGATGACGTGAAGACCGGGATCATCACCTACAAGATCGCCGCTCACGCAGCGGATCTCGCCAAAGGGCATCCGGGCGCGCAGATTCGCGACAACGCCTTGAGCAAGGCCCGCTTCGAATTCCGCTGGGAAGACCAGTTCAACCTGGGCCTGGACCCAGACACCGCGCGCTCGTATCACGACGAAACCCTGCCCAAGGATTCGGCCAAGGTCGCGCACTTCTGCTCCATGTGCGGCCCGAAATTCTGTTCGATGAAAATCACCCAGGAAGTGCGCGAGTACGCAGCCAATCAGCGAATCGAGGCCGTCGATGTAGACGTCGCCCAGGGTCTCGCGGATCAGGCCGAGCGTTTCAAACAGGAAGGCAGTCAGCTCTATAAAAAGGTCTGACACGCCTGCTGTCTGTGTGCGCTCCGTGATGTGACACGGAGCGTCACGGCTGCATGCCCATGCTCCTGCATGGGAATGCCGCTCAGGACGCTCCGCGTCCGAACCGCAAGACGATAGATCACTCATTTCCTAACGAGCCAGAACCGTGAATACACCCGGCACCTATTCCCCCGACACACCCATCGCTGCCAGTCAGCGGGTATTCGGCGGGCGCGATCTGTTTTCCCTGTGGTTCTCGTTGGGCATCGGCCTGATGGTGCTGCAGACCGGTGCCTTGCTGGCGCCGGGGCTGGGCATGTCCGGCGCGTTACTGGCGATACTTCTCGGCACGCTGGTCGGCGTCCTGCTGCTGGCCAGCGTGGCGGTGATCGGCACGGACACAGGCCTGTCGTCCATGGCCGCGCTCAAACTCAGCCTCGGCAGCAAGGGCGCGTCGTTGCCTGCCGTGCTGAACCTGCTTCAACTGATCGGCTGGGGCTCGTTCGAGATCATCGTCATGCGCGATGCCGCCAGCCTCCTCGGCGCACGTGCTTTCGCGGAAGGCAGCCTGTGTGCCAATCCGCTGCTCTGGACGTTGTTCTTCGGTGCGTTGGCGACCCTGCTGGCCGTCGGCGGGCCGTTGACCTTTGTGCGTCAGATCCTGCGCCGCTGGGGCATCTGGCTGTTACTTGCCGCCTGCCTGTGGCTGACCTGGAACCTGCTGACCAAGGCTGACCTCGCCGCACTCTGGGCGCGTACCGGTGACGGGTCGATGCCGTTTGCGGTGGGTTTCGACATCGCCATCGCCATGCCGCTTTCCTGGCTGCCGCTGATTGCCGACTACTCCCGATTCGGCCAGCGCGCACGCAACGTGTTCGGTGGCACCGCTGTGGGCTTCTTTATCGGCAACTTCTGGCTGATGGGGCTGGGCGTCGCCTATACCCTGGCGTTCGCGCCGAGTGGCGAAACGAATGCGCTGCTGCTGGCGCTGGCCGGCGCGGGTCTGGGGATTCCGTTGCTGTTGATTCTGCTGGACGAGTCGGAAAACGCTTTTGCCGATATTCACTCGGCGGCAGTTTCCACGGCGTTGCTGACCCGGATCAAGGTCGAGCATCTGGCGCTGTTCATCGGCATCGTCTGCACGCTGATCGCGTGTCTCGCACCGTTGGCGCAGTACCAGAATTTTCTGTTATTGATCGGTTCGGTGTTCGCGCCGCTGTTCGGCGTGGTGCTGGTGGATCATTTCATCCTGCGTCGTCGCGGCAGTCAGGTCGCGGCGAGTGGCTTGCGCTGGATGAGTCTGCTGTCCTGGCTGGGCGGTATCAGCACCTACCACCTGCTGGCCAACCTGTATCCGGATGTCGGCGCAACACTGCCAGCGCTCATCGTCGCTGGCGTGCTGCAACTGTTGATCGGTCGTGCGATCAGCCGCGGCCGGGAAACAGTTCCGACTTGATGATGCCATTGAGCTGAGGGTAAGGAATCTTCAGCTCGATGTGGCCCATGGAGTAGGGCGCGATGGTTTCCACCGGATACTTGAGGATCACAGCGCCGTAAGTCAGGGCAATGTGCGGCGTGCGCTTGAACGGCCAGGTCTGCACGAATGCAGCGTCTTCGTTCATCTTGCTCGACACCAGCCAGCCCTGATGAGCCAGTTCGGCTTTCTGCCAGAACTCCTGCTCCTTGCCTGGAATCACCATGTCGGCCAGCGTCAGCACCTTCTGCTGCTGGCGCGAATAGTTGATGAACGCCCGGCCAGGGTTGCCATGAGCGCCGCCGTTATCCAGGTAACTGGACAGCTCGACGACCACGATACCGTCATGCTGCTCGCGTACCTTGGCTTGCAGGTAGCTGCTGTTGCGGCCTTGGGCGCGGTTCAGGAACTGCTCCTGATAAGCCTTGATCGACGCGGGCGGCGGCGTGCTGCTGTCAGCGGCAGTCAGTTGCAGCAGCGTCTTCTGGACGATGGCGTCCAGCTTTGGCTCGTCAGGAAAATGCACGGTATCGATGTTCACCAGCGGGCAGTCGGCAGTGGTGCAACCCGGCTTGATCAGCTCGGAAGCATCACGCTGAACCTGCAGCGGTGCGCGCATGTTGGGCGTGAAGAGGCTTTGGCAGGCGCCCAGCAAAAGAGCCAGGCAGGCCAGTGAAGTGATCCTCAGTAACGACATGTTGATCCTTGGCAGAGTCAGTAAAGGCGGTCGTGTTGTGCGTATGCAGGCAGGTTGGACTGCAAAGGCCCGGTTCGGTTCGCCGCTGGGCGGATTAGAATTGTTTTACGTAGCGGCCGTCTACCCTGCTTATTTAAGGGGGCTGCATCCGGTGGTCGATGCGCGTTAGGATGGTTGGAAGTTCAAGATAGCCGCAAGCGAGAAACCCATGACTCAGACCACCCGATCAGTACCGACGGCTTTCGAGATTACCCGGCGGGAAAACTGCTTCAAAGGTTTTTACAGACTGGACAAACTGTACCTGCGCCACGAGCTGTTCGATGGCGGCACCAGCAAGGAAATCAGCCGCGAGCTGTTCGTTCGCCACGACGCTGTCTGCGTGCTGCCTTATGACGCCAAACGTGACGAAGTGGTGTTGATCGAGCAGTTTCGCGTAGGTGCCGTCGAGAAGACTGGCAACCCCTGGCTGATCGAACTGGTGGCCGGCCTGATCGACAAGGACGAGCAACCAGAAGAAGTTGCTCATCGTGAGGCAGAAGAGGAAGCTGGGCTTGTGTTCGGCGCGCTATGGCCGATCACCAAATACTTTCCTTCACCGGGCGGCAGTGACGAGTTCGTTCACCTGTTCATGGGGCAGTGCGACAGTCAGGGGGCGGGCGGCCTGCACGGGCTTGAATCCGAAGGCGAAGACATCCGCGTGACAGTCTGGTCGTTCGACGATGCGATGCAGGCCGTGGCTGATGGAAGAATCATGAACGCGGCAACGATCATCGCCTTGCAATGGCTGGCGTTGAACCGCGCTGAAATAAGGGGGTTATGGTCGTGAATCTACTGCGCGAGCGCTACCGTGTTGACCTTGCCGGGCTGCAGGCTGCCTGCGAGGCCAACTACGCGCGCTTGATGCGTTTGTTGCCGGACATGCGCAACGAACAGCGCTCACGGCGCGTTGCGGTGACCCAGGGTGACCAGATGCTGGGCGTGCTGGCAGTCGAGGTTCTGCTCGACTGTCCGTACACCACCACCCTGCAGGTGCGCCAGGAACACAGCCTGCCATGGCTGCCGATACCCAGTCTGGAAGTACAGGTCTACCACGACGCACGCATGGCCGAAGTCATCGGCGCCGAACACGCCCGTCGCTTCCGGGGGATCTATCCGTATCCCAACGCCGACATGCACCAGCCGGACGAAAAGGCCCAGCTCAATCTGTTTCTGGGCGAATGGCTGAGCCACTGTCTGGCCTGCGGACATGAGTTCGAAGCGGTCCGCTGATTCATCTTTCGATACGTTTTGACACGCTCTGCCGACAGATGCCGCTATTCATGGGCGGCATTTTGCTGAATACGTTTCAGCCTTCGCTTCCGAAATTTCCCGATACTTTTTGACGCTGGACGACCTCGCGCCAGCGCTTAAACTCGCCGGCTGTTTTTCATCTGCTTACGTTCAGCCAGGGTTTCACGACCGACTGAACTGCACCGCCCCAGCGCATGGACGCGTGATCATTGATACAAGGAGTTCACCGCCATGGGTGTTTACGACACCAGAGGCAACTATTCGCCGACGCCGGGTGTTTGCCGGCCGAACGGACCTGCCAAACCCCCGCCGGAGCCACGGCCACCCGAATACACCTGGGAAAATCAGCCGCCACGTACGCTTTATAAGGAAGAAATCAAATCCAGCTGTCTGGTGGGGGTTCGATTTCTCTGGAGTAACGGTGAGTGTCTGGTTGGCTGTCCTTGGGGGCTTACTCAGGAAGACGGTCAGGTCATCCGGGGCACGCTTGATTCCAAGAGTTTTCTCAGTCAGGTCATTGAAGGGCGTGCACATCGGATTCGGCTCAATCCGCAGTTCGATCCGAAAGCGCAGTTGGGTGGCATTCGAGCAGAACTGCAAAAGATCCTGCACGAAATCCTGGCTGCCGAGCGAGTCGAAGCCGACCGTCTAACAGCGATCCAGGCGCAGCGCAGCGCGGTTGCCAATGGCTTTTATGCCCAGATCGCACTGGGACGGGGATTTTTGTACGGCGCCTGGGGGCTGGTTGAGTCAGGCCTTGAATTCGCTGATCTGGCCAATCCCTTTGATGAGCTTGCACAGGCGGCAGTGGCGGCCTGGAAGTCGGAGCCGGAACCCGGAAAAGGCTGGCTGGATTCATTTCAGGAGCAATACACGGCGGCTCAATACCGCGACCTGGCCGCTGCGCTTGGTTTTGATCCCGCGACTATTAGCCGGGAAAAAATGGCGCAGGCCTATGAGGCTGCGAACTACATCTTCGAAGATGCAGCCAGCAAGCGTGCACTCCGAGACTTTGCTGCAGAATACGTCAGCCTCCAGAACCACGAATCCATTCTCCAGTTCACCGGGGGTATGGTTTTCGAGATCGTACTGGCAGCCTTGCTGGTATTTCTGACCGGCGGCACCGGCCTCGCAGCCCGCGCTTCAGTCGCGTCCACACGATTGACGCCACTGCTCACACGGTTAGGCGAGACACTGGGCAAGTTGGGCGCTAATCTCAAGAAAGCCAGGGTTTACGAGGCAGGGATTGCTGAAGGCAAAGGGAGCGGATCGCAGACGGTTGTGATTTCGCAGGCGAAGGGTATTACACCTGCAAGAGTTTCCAAGCCGCCTACCGCAGGCATTCTGATGGGGGCTGCTAATGCCTTGATTGACCCTAGAAAGATAACGGGTTACGCACTAAACAAAGACCATGTTTCCGGAGGACCAAAAGCACGAGTTTTTGAGTCTGCTCTTGGTTTTACAATAGAGAATGCGGATGAATTGATAAGGCAGCTTCATCATGGAGTTCGTACTACAGGCTCAACACCTGGAGTGGTGAATGACAGAGGGGCTCGCTTCAGAGTGGATATTCTGGTCAAAGGTCCAAAGCGAGAAGGTATTGTTCGCACAGGTTGGATCTACGATCCGGGCTCATCGGTCCCACGGTTGACAACATTATTTGTAAGGTAGAAATATTTATGAAGTTGACAATAAATGATGTCGTGAGGCTCGATGTTGATGTTCCTGAAGAAGGATTGTTTGCAGGTGATATTGGAACTGTTGTTCACGAATGCGTAGGGCCGGGAGCTGCGTACGAAGTTGAGTTTACGGATGAGGATGGCCGAACGCTTGTGCAGCTCACTTTATTACTTTCTCAGATATCTTTGGCGATGGATGTTGGGTAAAACTACTCATCGCCCGAAGGGTCTGCAAAGCTCCAAGTAACGGCGGCAGTTTTCGAGGCAGAGGGTCGAGACAGAGTCCTCCTCAAGCGCTGTCAGCCGCATATGATCGTTGTATGGCTGTGCGGAGCTTGGATCGTATGGTGAGGAGCCGCACCGGCAAAGTTGCATATGCCGGACCGTGAGAGCCATATAGTCTTTATGGGTATCCGGTGAATGTTCAACTGGAAATAGCTATGCTTTTGTGCAGATTGTTTTGGCAGGTATAGCGCTGGGTGCGTTGATTGCACAGACAGTTCGCAAAGCTCGAGCCAAGAGCCAACGTTTCCCCTGACATCCTGCAAATGTGACCCACACCCACATTCCGGGTTTACCCGTATCGCTCGCCGTCACATAATCGCGCTGAATCCCTTCCAGGAGACGGCCTTGCCGAGCGCAGCCCCTTCATCGTCAGTTTTGCTGGTCCAGCTATCCGACAGCCACCTGTTTGCCGAGGCGGGCGGCACGTTGCTGGGCATGAATACCCGTAACAGCCTGGAAAAGGTGGTCGAGCGGGTGCTGGCCGAGCAACCGGATATTGATGTGGTGATTGCCAGTGGGGATATTTCCCAGGATGGCAGCGTGGAGTCGTATGAGGCGTTTCGTCGGCTCAGCGGACAGATCGCAGCGCCTGCGCGCTGGTTTGCCGGCAATCACGACGAGTTGCCGCAGATGGAACAGGTGGCGCAGGGGGCCGGGTTGCTGGAGCCGGTGCTGGATATTGGCCAGTGGCGTGTCACGTTGCTGGATTCTGCGGTGCCGGGCTCGGTGCCGGGTTTTCTGGCTGAATCACAGTTGCAACTGCTGGCGCAGTCGTTGAGCGAAGCGCCCGACCGGCATCATCTGGTTTGCCTGCATCACCATCCGGTGGCGATCGGCTGTGAATGGATGGCACCGATTGGTTTGCGCAACGCCGAGGCGTTTTTTGCGGTTGTGGAACGGTTTCCGCAGGTTCGCGCCGTGCTCTGGGGGCATGTGCATCAGGAATTCGACCAGATGCGCCAGGGTGTGCGGTTGCTGGCTTCACCTTCGACCTGCATTCAGTTCGCGCCGGGCAGTGAAGACTTCAAGCTGGACACCCTTGCGCCAGGCTATCGATGGCTGCGTTTGCACGACGACGGACAGCTTGAAACGGGGGTTTCCCGCGTGGTCGGCATGGTGTTCGAGGCCGATTACGGCGGCACCGGCTACTGAATCGTCTTACGTAACTATTTCCAGTAAGGTTTTGTCGCGTTAGTCCCTGTAAACTGCGCGGCTTTGCTTTGCACCCAGGAGCGGCAGCGTGACCAGTGAAACCCCCTCATTGCTGTACATCCATGGCCTGAACAGCTCGGCTTTGTCGAAAAAGGCCTGCCAACTGCTCGCGCTGATGAAGACGCTGGGTCTCGCCGAACAGCTTCAAGTCCCTGAACTGCATCATCATCCGCGCCAGGCCATGGTTCAGCTTGAGTCGGCCATTGCTGCGCTGGGTCGGCCTTTGCTGGTCGGCAGCTCGCTCGGCGGCTACTATGCGACTCATTTGGCGCAGCGCCACGGTCTCAAGGCCGTGCTGATCAACCCGGCCGTCAATCCGCATCAACTGTTCGACGGGTTTCTTGGCACGCAGCAGAATCTGTACACCGGTGAGCAGTGGCAACTGACGCAAGACCATATCGACGCGCTGGCGGAGCTGGAAGTGCCTGCTCCCCAGGATCCGCAGCAGATTCAGGTCTGGCTGCAGACGGGCGATGAGACGCTGGATTACCGCCGCGCCCAGGCTTTCTACCGTGCCTGCGCATTGCGCATCCAGCCCGGTGGCGACCACAGCTATCAGGGTTTTGCCGAGCAAATGCCGGCGCTGCTGAGTTTTGCCGGGTTTGCCCCGAGCCTGTTGCAAGGGATTGATCTGTCAGCGCTGTAAATGACTGCCGGTCAAAGGCATATAAAGAACATTCAACTCCCGAAATTTAATGAACGATTGATAACGAGAACCCATGGCCAATCCCAGCGCTAGCTCTTATAACGCAGACGCCATCGAAGTCCTCTCGGGCCTCGATCCGGTTCGCAAACGTCCGGGCATGTACACCGACACCTCGCGGCCCAACCACCTGGCGCAGGAAGTCATCGACAACAGTGTCGACGAAGCCCTGGCCGGTCACGCGAAGTCGGTGCAGGTCATTCTGCATGCCGACAACTCTCTTGAAGTGTCCGACGATGGTCGCGGCATGCCGGTGGACATTCACCCGGAAGAGGGCGTGTCGGGCGTCGAGCTGATCCTGACCAAGCTCCACGCGGGCGGCAAGTTTTCCAACAAGAACTACCAGTTTTCCGGCGGCCTGCACGGCGTGGGGATTTCGGTGGTCAACGCGCTTTCCACTCAGGTCCGGGTGCGGGTCAAGCGTGATGGCAACGAATACGAAATGACCTTCGCCGATGGCTTCAAGGCCACGGAGCTGGCGGTCATCGGTACGGTTGGCAAGCGCAACACCGGCACCAGCGTGTATTTCGCGCCCGATCCCAAGTATTTCGACACCCCGAAGTTTTCCGTCAGCCGCCTCAAGCATGTGCTCAAGGCCAAGGCTGTGCTGTGCCCGGGCCTGCTGGTCAGCTTCGAAGACAAATCCACCGGCGAAAAAGTCGAGTGGCATTACGAAGACGGCCTGCGCTCCTATCTGCAGGACTCGGTCACCGAGTTTCTGCGTCTGCCGGATGAGCCGTTCTGCGGCAGCTTTGCGGGCAACAAGGAGGCGGTCGACTGGGCTTTGCTCTGGTTGCCGGAAGGCGGCGACAGCGTTCAGGAAAGCTACGTCAACCTGATCCCGACCGCGCAGGGCGGCACCCACGTCAACGGTCTGCGCCAAGGGCTGCTGGATGCGATGCGCGAGTTCTGCGAATTCCGCAACCTGCTGCCGCGTGGCGTGAAGCTGGCGCCGGAAGACGTCTGGGAGCGCATCGCGTTCGTGCTGTCGATGAAGATGCAGGAACCGCAGTTCTCCGGCCAGACCAAAGAGCGTCTGTCCTCACGTGAAGCGGCGGCGTTCGTCTCTGGCGTGGTAAAGGACGCATTCAGCCTGTGGCTCAATACCCACTCCGAGCTGGGCCTGCAACTGGCCGATCTGGCGATCAACAACGCCGGTCGCCGCCTGAAGGCCAGCAAGAAGGTAGAGCGCAAGCGCATCACCCAAGGTCCGGCATTGCCGGGCAAGCTGGCCGATTGTGCCGGGCAGGATCCGGCGCGCTCCGAGCTGTTTCTGGTCGAGGGTGACTCTGCGGGCGGTTCGGCCAAGCAGGCGCGCGACAAGGAATTCCAGGCAATCCTGCCCTTGCGCGGCAAGATTCTGAACACCTGGGAAGTGGACGGCGGCGAAGTGCTTGCCAGTCAGGAAGTGCACAACATCGCGGTCGCCATCGGTGTCGATCCGGGCGCGGCGGATATCAGCCAGTTGCGCTACGGCAAGATCTGCATCCTGGCCGACGCCGACTCGGACGGTCTGCACATCGCAACGCTGCTGTGTGCGCTGTTCGTTCAGCACTTCCGTCCGCTGGTCGACGCAGGCCATGTGTACGTGGCCATGCCGCCGCTGTATCGCATCGACCTGGGCAAGGAAATCTACTACGCGCTGGACGAAAGCGAGCGCGACGGGATTCTTGATCGTCTGGTGGCCGAGAAGAAGCGCGGCAAGCCGCAGGTCACCCGATTCAAGGGCCTGGGCGAAATGAACCCGCCACAGCTGCGTGAAACCACCATGGACCCGAACACCCGGCGTCTGGTGCAACTCACGCTGGATGATTACGCGGCGACCTCGGAAATGATGGACATGCTGCTGGCCAAGAAGCGCGCCGGTGATCGCAAAAGCTGGCTCGAATCGAAAGGCAACCTCGCCGAGGTCATGATTTGATACGAGCCTGGCTCGCTGCCCTGTCCCTTGTGGTCGCGCCGGTTTTTGCGGCGCCGCTTGAGGCCCTGAAACTGCAATCCGAGCATCCGGTAGACGGTATGGTCGGCGGCAATCTTTCGGGCCTTGCCTCGTGCAATGGCCGGTTGTGGACGGTTTCCGACCGTGACGACAACCTGCTTTACAGCCTTGATGTGTCAGATCGCACCTGGAAGGCCGAACCGCATGTCATCGATATGCCGAAACCTGAGAGCTATCTGCCGCTGAGTCTGCGCTCGCTGGCGAATCTGTCGTCGATAGTGCGCGGTGGCAGCATGGATTTCGAAGGCATCAGCTGCGATGCGGCGGGCAATCGTTATCTGGTCAGTGAGGCCTACGGCACGGTGCTGAAAGTGCCGGTGGAAGGTGCTCCGGTCTGGCTGCCATTGCCTGCGGCGCTGGTTGAACAGGCGCGCGCCAACGGGATGTTGCAGCACTTCAATGCGATCTTCGAGGGCATTGCGGTAAACGCTGCGGGCGACCGGATCTGGCTGGCGGCCGAACGCGAGAAGCGCGGGCTGCTGGTGGTGCAGCGTGACAAGGATCAGTGGACCTGTGGACAAAGCTGCGTGCTGCTGGCCGAAGCGGGGAAAGATACGCTGCCGCCGGAACAGAATCGCAAGAAGGTCTCGACGGATTTTTCCGATATCTCGCTGTACAACGGCAAGCTGTTCACCCTGGAGCGTTCGGTGTATCGCATCTGTCGCCGGGAGCTGGAAACCGGGCAGATCGAGCGTTGCTGGTCGTTTTCCAAGGAAGCCATGCTACCGTCGCGTCGCTATGATCAGCCTTATGGTCTGACCGAGGCGCTGGTGGTGGATGAGACCGGTGCCTGGATCGGCATCGACAACAATTCCGGTGCCCGCGCCGATGGCGAAGAACGCCCGATTGTGTGGCGTTTCGCTGCACCTGCGGCGGGCTGGAGTGAAGGTCAATGAACCAGGCGGTTCCCGGCAGGCGCGCGGGCAAGGTCCTGATGATTCTGGCCTGGGCGGCCGGTATCTTTCTGGCCACACGCTTTTTCGGTGCCTGGGAAGACAAGCAGCAGAACCCCAATACCGTGGTCGCCTCGCAGCATGGTGACGGTTATATCGAAGTGCAGTTGGCGGGCAATCGTCAGGGGCATTTCGTCAGTACCGGCCAGATCAATGGCCGGACGGTAGAGTTCATGATCGACACCGGGGCGACGGACGTCGCCATCCCCGGTGATATGGCCGACAGCCTGGGCCTGAAACGCGGCATGCCGGTGACGGTCAGCACGGCCAACGGCAACAGTCAGGGTTTTCGGACCTCGCTCGACCGGCTGCAACTGGGCGACATTGTCCTGACCAACGTGCGCGCCCTTGTTGCGCCGGGTCTGGAAGGTGATCAGGTGCTGCTGGGCATGAGCGCAATGAAACAACTCGAATTCACACAGCGCGGCGGCAACTTGCTGCTGCGCCAGTCAACACAATGATGAGGCCCGCATGAGCGACTCCCTTGACCTCAGCCTGGATGGCGTAGAACGCCGCTCGCTGGCTGACTTCACCGAACAGGCCTACCTCAACTATTCCATGTACGTGATCATGGACCGTGCCCTGCCGCATATCGGCGACGGCCTGAAGCCTGTACAGCGCCGTATCATCTACGCCATGAGCGAGCTGGGCCTGGGTGCAGATGCCAAGCACAAGAAGTCGGCGCGTACCGTCGGTGACGTGCTCGGTAAATTTCACCCGCACGGCGATTCGGCCTGCTACGAAGCCATGGTGCTGATGGCTCAACCGTTCAGCTATCGCTACACGCTGGTGGACGGTCAGGGCAACTGGGGTGCGCCGGACGATCCCAAGTCCTTCGCGGCCATGCGTTACACCGAGGCGCGCCTGTCGCGTTATTCCGAGGTGCTGCTCAGCGAACTGGGGCAGGGCACGGCGGACTGGGTTCCGAACTTTGACGGCACGCTGGACGAACCGGCAGTCCTGCCTGCACGTTTGCCGAACATTCTGCTCAATGGCACCACGGGTATCGCCGTGGGCATGGCAACCGACGTACCGCCGCATAACCTGCGCGAAGTCGCCAGCGCCTGTGTTCACTTGCTGGACGAGCCAAAGGCGACCATTCAGGAGCTGTGCGAGCACATCCTGGGGCCGGATTACCCGACCGAAGCGGAAATCATCACGCCTCGCGCCGACCTGTTGAAGATCTATGAAACCGGTCGCGGTTCGGTACGCATGCGTGCGGTGTACCGCATCGAGGACGGCGACATCGTGGTCACCTCGCTGCCGCATCAGGTCTCCGGTGCCAAGGTGCTGGAGCAGATCGCTGCCCAGATGCAGGCCAAGAAACTACCGATGGTGGCCGACCTGCGTGACGAGTCGGACCACGAGAACCCGTGTCGCATCGTGATCATTCCACGCTCCAATCGCGTCGAGCTCGACGAGTTGATGCAGCACCTGTTCGCGACCACCGAGCTGGAATCCAGCTACCGGGTCAACATCAACATCATCGGTCTGGACGGCAAGCCGCAGCTCAAGAATCTCAAGACGCTGCTCAGCGAGTGGCTGACCTTCCGTATCGGAACGGTGCGCCGTCGTCTGCAGTTCCGTCTGGACAAGGTCGAGCATCGTCTGCACCTGTTGGATGGTTTGCTGACGGCTTACCTGAACCTCGATGAAGTCATTCACATCATCCGTACGGCCGAACATCCCAAGGCCGAGCTGATTGCACGCTTCGATCTGTCGGAAATTCAGGCCGACTACATTCTCGATACCCGTTTGCGTCAATTGGCGCGCCTGGAAGAGATGAAGCTGCGCAGCGAGCAGGATGCGTTGCGCAAGGAGCAGGCCAAGCTTCAGGCATTGCTGGGTAGTGAGTCCAAGCTGCGCAAGCTGGTGCGTGCCGAGCTGATTGCTGACGCGGAAACCTATGGCGATGATCGTCGCTCGCCTATCGTGGCGCGTGCTGAAGCCAAGGCGCTGTCCGAAAACGAATTGATGCCGACCGAGCCAGTCACCGTGGTGCTTTCCGAGAAGGGCTGGGTGCGTTGCGCCAAGGGGCATGACATCGATGCAACCGGGCTTTCCTATAAGGCGGGCGATGGCTTCAAGACGTCAGCCATTGGGCGCTCCAATCAGTTTGCGGTGTTCATCGACTCGACCGGGCGCAGTTACTCGGTCGCCGCACATACCTTGCCATCTGCGCGCGGACAGGGCGAGCCGTTGACCGGCAAGCTGCAGCCTCCGCCGGGTGCGACGTTTGAATGCGTGCTGCTGCCTGACGATGAGTCGCTGTACGTGATCGCCTCCGACGCCGGATACGGGTTCGTCGTGAAGGGTGAGGATCTGCAGGCCAAGAACAAGGCGGGCAAGGCGTTGCTGAGCCTGCCGAATGGCGCGAAAGTCATCCTGCCGCGGCCGGTGACTGACCGCGAGCAGAACTGGCTGGCAGCGGTGACGACTGAAGGCCGCCTGCTGGTGTTCAAGATCAGCGACCTGCCGCAACTGGGCAAGGGCAAGGGCAACAAGATCATCGGCATTCCCGGCGAGCGGGTGGCGAGTCGTGAAGAATACGTCACCGATCTTGCAGTCATCGCACAGGGCGCTACGCTGGTGCTTCAGGCAGGCAAACGCACGCTGTCGCTCAAGCCCGAGGATCTGGAACATTACAAGGGCGAGCGCGGCCGTCGCGGCAATAAACTCCCGCGCGGCTTCCAGCGAGTCGATGCCCTGTTGGTGGAAAATGGCTGAAAACATTGATCTGACGCGGGTGTTCTTCGTTTTGCCATGAAGTACGATGCATAATCGCTGGAGTCATGGCGAATATTCACGGATGATATGGGGTCTTGGGGCGCAAGCGTGGCGCAGTGCCTGCATGGGTCTGGAAAGTACTTATACTGTGGCTTCCCGAGGGGCAGCCACCTGGATGGGATGATGAATTTTCTACGCCTTCCCCTTGTCCTGTTGATGACCGGCGTCCTGGGTCTGGCTGGCTGCAGCGTGCACCAGCCGACCGCGCTTTATCAACTCGACAGCGGTGAGCCTGGTCAGCCGAAACAGAGTAGTGGTCTGGCAGTCTTGCTGGGCCCTGTTTCGGTGGCCGACTACCTGCAACGCGAAACCCTTCTGCAACGACAGCCTGACGGCACCCTGACCGCTTCGCCCGATGGGCGCTGGGCGGGAAATCTGTCGTCGGATATCGATCAATTATTGCTGCGTCAACTGGCCTGGAAACTGGACAGTCAGCGCGTCGTGCTGGCCCCGGCAGTCGCCAACTTCTCGCCTGATGTTCAGGTGGTGTTGTCGATTACCCGCCTTGATTCCGGTGCAAAGCAGCCTGCGGTGCTGGATGCGCAATGGCGTTTGCTGGACCGCAAGGGACACGTGCGCGACAGCCGTCTGGTGCACCTTGAGCAGGTCCATGCGGGCAGCTCGGCCGATCAGGTCAAGGCGCAAGGCATGCTGCTTCAGCGTCTGGCCGATCAGGTCAGCACCGCCATCAAGCCGATCTCCTGGCAGCCGCTCGAAGAACCTAAGAAAGCCCCGGTGGCCCGCGCCAAAGAGGCCGACAAGCCTAGAATTCCAATGGCTTCACCGATACGCACTGACCTTGAAGTGTTCCGCTTCTAAAGGTGCAGCCAACAAAAAGCCCGCAGCGATGCGGGCTTTTTATTGGGCGTTATCTTGAGCGCGATCAGCGATCGGTGTGTATGCGTCAGACCTTGTGATCGTTCCCACGCTCTGCGCTCATCGTTATACACAAGTCGCGATGAGCATCTGGAGCGAGCACTATTTCGACCGTGGGAGCGGACTTGTCCGCGAAAGCTGGTACATTCGATGAAGATGCAGCGTATGAAATGCAGTATTCGCGGACAAGTCCGCTCCCACTTTCAGATACCGCATCCTTCAGGTCGATTTGTGTATAACGATGAGCGCTCTGCGTGGGAATGCCTCTCAGGACGCTCCGCGTCCGCTCTCGAGTGTGGCGCAGATGTGTGCCACATTCGGGAGCGTTATCCACGTCATGCGCTCGGCTAACTGAATCCCCAGTCTGTGCGATCAGTGTTGACGCAGACTTGTGTATAACGCTGAGCGCGGAGCGTGAGCGCGATCAGCAGGAGTCCTTCAGACCTTGTTCGTCTCGTGCATGCGCGCCAGTTGACGCTCCAGCATGGACGGGTAGGGTTCCATCAAGCGTTCTACACAGCAGGCACCTTCCGGGCTTGCGATAGGGCGGATGCGGGCGCGTTGACGGATCAGAGGATCGTCGTTGATCTTGCGCTCAACCAGCAGCAGGTTGCGGCTGTGTTGCGACAGCGCCAGTGCGTCCTGCGCGGTTTCAGTCAGCAACAGGTCGATCTGACTCAGACCGCCCAGGCCTTCACCCAGCGTCAGGCCCAGTTGCAGCTGCAACGTGATGCCGCTGTCGGCCACCTCGATCTGCAGGGCATGACTCAGCGCACGCAGCAGTTCGCCGCAGCAGATGGCATTGGTCAGGTAGTCGTCGCCGCTTTCCTGGCTGTGGAACAGCATCAGCGTGCTGCCATCGTTCAGGGTGTGCAGTTCGCTCTCGTACAGCGAGGCGGCTTGATCAAGGCAGTCGCGGTAGCGCTGCAGCAGTTCAGTCAGACGGGCACGAGGCAGGCGACGCAATTGGTCCTGCGCGCCCAGCTGTACCGCCAGAACGGCGCTGTGCTGAGGTTCGCTCGACACCACCGGAGCGGCAACCGGGCGGGCAGCGGGCGCTGAGCCTGCGCTGTCGGATGTGTCGCGCAGCTCGGCAAACGGATCATCGCCGTCGTCATCCTCATCTTCCTCGGCAACGATACGGCGTTGAACCGGTGGCGCAGGCAGTCGAGGCTTGGCCACAGGTGCGGTATCGCGCGCAGAGAAAGAGGGACCCGGTTTTTCGTCCGGCTCCAGATAAGGATCGTCGCCTTCGTCTTCCTCTTCGTACTCGGGTTCCGGCACGGGTTCAGGCTCTGGAACGGGCGGGGCGAAGGACGTGCGCAACTGACGCGCCAGATCACCGATTTCATCCTGGCGATCGGTTGCCGGCGTGTAGGGATCGATATCGCGCAGCCAGATACGCATCTGCATCAATGGCGTAGAAATGTGGCGACCCAGACGCAGACTCAAAGCCAGCGCCAGCGCCAGCAGAATGCCCGCCAGGATGCCCATGCTTTGCAGGCTGATGGTCATCGGCTGCTGGAATTGCGACATGTCGAGGCTGATGCGCAGGTGGCCCGCCATCACGTCCTGGAACGTGATCTTGATCTCGTACAGGCCCTGGGCTTCACCCAGAAGCCCGTTTTTCGGGCGCTGGCCGGCTTCGGCAAGGATGCGGTTATCCACGCTGTAGATCGCGGCATGCGCCACCAGCGGGTTTTTGACCAGATTGCCCAGCAGCACGTTGAGACTGAGGATGTCGTTGGACACCAACAGCTCGGTAGCCGAGGTGGCGGTCTGGGTCGTCAGGGCCTGCCCCAGTGCGTCGGCCTGTTCATGCATGGCCTGCTTGAACTGCAGGCCCATGACACCGGCGTAGATCACCAACGCCAACGCGACCAGGATCACGTTATGGCTGGCAATGCGCAAAGCGATCGGTACACGGCGGTGACGCAGGGCACGAAAGATGAGCAGGAAGAAATTATCGGTTTTAACGGGCGTGGGCCGGTTCACAGAGCACGGCTCTTTCGGTGAAGTTGCCGGGCAGTATAACGACCGACCTTGTAGCGGCAAAGCGCTGCCTGTGCCCGGTGGTCACTGAAAGTGGTTAGAATGCGGTTTTTTTCCACTGCGGGGGTGCGCCTTGCGCGAAATCGTCCTGATTAACATCACCGGTGTAGACCGTCCCGGTCTCACTGCGGCCATCACCGGCGTCCTCGCCCAGGGTGGCGTGAACATTCTCGATATTGGTCAGGCGGTGATCCACGACACACTGTCGTTCGGCATGCTGGTTGAAATTCCGGGTACCGAGCAAGGTTCTTCCGTGCTCAAGGACATCCTGTTCACGGCCTACAAGCTGGACCAGCAGGTGCGCTTCACGGCGGTGTCCGAAGAGGATTACCAGCACTGGGTCGAAGGTCAGGGCAAGGCGCGTCATATCGTGACGCTGCTGACCCGCAAGGTGACGGCCGAGCAATTGCAATGCGTGAGTTCCATCACGGCCAAATACGGATTGAACATCGACCAGATCGATCGCCTGTCCGGCCGCATGCCCCTCGATACGCCAGCCGACAAGGGCAAAGGCTGCATCGAGTTCTCCGTTCGTGGCGAACCCGGTGATATGAAGGCCATGCAGGCGGAGTTTCTCGCCGTCGCGCAGGACCTGAACGTCGATATCGCGTTCCAGCAGGATTCGCTGTTCCGTCGCAATCGTCGGCTGGCGGTCTTCGACATGGACTCGACCCTGATCGAAGCCGAAGTGATCGACGAACTGGCCAAGGCAGCGGGTGTAGGCGAACAGGTGTCCGAAATCACCGAGCGCGCCATGCGCGGCGAACTGGATTTCAGTGCCAGCTTCAAGGAGCGTCTCGCGTTGCTCAAGGGGCTGGACGTCGGCGTGCTGGACGAGATTGGTGCTTCACTGCGTCTCACTGAAGGTGCCGAAACCCTGTTCGCGGAACTCAAGCGTCTGGGTTACAAGACTGCAATTCTCTCGGGCGGCTTCACCTACTTTGCCAAGCAGCTTCAGGCGAAGCTGGGCATCGATTATGTGTTTGCCAACGAACTGGCAGTGGAAGATGGCAAGGTCACGGGTGTGGCCGTCGAGCCGATCGTCGATGCCAAACGCAAGGCGGACCTGCTGCGTGAGCTGGCCCACAAGGAAGGCTTGAGTCTTGAGCAGACGATTGCCGTGGGCGACGGTGCCAACGACCTGCCGATGCTGGCGATTGCCGGGCTGGGCGTGGCTTTCCGCGCCAAGCCTCTGGTCAAGCAGTCGGCCAAACAGGCGATCTCGACGCTGGGTCTGGATGGCGTTCTGTATCTGTTGGGTTTTCGCGACCGCGAAGCCAGCCGCTGAAATCGCAATGTACGGCCGTGATCGCGTAAGAGATCGCGGCCGTTACAGCGAGCCCCACAGCGAATCGAACTCCTGCCCCGGTTTGGGTTTTTCGCTCTCGGCTGCCTTGGGCGCGTCGTAGATCTGATATTCGAACTGGTTGTAGCTGGCGCTGCTGATGCGGCGATTGCTCAGTGTCGCGCGCCGCTCTTCGCCATTGACGTTGATCATGACCTTGCTGTCGTCCTGAAACGGCAGGCGAGGTGCAAGCACGGTCGCCGGTTTGTCCATCGCCCGTACTTCCGGCAGCATAAGGGTGCGCAGGTACTGGCTGTTCTGCGATTCGCGGATCAGTTGCATGCCGCATGGCTGGGCAAAGGGCGCGATCAACTCGATGCCCATCTGCGTGCCGCCGCTGCGCACCTGCCTTACCCAGCGCACGATGGCGATGCTCCAGCCTTGCCCGGAGTCATCCTGAATGCCCACCAGCTCGCCGGCCTGTAACTGCTGCGGCACGTCCTTCTGCCACGCCAGGCAGTAACCGCCAGGGCTGTGGTTGACGATGTTCACATCAAACGTCGCAAAGGTGCGCTGTGCGTTGGAGGCGGAGTCGCCATCGGCGTCCGACTTCTGGTATTCGATTTCTTCGTAGGGCAGCAGAACCGATGAGGTATTGCCGCGCTGGGTATCGAACGCCGACGACCAGGGATCGTCGTCGTTCTCGTTGACCACCTTGAGCGCGAAATCGGCAATATGGCTGGTCGCATTCAGTTGCAGCAGTTCGCTGAACGACTTCTGCCCGGCAACGTAGTAATGGACCGCGCTCATACCGATGCACAGTTTCAGCGTGCCCTGGCCCACCGTGCGCTGGAAGGTCCGCTCGGCCACATCACCCCAGGCTGCTGCCAAATGTTGCAGCAGGTCGGTGTTGACGCCGGTGGGAATGAGCAGCTTGGCAGGACCGCGCTGATCGGCTGGCAGAGCAAGGTAATGATTGATTGCATCCGCCAGCGCCAGCGGCTGAATCCCCAGCATCCTGGGCATCTGCTCTTCGGTAAACAGCGTCCGATAAAGCGGTGGCTTGTCGCTGGCAGGGTCCAGAGCCAGCAGGCTGTGCTCGTCGGCGGGCACCTGCAGTGTCACCAGTGCGCTCCACGCTTCAAGCGCGTCGGCCAGCTTGCCGATGTTCAACTGGCGCATCTGATTGCAGCGCGAACACCCCATCAACAGCGCGATCACGTAGGTCTGCTCTGCGCTGAGCGTGCGGGTGTGATGCGCCAGAGGTTCGTCTACCTGGGTGCGATGCAACTGGAACTGACGGGCAATCTGGTAGAGCTGGTGAAGTTCGAGCCAGAGGCCTTCCTGCACCGGGCAATACAGTTGATTGGCACGAATCAGGGGACCATTCAGGCCATGCAGAGCCCGCTGCAACGCCATGGCCAGCATCGCGCTCTGGTCCTTGCTGTAGCGCGGGGCGATCTGCTGGATGACCTGCTTGTAGCCGGTTGCCAGATGGTTTTGCAGCGCCTGACAAAGATTGGCGACCTTGCGCGGGCGCTCATCGAGCACGATGGCCTGATTGAGAAAGTGCCGTTCGAGGTGCTTGCAGACGAAATAGACTTCGGGGCGCAACAATTCCAGCATCTGCAGGCGATTGTCGCTTGGGGTGATCAGTTGGTTGAGCTCGCTGAGCCCCTGATACAACTGACGGGCCATTTCACCGAGGTTTGCCTTGGGCAGTCGGGAGATCCAGCGTTTGAGGTCGCGGGGCGTGGGTTCACTGAATGACAGGCTCGACTGCGTTGGCGTGGGGGCACGCAACAACAGAGGAAGGCTCAAATTACTCATGTGACAGGTGAACTCCAACGACTCTCTGGCCCGGACGGCGACTCCATGCTGGCAATGAGCCACATCCTTCGGTAGGAGGATGTGGACCCGGTGCCACTGAAAAAGTGCAACGTATCCTTACGCACCGATGCTGTGACTCTACCAGTATCGGTGCAACCACGCAGCTATTATGGCCTGACGCCATCAAGCCTCGGTGGTTTGCTTCGCAGCGCCGAGCGCCTGCCCCATCTGAACCTTGGAGAGGGCGCTCAACTGCTCGGCCCACTTCACCTGGTTCGGTCCGAACAGCACGATGGCTGTGGAACCCAGCTTGAAGCGACCCATCTCGGCGCCTTTTTCCAGATGGATCGGTGCACGTGCGGCTTCGTCGTAGCTGAATGTCTTCAGTTCGCGCTTGGGTGGCGTGACCAGCCCGGCCCAGACCGTTTCAACCGATGCAACGATCATGGCGCCGACCAGTACGACAGCCATCGGGCCGCGCTCGGTATCGAACAGGCAGACAACGCGCTCGTTGCGGGCAAACAGCTCTGGAACGTTTTCGGCCGTGGTCTGGTTGACCGAGAAAATACGGCCAGGCACATAAACCATTTCACGCAGCGTGCCGGCCAGAGGCATGTGCACGCGATGGTAATCCTTCGGCGACAGATAAACAGTGGCGAACTCGCCGCCCATGAACGGCGCGGACAGTTTTGGATCGCCGCCCAACAGTTCAAGCACGCTGAAGCTGTGACCCTTGGCCTGGAAGATGCGGCCGTGATCGATCGAACCCAACTGGCTGATGGTGCCGTCGGCAGGCGAAAGCACCGCGCCCGGCGTGTTGTCCAGCGGGCGGGCATCGGCTTTCAATGCGCGAGTGAAGAAGGCATTGAAGTGCTCGTAAGCGGTCAGGTCTTCGACCAGTGCCTGCGACATGTCGACCTGATAGCGGCGAACGAACCAGGCGGTGAAGGCGTTCTTGAACCAGGTCACGCGGCATTCGGCAACCAGACCGGCAATACGGGACAACAGATGATGCGGCAACAGGTACTGGCTGAGGATAAACAAACGATCTTTCATGGGTATTCCTGAACTTGATAAGGAAACGGGCGGTGCTCGAAAAGATGAGCACGGCCCTGGTCATTTTTCGACAGGCGTGTCCGGGTGGTTGCCCCATTCGCCCCATGAGCCGGCATACGCCTTGACCCGGGGATAGCCCAGCGCCTTGGCCACCAGATAGGTGAAGCCGGAGCGGTGATGAGTCTGGCAGTGGGTGATCACTTCCTTGTCGGCTGTGATGCCCAGGTCCTGCAGAATCTGTGGCATGTCATCGCGAATGCGCAGTTGGCGTGCCTTGTCCATGCCAGCCGTCCATTCGAAGTTGACGGCGCCCGGTACATGCCCGGCCTTGGCCGCCAGCACTTTCTCACCCGAGTATTCGGTAGGTCCGCGTGCATCCCAGATGGCCAGATCGGCAGCGCCCAGTCGGCTTTGCAGGTATTCGCGGGTCGCCGTCGGCTCGTCGTGCAGCTTTAACGCAACCGGGCCGCCCGCCATTGGCGGAACGTCCCGGGTCAGCGGCAGTGACTGGGCTTCCCAGGCCAGCAGGCCGCCGTCCACATAGTGATAGCGATGGTGGCCGATCACGTCCAGCAACCAGATGAAGCGCCCGGCCCAACCGCCGCCTTCGTCGTCATAGACAACATAGACGGCATCGGGGTTGTGGCCCAGTTCGCCGAACAGCTTTTCCAGATCGGAGTGCGCGGGTAGCAGGCCGGGCGCAGGTGGCTGGCCGAGTTGAGTGCGCTTGGGATCAACGAAGCGAGCGCCAGGGATATGCCCTGCGTCGTAGCGAGCGCTGCTGGTCAGATCCACCAGAATCAGTTCCGGGGCATCAAGGCGCTCAAGCAGATCGTTGGGCTCGATGACCAACGGTAAGCCAGCGAATACGGACATTTGCAGCCTCCGATGAAAAGAAAGATGCGAATTGTACGCCAGGCCTCAGGCTTTGCGATGACTAAAGATGCCCAGCGCGCGTTCAATGCATTGCGCGGTTTTTCCGAATGCCTGAACGGAAATTTCCGACAGTGCACCGCCGCCCTGATCAGCGACCACCAGCATCATGACTTTGCCGTTGCTGCTCAGGGAGCGAATCAGCCAATGCTGACCGCTGAACAGCGTTTTGAGCGGCGCAGGCAGCAGGGCAGAAAACTGGGCGATGTTGGCAGGTGTCATGCGCAACTGTGTCGGCTGGGTCAGGAGCCGTTGCAGCACGGTGCTTTCCTTCACGAACAGCTGCATCGCTGCAGCCTCGGGCGCCAGTCCTGCAGACTGATGCACGCGCAGCGCTGTTCCGGTCTTGTCCATCATCAACAGCATGACCCGCTGCATGCCGCAGGCCACAAGCGCTTCGCGTGCGGACGTGGTCAAGTGCATGGCATTGATGAACGGCGTAGGGTCCTGCAGCAGTTCGGCGCATTGCTTGCGCCAGAGCTGCAGAGCGTCGGCCGAGGGCGGCGGCGCTGGTTCGTTGTCTCGCCTTACGCGGCGCGCATCCCACGGCCAGATCAGTGATTCGGCCGGATGCCACAAGTCCTTTTCGTTGTGATGGCGTGCGCTGCTGGCCGCATTCTGGTGGGCCTGCTGTTGCACGTCACCCAGAGGCTGCTGCAGGTACAGGCTGGTGAGCCGCTCCCAGCGCAGGCAATGCGGGCTGTTCCACGCATGCTGCGCAGCCAGCGCCAGTCCGTTGCCCAGCAGTACCGTGTTGGCGGGCTGGTTGAGCCAGCGGCGCAGGTTGGGGTCGGCATCCATCAGCTGCTGTTGCAGCAGCGGATCCTGATCTTCGCGCGCGATTCGCAGCACCTTGACCAGATCACGCCGCTCGTTGAGCAGCAGTTTATAGCCACGGGTCACCCAGACCGGCAGGCGCCAGAACTCGGCGAGCGCCAGCGCCAGTTCCAGCAGGTTGACGCCGAACAGTTCCTTCTCGACGGCAATGCTGGAATGGCCTTTGTGAATGACCCGCAGTTCCAGTTCCTCGAGCAGCTTTGGATAGGCAAGCGCCATCGGCCAAAGCGGTGCCAGAAACAACAGGCTGCCCAGATGAATGTCCTGCCACAGTCGCGCCAGACGGCTGGCGAACAGCCCGTTGGCCTGTTGTGTGGCGTGCTGACTGATCAGGATCAACTGACGGAAAGCGGCCGGAATTTCTTCCGGCGGCTTGGCGGGCAAGCGACCCAGCAGCACCTCCGTGCGTGCCAGACCCAGTCGGTTGATCGCGATTTCCAGGCTCTCGGCCTGTTCAGTGATGCCGTGCGTATGGTGATTGGCCTCGCGCATCACGCTGAGCACCAGCGCAGGACTTTCCTGCATCATTTCCGCAATTTCACGCAACGAGCGGCGACTGTCATTGAGTGCCGCACGAACCCGGTCGTGGTTGGCCGCAGGCACGGGCAGATCGACGCCGTCGAGCAGTCTGACCCAGGATTCAAGCGTCTTTGGAGCCGGCGGATGTGGAACATGCGTTGTCGACATTCGATGCCCTGTGCAGCTGATTTTCGAGCTGGGAGGCTGCCAGCGTTCTGGGGCGCGACAGCCTTTTTCGATCCCGCGATTCCGGGCGGAACTGGTTTTTTAGCAAGAACTGCCTATAGTCTGGCCCAGTTAGGCCGATAAGGAGAAGAAGAGTTTCAAGAACTTCCGGACTGTCCCTGAACCCGACTCAGTAAAGTATTTTCTCCTATGGCTAAAATTATCGGCATCATTGTCGTTTTCGCGAGTGTCCTCGGCGGATACGTCCTGTCTCACGGCAAGATCATGGCCCTGTTTCAGCCCTACGAGGTGTTGATCATCGGCGGTGCTGCGCTGGGTGCATTTCTGCAGGCCAACCCTGGCCACATGACCATGCACGTGTTCAAGAAGTCGCTGAAAATGTTCGGCACACGCTTCACCCACGCCTATTACCTTGAGGTGCTGGGGCTGGTTTACGAGATCCTCAACAAGAGCCGTCGCGAAGGCATGATGGCGATTGAAGGGGATATCGAAGAGCCTGCCGCAAGCCCCATCTTCGCCAAATACCCAGGTGTATTGAAAGATGAACGCATGACGGCGTACATCTGCGATTACCTGCGCATCATGTCCTCGGGCAACATGGCTCCTCACGAACTGGAAGGCCTGTTCGACATGGAGCTGCTGAGCATGAAGGAAGAGCTCGAGCATCCGTCGCACGCCATCACCGGTATTGCCGACGGCATGCCCGGTTTCGGTATCGTCGCGGCGGTACTGGGGATCGTGGTGACCATGGCGTCCCTGGGTTCGGGCGACAAGGCGGCCATCGGTATGCACGTAGGTGCGGCACTGGTGGGTACCTTCTTCGGTATTCTCGCGGCTTATGGTTTCTTCGGTCCGCTGGCCACTTCCCTGGCTCACGATGCCAAGGAAGAAATGAACGTCTACGAATGCATCAAGGCTTCTCTGGTGGCCTCGGCCTCCGGCATGCCGCCTTCGCTGGCCGTCGAGTTCGGCCGCAAGGTTCTGTATCCGCTGCATCGCCCCAGCTTCAGTGAGCTGGAACAAGCGGTTCGCGGTCGCTAAGCCATGGAAAATAATCAGCCGATAATCATCAAGCGCGTCAAGCGCTTCGGTGGAGGGCATCACGGCGGCGCCTGGAAAATCGCCTTTGCCGACTTCGCGACGGCAATGATGGCGTTCTTCCTGGTGCTGTGGCTGATGTCGTCCGCCACGCCCGAGCAGTTGATTGCCGTGGCCGGTTACTTCAAAGATCCGGTCGGGTTCTCCGACAGCGGTTCGCCCTATGTGATCGACCTGGGCGGCTCGCCGGAAATGTCGCCCAACCAGACGCTCAACCCTGAAGTGAAGACCACGCCTTCGCCGGATACGGTGCCGATCGAGTCCGACACCTCGGAATCCAAGGCTGAAGAGGTCGAGCAGGAACGTCTCGAAATGCTTCTGCAGGAATTGCAGAACAAGGTCGAAGAGAACCCGCAACTGCAGAAGTTCAAGGACCAGATTCTGTTCGAGATCACGCAGGACGGTCTGCGCATCCAGATCATGGATGCTGACAACCGCCCGATGTTCGATTCCGGCAGTGCGCGCTTGAAGCCTTACTTCGAGGACATTCTGCTGGCGATGGCTGACACCATCAAAAGCGTGCCCAACAAGATCAGCATCAGCGGTCATACCGATGCCACGCCGTTCGTAGGCAATGGCGGATTCGGCAACTGGGAACTGTCGGCCAACCGGGCCAACGCTGCGCGCCGTGCTCTGGTTGCAGGCAGTTATCCGGATCCGCAGGTGGCCCGCGTGGTCGGTTATGCCTCATCGGCGCTTTATGACCGTGAGAACCCGACCAACCCCGTGAACCGTCGTATCGATATCGTTGTGCTGACCAAGAAGGCCCAGGAACGTATTGAAGGTGCTCAAAACTCTGGTGGTGCCCCGCAGGTGCCTGCTGCTCCGGCAGCACCGGGTGCAGTGCCTGGCGCTTCGACGGCGCCAGCGCCGGTCGATCCGCAGGCCTATGCCCAGCCCCATGAGATTCGGCAGAAGCTGAACATCTTCGATCAGGGCACGCTGAAGGTCGAGCCGACCCAGAACTGAGTCCTGACATCTACAAAAATGCCGCGATCATCGCGGCATTCTTGTTTTCGGCAGAACGTCGGTGCAGACAGGTATCAGTAGCTGTCTTCCGGCAGGCTGGCGATGATCGAGCGATAGCTGTTCATGCGTTGCTGCTGAACGCGTCCGTCTTCGAGGGCCTTGAGCAAAGCGCAGCCCGGTTCGCGGTCGTGCTTGCAGTCGCGGAAACGGCATGTGCCGATCAGGTCGTTGAACTCGATGAAGCCCGCTTCCACGTCGGCGCGGCTGACATGCCCCAGTCCGAATTCACGGATGCCGGGCGAGTCGATGAGGTCGCCGCCACGCGGAAAGTGGAACAGTCGCGCAGTGGTTGTGGTGTGCGTGCCCTGACCGGAAAGCTCCGACAACGGGCCGACACGCGTCCCGACTTCAGGCAGCAGGCTGTTGACCAGCGAGGACTTGCCCACGCCGGACTGACCCACGAACACGCTGATATGGCCATCCAGGCGCGCCTGCAACTGCTGCATGCCGTCGCCGTGATGCGCAGACACTTCCAGCACCGGGTAACCCAGCGTGCGGTAGACCGCCAGCAAGGCGTTGAGCGCAGGAGCGTTCTGCTCGTCGATCAGGTCAGCCTTGTTGAGCAGCAGCAGCGGATGAATCCCGGCATGCTCGGCGGCGACCAGATAACGGTCGATCAGGTTGGCATGCGGCTCGGGCATCGGGGCGAAGACAATGACGATCAGGTCGACGTTGGCTGCTACCGGCTTGAGCTGGCCCCGTGAATCCGGACGGCACAGTTCGGTGGTGCGGGGCAGTTGGGCGACGATGACGCCGATGCCCTGATTGCCGGCGCGCCAGACCACGCGATCACCGGTCACCAGTGCGGGCAGGTTGGCACGCAAGTGACAGCGGAACACCTGGCCTATCTGTTCGCCTTCCTGGGCCTCGACTTCGACCTGAACGCCGAAGTGGGCGATCACCAGACCGGTCTGTTCCGGGCCGAGGTCACCGCCTTCGAGTGTTTCGAGCGCGACAGACTCGCGTTTCGCAGCGCGGGCAGCACGTTCGCCCTGAATCTTTTCGATGCGCCAGTTCTGACGACGATTGAGTTGGCGTTTGGCCATGGGTGTTCCGATGTGATGTAGCAGATGAATAGGCAGTACGTTGAATCGGGCGGCAGTCTAGCACGGCCGGGTAAGCTAAACTGCGCGCCTACGCTGAGGAGTCGTCATATGCAGAACAAGCAGAACCTTATCTGGATCGACCTGGAAATGACCGGTCTGGACCCTGACACCGATGTCATCATCGAAATGGCCACGATCATCACCGATAGTGAGCTGAACACCCTGGCCGAAGGTCCGGTACTCGCGATTCATCAGAGCGATGAGACGCTGGCGCGAATGGACGAGTGGAACACCCGTCAGCACGGCGGCTCGGGCCTGACCCAGCGCGTGCGTGAAAGCACGGTGACGATGGCGGATGCCGAGGCGCAGACTCTGGCCTTCATCATGCAATGGGTGCCTGAGCGCAGTTCGCCGATCTGTGGCAACAGCATCTGCCAGGACCGTCGCTTCCTGTACCGCCATATGCCGACCCTGGAACACTACTTTCACTACCGCAATCTTGATGTCTCTACGCTCAAGGAACTGGCCGCGCGCTGGTCGCCGAACCTCAAGTTCCAGAAGGGCAGTACGCACCTGGCGCTGGACGACATTCGCGAGTCGATTGCCGAACTGCGCTTTTACCGCGAGCACTTCATCAAGTAACACGTGAGGTCCCTGCAGCGAATGCATGTTCGCTGCACTCTTTCAGTGCATAAGCCTTTCGGCGCACAACGGCGCTGGTTAAACTGCGCGCCCTTGTCGCCGAGTCGTCACCATGTTGCTGATGCTTTACCTGATTGCGATCACTGCTGAAGCCATGACCGGCGCACTGTCTGCCGGGCGACGCGGCATGGACTGGTTCGGCGTGGTGCTGATCGCCTGCGTCACGGCGTTGGGTGGCGGTTCGGTACGTGATGTGTTGATCGGCCATTACCCGCTGACCTGGGTCAAACACCCGGAATACCTGGTGCTGACCAGCATTGCGGCGCTGGTGACCATTTTTATCGCTCCGCTGATGCGGCATCTGCGCTCGCTGTTTCTGGTACTCGATGCGCTCGGGCTGGTGGCCTTCACATTGATTGGCTGCATGACCGCGCTGGAAGCCGGGCACGGCATGCTGATCGCGTCGGTGTGCGGGGTGATTACCGGTGTGTTCGGCGGCATCCTGCGGGACATCTTCTGCAACGATATTCCGCTGATCTTCCGTCGCGAGCTGTACGCCAGCGTCTCGTTCCTCGCCGCGTGGTGCTTCCTGCTGTGCGGTTATCTGGAGTTACCGTCCGAACAAAGCGTGCTGATCACCCTGTTAGGCGGCCTGCTGCTGCGCCTGCTGGCGATCCGTTTCCACTGGGAAATGCCCAAGTTCGTCTACAAGGATGAGCCTTGATCTGATGGGCGCTCTAACGCGCGTGGGTGCGGGGGCTTTACTGATCGCACATGCGTCAGGAACGCCCATGCCTGCCCAGCGCCCACGCCACATGCTCTCTGACCATCTCGGATGGATAATCACGCCGGGCTTCCAGCGCTTCTATCACGGGAATGGTCGAAGGCGCGTTGCCCAGTCCGACCGCCAGATTTCTCAGCCAGCGTTCATACCCGGCACGTCGCAAGGGCGAGCCCTCGGTGCTGCTCAGGAATTTATCCTCATCCCACAGAAACAGCTCGGCCAACCCCGCATTGTCCAGGTTGTGGCGCGGCTGAAAGTCGCTCTGGTCGGTAGGGCGGGCGAAGCGGTTCCAGGGGCAGACGATCTGGCAGTCATCACAGCCGAATACCCGATTCCCAATCAAAGGTCGCAGCTCTTCGGGGATGGAGGTCTTCAGCTCGATGGTCAGGTAGGAGATGCAGCGGCGCGCATCCAGCACGTAAGGACCGACAAAGGCTGCTGTGGGACAGATGTCGAGACACGCCGTGCAGCGCCCGCAATGTTCGGTGGCGTGTGGCGGATCGACCGGCAGCGGGATGTCCACAAACAGCTCGCCGAGAAAGAAAAAACTGCCGGCCTTGCGATTGAGCACCAGCGTGTTCTTGCCGATCCAGCCCAGCCCGGCCTGTTCGGCGATCGCCTTTTCCAGCACCGGCGCGCTGTCGACGAAGGCCCTGAAGCCAAAGGGTCCAATGGCTTGCTGGATGCGCTCTGCCAGTTGCTGCAGGCGTTTGCGGATCAGCTTGTGATAGTCGCGTCCCAGGGCGTAGCGGGACACGTAGGCTTTTTCAGGCTCGGTCAGGCGCTGAGCCATTTCCGTGTCGCCTGGCAGATAGTCCATACGCAGCGATACTACCCTCAGCGTTCCCGGCACCAGCTCTTCAGGGTGGGAACGTTTGCTGCCATGGGCTGCCATATAGTCCATTTCGCCGTGATAGCCCGCTTCGAGCCAGCGCTGCAGATGCTGCTCGTGCTCTGCCAGATCGAGCCCGGAGATGCCGACTTCCTGAAAGCCGAGCTCACGGCCCCACGCCTTGATCGATTGCGCAAGGGTGACAAGGTCGTCAGCGGTGGGAAGTTCAGCGGTAATAGCGGACATGCGCAGAGAGAAACCAGAGACAAGGTGCGTATAATTCTGCCAGACATCGGAGCCTAGAGACGCATGTTAGACACGAAACCCGAATTACCCGACGCGCTGTACAGCGCTGCGCAGGTGCGTGACCTCGATGCCCGGCTGATTGCCGCAGGCACGCCAGGCTTCGAATTGATGCAACGTGCCGCGCACGCAACCTGGCGGGCGATCCGCAGGCGCTGGCCCGAAGCGAGCGAACTGACGGTGCTGGCCGGGCATGGCAACAACGCCGGCGACGGTTATCTGGTGGCCTCGCTGGCCCACAAGACCGGCTGGCAGGTGCGTGTACTGGCCGTTGGTGATCCTGCTGCGTTGCAGGGCGACGCTGCACTGGCCTACGCCGCTGCGTCGGGCGTCAATATCCAGCCCTGGGCCAATCAGGCCATGGCAGGCATCGTGGTGGATGCTCTCCTGGGAACAGGTCTGCAGGGTGATGTGCGCGATCCTTATCGTTCAGCTATCGAGGCGATCAATGCCAGCGGCTTGCCGGTGGCGGCGGTGGATATTCCCTCGGGGCTGTGTGCCGATACCGGGCATTGCCTGGGTGTCGCCGTCCGAGCAGACCTCACCGTGACATTTATCGGCCTGAAAATGGGCATGCTGACCGGCGATGCCCCCGACCTGATCGGGCAACTGATCTTTGATGATCTACAGGCCGACAAGGCCATCGTCGCCCAGGCGCCGGTGACCGCAAAACGACTCGACAAAACCAGCCTGCCTTTTCTGGCGCCTCGACCGCGCACGGCTCATAAAGGTATGTATGGTCGCGTGTTGGTCATCGGTGGCGATCACGGTTTCGGCGGCGCGGCATTGTTGAGCGCCGAAAGCGCGTTACGCAGCGGGGCAGGCATGGTCACGCTGGCGACCCGCACCGAACATGTGCCCGCCGCGCTGACGCGCATGCCCGAGATCATGAGCGCTGGCATCCACTCGGCCAACCAGCTCATGACGTTGATCGAGGCAGCCAGCGTACTGGTTGTCGGGCCTGGTCTGGGTCAGGACAGTTGGGGGCGCAGCCTGCTGTCTGCGGCAGCCAACGCAGATCGGCCGCAGGTCTGGGATGCCGATGCGCTCAATCAACTGGCAACCGGGCAGGTGGTCCTGCCGAAGAACAGCGTGATCACCCCGCATCCCGGTGAAGCGGCGCGCCTGCTGGGTATCAGTACTCAGGAGGTGCAGAACGACCGCGCCGCTGCAGCTCACGCGCTGGCGCGTAAATTCAATGCCGTCTGCGTGCTCAAGGGTTCAGGCAGCCTGATCGCTGATGTCGATGGGCGACTGGCGCTGTGTGATCGCGGTCACCCTGCCATGGCCACTGCGGGCCTTGGCGATGTGCTGGCCGGGCTGACCGGTGCGCTGATGGCTCAACACATAAGTGCGTTCGATGCGGCCTGTCTGGCGGTGTGGCTGCATGCCAGTGCCGGTCAGAAAATCGGTGCATCGGGGCGTGGCATGGCAGCCAGCGATATTATTCCCGCCATTCGTCAGTTACTGGAGGAGCTGAAACCGTGTCTGATTTAACGCTGCATGTGATTGGCGAAGAGGCCATGATGGCTTTCGGTGCACGCCTCGCGCAGGTCTCCGAGGGTGTAGGCGTCATTTTTCTGGACGGGGATCTGGGCGCGGGCAAGACCACGCTTTCGCGAGGCCTGATACGTGGATTCGGGCACGAAGGGGCTGTGAAGAGCCCGACCTTCACCCTCGTTGAACCCTACGAAATTGGGACGATCAAGGTTTTCCACTTCGACTTGTATCGTCTGGTCGATCCAGAAGAACTGGAGTTCATGGGCGTGCGTGATTACTTCGACGGTGACTCACTTTGTCTCATTGAGTGGCCCCAGCGTGGTGCAGGCTTTTTGCCAAAGCCTGACCTGACCATTACCATTAGCCCGCACGGAGAAGGTCGTTCCGTGATATTGAGCCCCACGGGTTCGCGTGGCGAACGCTGGTGTGCCACTTTGGCTTTGGAATTCAAATAGATATGGGGTTAGGTATGCGCATGCGCGCGCTGGTTACTGTAGTAGGTCTGCTGTTGATGGCCTTGGCTGTCGAAGCGCTGGCCGCTACGCAAGTACGAAGTGTCCGCTTATGGCGAGCGCCGGATAACACTCGGTTGGTATTCGACCTTTCAGGACCTGTCCAGCACAGCGTATTTACCCTGACTTCACCTGACCGTCTGGTGATCGACATCAATGGCGCGACATTGGGCGGACCGCTCAATGTGTCGACTGCTAACACGCCGATCACCAGCATGCGTTCTGCGCAGCGCACTGCGACGGATCTGCGCGTGGTCATCGACCTCAAAAAGGCCGTGACGCCGAAGAGCTTCACGCTGGCGCCGAATCAGCAGTACGGCAACCGCCTTGTGGTTGATCTGTTCGACAACGCAGCCGACGCCAACCCGACGCCAGTGCCGACGATTGCAGACACCCCAGCGAACACTGCGCCAGCGGTGCCGATCAGCCCGTCCAAGCCTGAAGTCAAGCTGACGCCGGTGCCCAACGGCAAGCGCGATATCGTGGTCGTGATCGACGCCGGTCATGGTGGTGAAGACCCGGGTGCTTCCGGCAGAGGCGGTGAGAAAGAGAAAAACGTGGTGTTGTCGATTGCACGTGAACTGCAACGGCAGATCAATGCCGAGAAGGGCTACCGCGCGGAGCTGACACGAACCGGTGATTACTTCATCCCGTTGCGCAAACGCACCGAGATTGCCCGTGCCAAAGGCGCCGACCTGTTCGTTTCCATTCACGCCGATGCTGCGCCTTCGACGGCGGCCTTCGGGGCGTCGGTGTTTGCCCTGTCTGATCGTGGTGCAACGTCCGAAACCGCACGCTGGCTGGCGGACAGTGAAAACCGTTCCGACCTGATTGGTGGTGCCGGTGCCGTGAGTCTCGATGACAAGGACCGCATGCTGGCAGGCGTGCTGCTCGACCTGTCCATGACGGCATCGCTGTCGTCGAGCCTGAACGTCGGCCAGAAAGTCCTGAGCAACATCGGCCGGGTGACTTCGCTGCACAAGTCCCGTGTCGAGCAGGCAGGCTTCATGGTGCTCAAATCGCCGGACATTCCGTCGATCCTGGTGGAAACCGGCTTTATTTCCAATGCCAACGAAGCCAACAAGCTGTCCTCGGCCTCGCATCAACAGGCACTGGCGCGCTCGATCAACTCCGGCGTGAAGCAGTTCTTCCAGCAGAACCCGCCACAGGGCACTTACATCGCCTGGTTGCGTGACAACGGAAAGCTGGCCCAGGGCCCGCGCAACCATGTCGTACGCTCAGGCGAAACGCTGGCCATGCTGGCCGCACGTTACGACATGAACATCGCCACATTGCGCAGCGCCAATGGCCTGAAGTCCGATGAGTTGAAAATCGGTCAGGACCTGCGCATTCCGAGCTCCGAGGTTGCAACACAGCCATGAATGAAGAAGCCGCCAGCAGCGACCTTCTGCTCGAAGGCATTGAGCCGCAAGTCGAACAGGCCATCCTGAACGCCGCTCGCATCGAACTGCTCAGTCCGCGACTGGCGAACCAGATTGCGGCGGGCGAGGTGGTCGAGCGCCCTGCGTCGGTGATCAAGGAATTGCTGGAAAACAGCCTCGATTCCGGTGCGCGACGTATTGACGTCGATGTCGAGCAGGCCGGTATCAAGCTGCTGAAAGTGCGCGACGATGGCAGCGGTATCTCTTCGGATGACCTGCCCTTGGCGCTGGCGCGCCATGCGACGAGCAAGATCCGTGATCTGGAAGACCTTGAGCGCGTGATGAGCCTGGGCTTTCGCGGTGAGGCCCTTGCATCGATCAGTTCGGTGGCACGTCTCACCCTGACGTCTCGCACCCGTGACGCTGGTCAGGCCTGGCAGGTCGAGACCGAAGGTCGCGACATGGCGCCTCGCTTGCAGCCTGCTGCGCACCCGGTCGGTACGTCCGTGGAAGTGCGTGATCTGTTTTTCAACACGCCTGCTCGCCGCAAGTTTCTCAAGGCTGAAAAGACTGAATTCGATCATCTGCAGGAAGTGATCAAGCGCATGGCGCTCGCTCGTTTCGACGTGGCCTTCCATTTGCGCCACAACGGCAAGACCATTCTCAGCCTGCACGAAGCCCATGACGACACCGCCAGAGCGCGTCGCGTGTCGGCCATCTGCGGCCCAGGCTTCCTCGAGCAGGCGCTGCCGATCGAGATCGAGCGCAACGGTCTGCATCTGTGGGGCTGGGTCGGGTTGCCGACGTTCTCGCGCAGTCAGGCTGACCTGCAGTATTTCTTCGTCAATGGCCGAGCGGTGCGCGACAAACTCGTCGCCCATGCGGTGCGTCAGGCGTATCGCGATGTGTTGTTCAATGGCCGTCACCCGACCTTCGTGCTGTTTTTCGAAGTCGATCCGGCGGCTGTAGACGTCAACGTTCACCCGACCAAGCACGAAGTACGCTTCCGTGATGGTCGCACCGTGCACGATTTCCTGTACGGCACGCTGCACCGTGCGCTGGGTGACGTTCGGCCTGAAGATCAGTTGTCCGGCAGTGCACCTGTGACAGCGATTGTGCGTCCGACCGGCCCCGAAGCGGGCGAGTTCGGGCCGCAGGGCGAGATGCGTCTGGCCAATAACGTGCTCGAACAGCCGCAGGGCGAGACCTATGCACGTCCCGCAGGCTCTGGCTCGGGCGGCGGCTATCAGTATCAATACTCGCCGCGACCTGCTTCGCCGGGTGCGCCAGTCGCCGAAGTGCAAAGTGCCTACCGCGAGTTTTTCGCGCCGCTGCCGGGCACCACGCCGACGTCGTTGCCAGAGTCGCCTGCTGATATTCCACCGCTGGGTTATGCGCTCGCGCAGCTCAAAGGCATCTACATCCTGGCTGAAAACGCCCACGGGCTGGTGCTGGTGGACATGCACGCCGCCCATGAACGGATCATGTACGAGCGCCTGAAAATCGCCATGGCCAATGAAGGCCTTAGCGGACAGCCGCTGCTGGTGCCCGAGTCCATCGCGGTCAGTCAGCGCGAAGCGGACTGCGCTGAAGAACATCTGGCGACCTTCCAGCGCCTGGGTTTCGAATTGCAGCGTCTTGGCCCCGAGACGCTGGCCATCCGACAGATCCCCGCCTTGCTCAAGCAGGCCGAGGCCAACCGGCTGGTCAGCGATGTGCTCGCGGACCTGATGGAATATGGCACCAGTGACCGGGTGCAAGCGCACATGAACGAGCTGCTGGGCACCATGGCCTGTCATGGCGCAATCCGGGCTAACCGTCGTCTGGCGATCCCGGAAATGAACGGCTTGTTGCGCGACATGGAAAACACCGAGCGCAGCGGGCAATGCAACCACGGTCGTCCTACCTGGACCCAGATGGGGCTCAACGATCTGGATAAATTATTCCTGCGCGGACAATGAATGAATGCTTTACCTCCGGCCATCTTTCTCATGGGGCCAACCGCAGCGGGCAAGACCGATCTTGCAATCGAACTCACCAAGGTCATGCCGTGTGAGCTAATCAGCGTCGATTCGGCGCTGGTCTATCGCGACATGGACATCGGTACGGCCAAGCCTTCCAAGGCGCAACTGGCCGAATTTCCGCACCGCCTGATCGACATACGCGACCCGTCGCAGAGCTATTCGGCGGCTGATTTTCGTACTGACGCACTGGCCGCCATGGCTGAAATCACCGCCCGGGGAAATATTCCTTTGCTGGTGGGCGGCACTATGTTGTATTTCAAGGCTCTATTGGACGGACTGGCGGATATGCCGGCGGCGGATGCACAGGTTCGGGCGCAGCTCGAAGCCGATGCGCTGGCCCGTGGCTGGCAGTGGCTGCACGATCAATTGGCGGTGGTCGACCCGGTGTCGGCGGCACGTATTCACCCCAACGATCCGCAGCGATTGATCCGTGCACTGGAGGTTTATCGCGTCAGCGGAACGAGCATGACCGCACATCGCGAGCAACAAACTGCGCAAAGTACCGAAGCAGCGGCATCGGGGCGTCAGCAATTGCCCTATACTGTCGCGAATCTTGCGATAGCTCCGGCTGATCGCAAGGTACTGCATGACCGCATCGCACTACGTTTTTTGCAAATGCTGGACCAGGGGTTTCTGGACGAAGTACTGGCATTGCGCTCACGAGGCGACCTGCATTCAGGTCTGCCATCGATACGAGCCGTCGGTTATCGCCAGGTCTGGGATCACCTGGATGGAAAGCTGACACGGGATGAAATGCAGGAGCGCGGCATCATTGCAACGCGCCAACTGGCCAAACGGCAATTTACCTGGCTTCGCAGCTGGGAGAATTTGCACTGGTTGGACAGCCTGGCCAGCGACAATCTGCCACGCGCCTTGAAATACCTGGGATCGGTCTCCATATTGGGCTGAGTCCTTGCAATAGCCGTCTATCCTTGGGGGGTGGCCGGTAAGCCAATCGAATTCGATTTATTATTTATTGATCCTTAAAGGAGTGCGGCACATGTCAAAAGGGCATTCGCTACAAGACCCTTACTTGAATACCTTGCGTAAAGAGAAGGTCGGGGTATCGATCTACCTGGTCAACGGTATCAAGCTGCAGGGCACGATCGAGTCTTTCGACCAGTTCGTCATTTTGCTGAAAAACACTGTCAGCCAGATGGTTTACAAACACGCTATTTCCACCGTCGTACCGGTTCGTCCGATTCGTCTGCCCAGCGCCACCGACGCTGACGGCGCCGATGCCGAGCCAGGTAACGCCTGATAGGAGTCTGCCTTGTTCTTTGAGCGCCACAGCGGTGGTGAACGTGCGATTCTCGTTCACCTGGATGGTCAGGACCCTGAGGCGCGCGAAGATCCGCAGGAGTTTCAGGAGTTGGCCATGTCGGCTGGCGCCGATACCGTCGCGTTTATCAACGTGCCGCGTCATCGGCCATCCGCCAAATACCTGATTGGCTCTGGCAAGGTCGAGGAGCTTCGCGACCAGGTCAAGGCCGAGCAGGCCGACATCGTGATCTTCAATCACACCCTCACGCCCAGTCAGGAACGTAACCTCGAACGTGTTTTCGAGTGTCGCGTGCTTGATCGCACCGGTCTGATTCTGGATATCTTCGCCCAGCGCGCACGGACCCATGAAGGCAAGCTGCAGGTCGAACTGGCCCAGCTTGAGCACATGAGTACCCGTCTGGTGCGAGGCTGGACTCACCTTGAGCGTCAGAAGGGTGGTATCGGCCTGCGTGGGCCGGGTGAAACCCAGCTCGAAACGGACCGTCGTCTGCTTCGGGTTCGTCTGCGCCAGATCAAGGGCCGTCTCGAGAAGGTTCGCAGTCAGCGTGATCAGGCCCGTCGCGGCCGTCGTCGCGCCGACATCCCTTCGGTTTCGCTGGTGGGCTACACCAACGCCGGCAAATCCACACTGTTCAACGCCGTGACCGATTCCGACGTGTTCGCAGCCGATCAGCTGTTCGCCACGCTGGACCCGACGTTGCGTCGTCTGCAACTCGACGACCTGGGCCCCATCGTGCTGGCCGATACAGTGGGCTTCATTCGCCACCTGCCGCACAAACTGGTCGAAGCCTTCCGCGCCACGCTTGAAGAATCGAGCAACTCCGATTTACTGCTGCATGTGATCGACTCCCACGAGCCGGACCGCATGTCGCAGATCGAGCAGGTCATTGCCGTGCTCGGCGAGATCGGTGCCGAGGGCTTGCCGATACTTGAGGTCTATAACAAACTCGATCTGCTTGAAGGCGTAGAGCCTCAGATACAGCGTGATGCCGATGGCAAGCCGCAACGTGTCTGGGTGTCTGCCCGGGATGGTCGTGGGCTGGACCTGCTCAAGCAGGCCGTGGCCGAACTGCTGGGTGACGACCTGTTCGTCGGCACCCTGTGTCTGCCTCAGCGTCTTGCCCGGCTGCGCGCCCAGTTCTTCGAATTGGGTGCCGTGCAGAGCGAGACGCACGACGAGGAAGGCTCAAGTCTTCTGGCAGTGCGTATACCGCGCGTTGAACTCAATCGTCTGGTGACTCGCGAAGGATTGCAGCCGCTGGAGTTCATCGAGCAACACACTTTGCAATAAAAGCACGGGAAAGCCGTTGTACGGCTTTCGCGGGCATTCTGTAGCATGGGGCGGCGCGCCGATGGTGCGTCTTTGCTTTATCAGATGGAGAGCGCTATGGCTTGGAATGAGCCGGGTGGCAACTCGAATAATCAAGATCCCTGGGGTGGTAAACGCCGTGGCGGCGACCGCAAGGGGCCACCTGATCTCGACGAGGCCTTCCGTAAGCTGCAGGAAAGCCTGAATGGGCTGTTCGGCGGCGGTAAGAAACGCAGTGGTGATGGCGGCAGTGGCGGCAGTTCGGGCAAGGGCGGCGGCTTCGGTCTGCTCGGCATCGGCCTGGTCGTGCTCGTCGCTTTCTGGCTTTACAGCGCGATTTATGTCGTCGACGAACAGGAACAGGCGGTTGTACTGCGTTTCGGCCAGTACCACGAAACCGTGGGTCCGGGTCTGAACATCTATTTCCCGCCGTTCGATCGCAAGTACATGGAAAACGTCACTCGCGAGCGTGCCTACAGCAAGCAGGGCCAGATGCTCACCGAAGACGAGAACATCGTCGAAGTGCCGCTGACCGTGCAATACAAGATCAGCAATCTTCAGGATTTCGTCCTGAACGTCGATCAGCCTGAAATCAGCCTGCAGCACGCCACTGAAAGTGCGTTGCGCCATGTTGTGGGTTCCACGGCGATGGATCAGGTGCTGACCGAAGGCCGTGAACTGATGGCGAGCGAGATCAAGGAGCGCCTGCAGCGTTTCCTCGATACCTACCGCACCGGTATCACCGTGACTCAGGTCAACGTGCAGAGTGCTGCTGCGCCGCGTGAAGTGCAGGAAGCGTTCGATGACGTGATCCGTGCCCGTGAAGACGAGCAGCGTGCACGCAACCAGGCGGAAAGCTACGCCAACGGTGTGATCCCGGAAGCCCGTGGTCAGGCCCAGCGTATTCTTGAAGACGCCAACGGTTATCGCGACGAAGTGGTTTCCCGTGCCAAGGGTGAGGCTGACCGCTTTACCAAGCTGGTCGCCGAATACCGCAAGGCACCTGAAGTGACCCGTCAGCGTCTGTACCTGGACACCATGCAGGAAGTCTTCAGCAATACCAGCAAGGTGCTCGTGACCGGTGATAAAGGGCAGAACAATCTGCTGTATCTGCCGCTCGACAAGATGATGGAAAACAGTCGCAGCGGTACCGGTAACACCTCGAGTACCGTTGGTTCATCCGCGACTGGAACTGATGCCGGCGTGCGAGCGGCCGATACTCAGCAGCGCGATGTACGTACCAGGGAGAGTCGCTGATGAGCAATAAATCGCTGATCACCCTAATTGTTGGTGTAGTACTGGCAGTCATTGCCTGGAACAGCTTCTACATCGTGTCCCAGACCGAACGCGCAGTTCTGCTGCAATTCGGTCGCGTGGTGCAGGCTGATGTACAGCCGGGCCTTCACGTGAAGGTTCCTTACGTGAACCAGGTGCGCAAGTTCGACGGCCGTCTGCTGACCCTCGATGCTCCGACCCAGCGTTTTCTGACGCTGGAGAAGAAAGCCGTGATGGTCGATGCCTATGCCAAATGGCGCGTGAAGGATGCCGAGCGTTTCTACACGGCGACTTCCGGTCTTAAGCAGATTGCCGACGAGCGTCTGTCGCGCCGTCTGGAATCGGGTCTTCGTGACCAGTTCGGCAAGCGTACCCTGCACGAAGTCGTGTCGGGTGAGCGTGACGCACTGATGGCGGACATCACCGGTTCCCTGAACCGCATGGCCGAGAAAGAGCTGGGTATCGAAGTGGTCGACGTTCGCGTCAAGGCCATCGACCTGCCCAAGGAAGTGAACCGCAGTGTTTTCGAGCGCATGAGCACCGAGCGTGAGCGTGAAGCCCGTGAGCACCGTGCCAAGGGTAACGAGCTGGCTGAGGGCATCCGTGCCGACGCCGATCGTCAGCGTCGTGTGCTGCTGGCCGAAGCCTATCGCGAGTCTGAAGAAGCGCGCGGTGATGGTGATGCCCAGGCAGCGGCGATCTACTCCAAGGCCTACGGTCAGGATCAGGAGTTCTATGCGTTCTATCGCAGCCTGCGTGCCTACCGTGAAAGCTTCGCGAACAAGAGTGACATGCTGGTGCTTGACCCGAACAGCGAGTTCTTCCGCTATCTGGAAAAAGCCAAGCCGTAATATCTGGCTGTAATAAATTACCCCGCCGGGCGGCAAAACCGTCCGGTGGGGTGATCGTTCGGTAAAACGTGTGTATCATGCGGCAGCCGGGAAATTCCCGGCTTTTTTGCGTCTGCACGATTGATTGGCTGAAGCCCGCGTGGCGATCGGCAAGATTTTTCGAGGAAAGTGGTCTGCAAGGCCTGTCTCGGGCGTTTGTCGTGCCCGTCATACAGCGCACCACTTTCTGCTTCACTCAAGGCTGGCCTCAAGGCTGGCCGCCCGGATCACAGGGGAATGGCGTAATGGCAACGGTTGACCGCTGGCTGCTACCAGATGGCATCGAAGAAGTACTGCCACCGGAAGCGGCGCGCATTGAAGTAGCGCGTCGTCAGGTGTTGGATCTGTTTCAGAGCTGGGGCTATGAGTTCGTCGTCACCCCGCATATCGAGTATCTGGAGTCTCTGCTGACTGGCGCAGGCTCGGATCTGGATCTGCGCACCTTCAAGGTCATCGATCCGCAATCGGGTCGGCAGATGGGCTTCCGTGCCGACATCACGCCGCAGGTTGCGCGCATCGATGCACACACCCTCAAGCGTGAAGGCCCGAGCCGTCTGTGCTATGCGGGCAGTGTTCTGCATGCCCAGCCGCGCGCGCTGTCGTCTTCGCGCAGCCCGATCCAGCTCGGTGCCGAGCTGTACGGCGATGCAAGCCCGAGCAGTGACGTTGAAGTGATCAGCCTCATGCTCGCCATGCTGCAACTGGCCGATGTGCCGGATGTGCATATGGATCTTGGGCATGTCGGTATCTACCGTGGGCTGGCGCGTGCTGCCGGTCTGTCGGGCGAAGTCGAGCAACAGCTGTTCGATGCGCTGCAACGCAAGGCCATCGATGAAGTGATCGCCCTGACGGCCAATCTGCCGCAGGAGCTGGCGTCGATGCTGCGTGCGCTGGTCGACCTTTGTGGTGGTCATGAAGTCCTGGCTGCGGCCCGTGATCGTCTGGCCGGTGCGCCGGAACCCGTGCTCGCTGCGCTGGACGATCTGGTGAGCATCGCCGACCGCCTCGCAGCGCGCTTCCCGCAGTTGCCGTTGTATTTCGATCTCGGTGAGCTGCGTGGCTATCACTACCATACCGGCGTCGTGTTCGCGGTCTTCGTGCCGGGCGTCGGGCAGTCGATTGCCCAGGGCGGTCGCTACGACGACATCGGCGCCGACTTCGGCCGTGCGCGTCCGGCCACCGGCTTTTCCACTGACCTGAAAACCCTGGTCACGCTGGGGCAGGCAGAAATCGTATTACCGTCCGGTGGCATCTGGATGCCGGACAGCACGGATGCAGCACTCTGGCAGCAGGTTTGCCAGTTGCGCAGCGAAGGTCAACGTGTGGTCCAGGCGTTGCCTGGGCAGCAGGTAAGCGCGGCACGTGAAGCCGACTGTGACCGGCAATTGATTCAGCATGGCGAGCACTGGCAGGTAATGCCGCTGGCTTCTTGAGTATTCCTGCCGGCCGCCGCCGGCACCAAGTTTGCGTGAATGAGGACGAGTGTTATGGGTAAGAATGTCGTAGTCCTGGGCACCCAGTGGGGTGATGAGGGCAAAGGCAAGATCGTTGATCTGCTGACCGAACATGCTACCGCCGTAGTTCGCTATCAGGGTGGCCACAACGCGGGTCACACCCTGGTGATCGACGGTGAGAAAACCGTATTGCACCTGATTCCGTCCGGTGTACTGCGCGAAGGCGTGCAGTGCCTGATCGGTAACGGTGTGGTGGTTGCTCCCGACGCACTGCTGCGTGAAATCATCAAGCTGGAAGAGAAAGGCATTCCGGTGCGCGAGCGTCTGCGCATCAGCCCTTCCTGCCCGCTGATCCTGTCGTATCACGTTGCGCTGGATCAGGCGCGTGAGAAGGCTCGTGGCGAATTCAAGATCGGTACGACCGGTCGCGGGATCGGCCCGGCTTACGAAGACAAGGTTGCACGTCGCGGTCTGCGCATCGGCGACCTGTTCCACCGTGAGCGTTTCGCGTCCAAGCTGGGCGAGTTGCTGGATTACCACAACTTCGTGCTGGTCAATTACTACAAAGAGCCTGCGATCGATTTCCAGAAGACACTCGACGAGTGCATGGAATACGCCGACATGCTCGAACCCTTGATGCTCGACGTCACCGCCACGCTGCATGAGATGCGTCGCGACGGCAAGGACATCATGTTCGAAGGTGCTCAGGGTTCGTTGCTGGACATCGACCACGGTACTTACCCGTACGTCACCAGCTCCAACACCACGGCTGGCGGCATTGCTACCGGTTCGGGTTTCGGTCCGATGTACCTGGATTACATTCTGGGTATCACCAAGGCTTACACCACACGCGTCGGTTCGGGTCCTTTCCCTACCGAGCTGTTCGATGACGTGGGCGCTTTTCTGGCCAAACGTGGCCATGAGTTCGGTGCTACCACCGGTCGTGCCCGTCGTTGCGGCTGGTTCGACGCCGTCATCCTGCGTCGTGCTATCGAAATCAACAGCATCTCGGGCCTGTGCCTGACCAAGCTGGACGTGCTCGACGGTCTTGAAACCATCAACATCTGTGTGGGTTACAAGAACGAAAACGGCGCGGTGATCGACGCGCCGACCGATGCCGACAGCTACCTGGGTCTGGAGCCGGTCTACGAGCAGATGCCAGGCTGGAGCGAATCCACGCTGGGCGCTCAGACGCTGGAGCAGTTGCCCGCCAATGCGCGCGCTTACATCAAGCGTGTCGAAGAGCTGGTAGGCGCACCTATCGACATCATCTCGACCGGTCCTGATCGCAACGAAACCATCGTTCTGCGTCACCCTTTCGCGTAACACGTCGTCAGCTGCAAAAAGAAGGGCCGCCATGTGCGGCCCTTTTTTGTAGCTCATTCAGAGCATGGGCACGGCACCACTGATCGTTCCTCACGCTCTGCGTGGGAATGCCGCTCAGGACGCTCCGCGTCCGATCCTCTCGGGACGGGCGAAATGTGAATTGCATCGCGGCACGGCCCTTGCTATACAAACGACAGAAAAGTGCCACTATTTTAATGGCGCTCAGGTTGGAGGGATTCTCCTGTGTCGGCTGTGTTATCTCTGTTGCAAAGTCGTTTGCTGCGCCCGGTGTTCATTGCACTGGGCATCGCCCTTTTGGTGCAGGTGGTGGTCGCGGTTGCGCTCACCCGGAGCACGGTCACCGCGCTTGAAGCGGATCTGGCCAATCGTCTGGGGGTAGATTCGCAACATGTCTCTTCCGAGCTGGAGCGGGCGAGTAGTGAAGTGACATCCAGTCTGGATGCGCTTTCTAGCAGTACCCGTCAGCGTCTCAGTACCGGCCTGTCCACGCGTCTGAAAGAAGAGCAGGCGCAACTGCGCGCTACGCTGGAAAAAGACCTCAAGGAATCCGCCACTGATATGGCAGAACTGCTGGCTGCGGTTGCGCCGCGTGCCATGTGGGATAACGACACACCGACACTTTCCGAATTTGCCCGTCGTGCGCAGCGCAATCCCAATGTGCTGTTCGTGGTGTATGACGATGCGGCTGGCGAGCACCTGACGCGCTACATGAACCGCGACAATCCCCTGGTCAAGGCGCTTCTCGCCAAGGGGGAGGGCGAGCGGGCGATGGACAAGATTCTCAACGCTGCGAAAAACGATCCGTCGGTGTATTACGTCGAAGCCTCCATCAGTCCTAACGGTGTCGAGATCGGCAAGGTGCGCATGGGCGTCTCGACGGCGACGGTCGAGGAAAACCTGGCTGCGCTGGACAAGCGTTTCGCCACGTTGATCACCAGCGGCGAGCAGTTGGTATCAGAAAGCCTGGCGGGTGCTTCAAAGGACAGTTCTGCGGCGCTGCGCACTCGTCTGGAGTCCGCGCAAGCAGCAGCAACTGCAATGGCCAGCAATACCCGTTCTGCCGTTCAGGACGCTGCTCAAACCTTGCGCTGGAATATCGCCGTCGGACTTGCCGTCATCGGTCTCGGCGTACTGCTTCTGTTGGCAGTGGTGCTGGGCCGTCGTGTGGTCAGCAAGCTGCATCTGCTGATCGCGGCGCTCAATGACCTGGCAGCAGGTGAGGGCGACCTGACGCGCCGTGTGAAGCTCGACAGCAACGACGAGATCGGCGACATGTCGGCTGCGGTCAATCGTTTCATCGACAAGCTTCAGCCCATCGTTCGAGAAGCAGGCGAGGTGGCGCAACTGACCGGTGTCGAGATCGGCGCCATGAGCCAGCGAAACGCGGGCGCCGATGCGGCTGCTGCGTTGCAGCGGGACGAAGTGGCGGCCAGCCTGCAAGCGCTTGAACAAATGGCTGATGAGGCTCAGGCGGAAAGCCAGGCCATGCAGGAAGCGTTGCGTCAGGTCATCGACATCAAGCAGGCCACCGATGAAAACACGCGTACGTCCAATCAGGTTGGCGGGCTCATAGAAGCGCTGGCCGGTCAGGTGGAGACAGGTGCTCAGGTGATCGAGCGTCTGGCGCGGCAGAGCGAGCAGATCGAGGTGGTGCTTGAAGTGATTCATGGCATCGCCGAGCAGACCAACCTGTTGGCCCTCAACGCAGCCATCGAGGCAGCGCGCGCAGGCGAGACCGGCCGCGGCTTTGCCGTGGTGGCTGACGAAGTCCGCGCCCTGGCCAGCAAGACCCAGAGTTCAACCGGTGATATTCAGGAGCACATCACCAAGTTGCAGGCCGGTGCCAAAGAGGCGGTCGCAACCATCGGTCTGGCCGGGCGTCAGGCGAAGGAGGGGCTGGCCGTGCTGCGTGACAGCGCAAGGCTGCAGCAAACCGTGCAGGCCTCGGTCGAGCAGGTGCATGCAGCAATTGGTCTGGCCACGCGAGCAGCGGAACATCAGGCGCAGGGCGCCCATGCGGTGAAAGGACGTGTTGAAGTGATTCATGCACAGGCCGAGAAAGCCGCCCAGGCGGTGGTGGAGACGACGGCAAGCGGCCGAACGCTGGACAAGCTTTCGGTGCGTCTGAAGGCGAGTCTTGGGCAGTTCAGGGCTTAGCTCCAGCCTGCGCGGCAGGTGTTGTAGCACCTTTTCATTTTGGGGCAACTATGAGTTCTGTGAGTAGCCAACAAGGGGCCTTGAAAGGTTAATGCTCTATGGAGATCGTCGCTGAAGGGGCGGGGATCCAGCGCCAAGCGCTGAAACTATGGAGAACTTTCAATGGTCACCAAGAAAAAAACCAGCAAAAAACCTGCGCTTCTAAGTAAGCCGTTTCCGCCGTTCATAGGTGAATTGCCTGATGTCGTGCTCAAGAGCGTCGGGGTTGAAGTGGATCTGGATGCCAAGGCTACCCCTGCCGGAGTGTCGGGGGCGATTTACAACATGGCGGGTGGTCCGTTGCGCGTCAGCGTCACTGCGGGTACATCATCTGCTTACGATCATCTTCCTTTTGTTTCCGGAGATAAGGTTACGCTTGAGCTTTCAGCGGGAGGAGGTTCAGGCGTTATCTGGAGTGACTCATTCACCGCAAGGTTCAGGTATATCCACGATCCACGGGGGACTTATTCCGGGGACTACCGCACGTTTTATATTTCTGCCGATGAGGTGAAGGCTTACGCAGGAAAAAAACTGGCTCTCACGTGCAGTGCGCAAAGTCCGGGCGGCAAGCTGCGTGTCTCCAGCCCCTTGGAGTTTTTGATCCGCGGCTTGCCCGTGTCCGACGAGGACGCTGCGACCACGCCTGAGCAAAGCAGTGTCGCATTGCCTGGTCCAGTGGTTCTGGAGGCGATCAGCGATACGGTAGACCCGGACAACCTCAGCTCGCGGGGTGAGTTGAAATACATCACGGTTGCGATCGACTACCCAATGGAGCTTGACGACATCGTCAGATTGTCCATGACAGGGCGGGATGTCGATCAGAACGAAATTGTCTTCACGGACAGGGATCGTCCGATCAGTGAGTCCAATCTTGCACGGCGTCCGCTGACCATCACCTTTCTGGAGGAGCAGATCAAGCCTTTGATCGGAGGAGTCATCGTTCTCTCTTACCAGGTCGCAAGAAAGGGCGTCTGGCAGAGTTCTCCGGTAAAAGTGATCAGTATCGGGCCGAGCCTGGCCGGATTGCCGCCCTTTATCAATGAAGTCAAAGACGGTCGCCTGGATCCGGGCCTTATTGCTCAGTCAATCGATGTGCACATCCCGTCTGCGGGTACGAGAGTGGGAGACAGAATCACGCTTTACTGGAATGACTCCTCGCGAAAGAGGCCGTTCAGGGATAAGGCGACAGTGACGCAGCTCAATGTGGACGGTGACTTGTCATTCGATGTTTATGTGGATGAGGTCATACAGTTCAATCGCGGCAAAATCGTCACTCTTTTCTATACGATCGAGCGAGGTTCGGAGGGGGGTAGCAAGGCGACCTACAGGTCCGGCGATTACCGGTTTTTTGTCGGAAGCGAGCAGGAGCAGCGTACTGCGGGCTCTGCAATCTCTGTGGCCCCCAAAGTCAGTGGTCTCAGTGCAGGTGCCGTTGATCCTTCGCTGGTCGATGCGGGAGTTGGCGTGACTGTTCCTTTTTCCGATACTCAGGAGGGAGACAGCGTGACGGCCTTCTGGCAGACAGGTAGCGAAACGCCTTCGCCGATAGGGACTGTTCTGGTCGACGCCAGCAACGTTGACACTGATCTTTCATTTCTGGCTCCTGCCGAGGTTGCAAAGGCAGCGCTCAATAAAAAGGTCAGCGTTTACTATGTGATCACTCGCAAGTGGACAGGAACTGCCGAGCAGAAAATCCGGTCTCGGGAAGTGATGTTCAGTGTGGGTGTCATTGCGGCTTCGGGGGCTCTTCCCGCGCCAGAGATCAGCCACGCTGAATACGACGTTCTTGATCCTATGGATGTTCTTGATGGTGAGACAGTGGTTGTCCGGCCTTACCCCACAATAGCCATCGGAGATCGGGTCAGACTTTTCTGGGTAGGAATGGAGGGGGCGGGGACGCCGGAATTGCCGGAGCAAGTTGTCAGTGATGTGAGTAAGCCGCTGATATTTACCATCCCGTCTTCAGCTATCGGCTGGAGTATGGGTGCGGATGTCTGGGTTTATTACCAGGTATCGCGCAACGGTGTTGCCAAGCCAATGGAGTCCGAGCCATCAGTTATCGAAGTGGAAATGCTCGGCTACGACCACTTGAGTACTCCTGTGGCTGATCAGGCTTCCGGGGGATTGTTGGACTTGTCCGAGATATCCACCCATATCACCTTCTCGTTGAAAGCATGGCCGTTCATCCAGGCAAAACAAAGAATATGGTTTTCGCTTGAGGGTGTGGATAAAAACGATGCGCCCTGGAAGGTTTATTTGTGGATCGCCAGAAGAGTCACTGCGCAAGAAGTTTCCCAGGGATTGAAAGCAAAAATTCCGTATCACAGATTCGGCAGCGTCAAGGACGGCAGCAAGATCAATGTTTACGCAAGCGTGACGTACGATGGCGACTTCAGTGAAAAATACGCTGACAAATTCCCCGTGCTGACCTTGACTGTCAGGCAGCCGACGCCCGTTGCTCCTGCCCAATTGAGCATCCTGCCCCTGAACATGACGTTGACTGCTGCTTACCCGCCTCAGGGCAGTACGCCTGTGGGCGAGGCGGCTCAGCTCAAGCCAATAGGGGGTACAAAGCCTTATCGCTTTAAGTCAGACGATCCGAGCGTTGTTCATGTAAGTGAGCTGGGCGTCGTCAAGGCAGTGAGCAATGGTGATGCCGTCGTATCGATACATGATGCGACGGGTGCGAAGGTGGACGTGAGTATTTACGTCGAAGGTTTTCCTGAGCTTTATATGCTGGACCGGGATACTTACGAAGAGTGCGAGGCCTGGGCAAAAGAGGATGGGTTGACGATTCCGGCGCTGAGTGATTTGCGGCGTGTATGCACTGATCCAGGCAGGCCGATGGATTTCAGTGATGTTTCTCCACCCATTCTCTGGGCAAGTGATACGGATCAGGATCAAACCTACCGGACGCTTTATCTGCCGTTGGAGGATGTAGCGCGCATTGTTGACAGATCCAGTGCCGATCTCATGACGGCGTACGGCTCGGTAATCGTATTTCAAGCTCAGTATGAGGATGAGGATGAGGATGGCGAGGAAAAGTCGAGCGCTCTAATCTAGCGATCGATTGGAGTCGCCAACGTCAGGCGTGAAGAAATCATTGCCCGAAAAGCAAAAAACCGAGCCATTGGCTCGGTTTTTTTGAATTGGTGCCCAGAAGAAGACTCGAACTTCCACGACCTTGCGGTCACCAGCACCTGAAGCTGGCGTGTCTACCAATTTCACCATCTGGGCAGTATCAGCGACGTCGCCGTTGCTGATGGGGCGCACTATACGGCGATCGTTTTACTCTGTAAACCCCTGTTTTGATTTAATAATCAAAACCCCGGAATGCAAAAACCCGCTTTCGCGGGTTCTTGTGTGACATCAACCTGTTGTAGGCTGTTGCCTTGAATTGGTGCCCAGAAGAAGACTCGAACTTCCACGACCTTGCGGTCACCAGCACCTGAAGCTGGCGTGTCTACCAATTTCACCATCTGGGCAGTATCTTGAGGCCTTGGCCTGTCGATGGCGCGCACTATACGGAGCGTCTTTTGGGCTGTAAAGCCCATCGATGAAAAAAACTCCAAAAATTTCGCCAGCGGCGTGAATCGGGTCTTTCAGGGCAGTTTCAAGCGTTTTCAGTGAGCTGATTGAGCGTGAAATTTCCCGTTTCATAAGGTCTATGCCAAACTAACCCCTATATATACAAGGTGAAAACTATCTAATGGCCGATTGGCAGTCCCTCGATCCCGAGGCCGCTCGTGAAGCGGAAAAATACGAAAACCCTATTCCCAGCCGTGAGCTGATCCTTCAGCACCTTGCCGAGCGTGGTTCGCCGGCCAGTCGCGAGCAACTGGTCGAAGAGTTCGGCCTGACCACTGAAGACCAGTTCGAGGCTCTGCGCCGTCGCCTTCGTGCGATGGAGCGCGACGCTCAATTGATCTACACACGTCGTGGCACTTATGCGCCAGTGGACAAGCTCGACTTGATCCTCGGCCGCATCTCCGGCCATCGCGACGGCTTCGGCTTTCTGGTCCCTGATGACGGTTCCGATGACCTGTTCATGAGCCCGGCGCAGATGCGTCTGGTGTTCGACGGCGACCGTGCCTTGGCTCGCGTTTCCGGTCTGGACCGTCGCGGGCGCCGTGAAGGCGTGATTGTCGAGGTCATTTCCCGTGGTCACGAATCCATCGTGGGTCGCTACTTCGAAGAGAGCGGCATTGGTTTCGTCATTCCGGACAATCCGAAAATCCAGCAGGAAGTGCTGGTGACACCGGGTCGCAACAACGGCGCGAAGATCGGGCAGTTCGTCGAGGTGAAAATCACCCATTGGCCAACGCCGCGCTTCCAGCCGCAAGGCGATGTGGTTGAAGTGGTCGGCAACTATATGGCGCCGGGCATGGAAATCGACGTCGCGCTGCGCACCTACGACATTCCTCATGTATGGCCTGAAGCCGTGCTCAAGGAAGCGGCGAAACTCAAGCCGGAAGTCGAGGACAAGGACAAGGAACACCGCGTCGATCTGCGTCACCTGCCGTTCGTGACCATCGACGGTGAAGATGCACGCGACTTCGACGATGCCGTCTATTGCGAAGCCAAGCCGGGCAAGCTGCGTCTGTTCTCCGGTGGCTGGAAGCTCTACGTGGCGATTGCCGACGTATCGAGCTACGTGAAGATTGGCTCTGCCCTGGATGCCGAATCCCAGGTGCGCGGCAACTCGGTGTACTTCCCCGAGCGTGTTGTGCCGATGCTGCCTGAGCAGTTGTCCAACGGCCTGTGCTCGCTGAACCCGCACGTCGATCGTCTGGCCATGGTCTGCGAGATGACCATCTCCAAGACCGGCGAGATGACGGATTACGTGTTCTACGAAGCCGTCATCCATTCCCATGCGCGCCTGACCTACAACAAGGTCAGCACGATTCTGGAGCAGCCGAAAACGGCAGAGGCCAAGAGTCTGCGTGGCGAATACGGCGATGTCGTTCCGCACCTCAAGCAGCTTTATGCGCTGTACAAAGTGCTGCTGGGCGCACGTCATGTGCGTGGCGCCATCGACTTCGAAACGCAGGAAACCCGGATCATCTTCGGTTCCGAGCGCAAGATTGCCGAGATTCGTCCGACCACGCGCAACGATGCTCACAAGCTGATCGAGGAGTGCATGCTGGCGGCCAACGTGGCCACCGCTGAATTCCTGAAGAAGCACGAAATCCCTGCGCTGTATCGCGTGCACGATGGCCCGCCGCCAGAGCGTCTGGAAAAGCTCCGTGCTTTCCTGGGTGAGCTGGGTCTGTCATTGCACAAGGGCAAGGATGGTCCGACCCCGAAGGATTATCAGGCGCTGCTTGAAACCGTTCGCGATCGTCCGGACTACCATCTGATCCAGACCGTGATGCTGCGTTCGTTGAGCCAGGCTGTGTACAGCTCGGACAACAACGGCCACTTCGGTCTCAACTATGAAGCCTACACGCACTTCACCTCGCCGATCCGTCGTTACCCGGACCTGCTGACTCACCGTGCGATTCGTAGTGTGATCCGTTCCAAGCAGGACACGCCGCACGTGCGTCGTGCCGGTGCGGCAACCATTCCGAAAGCGCGCATTTATCCGTACGACGAAGCGTTGCTGGAGCAAATGGGCGAGCAGTGCTCAATGAGCGAGCGCCGTGCCGACGAAGCCACTCGCGACGTGGTGAACTGGCTCAAGTGCGAGTACATGAAAGACCGCGTCGGCGAGTCGTTCCCGGGTGTGATCACGGCCGTCACCGGCTTTGGTCTGTTCGTCGAGCTGACCGATATCTATGTCGAAGGTCTGGTGCACGTCACTGCCTTGCCAGGTGACTACTACCACTTCGATCCGCTGCACCATCGTCTTGCCGGCGAACGCACCGGGCGTAATTTCCGCCTGGGCGACACGGTAGAAGTGAAGGTCATGCGCGTCGATCTGGATGAGCGCAAAATCGACTTCGAAATCTCCGAGAAGTCTGCCGCGACCACTTCTTCGCCGGGCCGCAAGCGCCGTGGCCAGGAAACTGCAGCGCCTGCTGCTGCCGCCGAAAAGGAAAAGGCTCCGGCCAAATCCGGGCGTCGTACAGCGGCTACCAAGGAAGCGCCGGTCGAGGCCTATCGCCCGAGCGATGCTGCGGCGAAAAACGCAGAAGTGCGCAAGAGCCGTGAAATGAAAAAAGCCCTTCTGGCTGAAGCGAAGGGTGGTAGCAAGGCGTCGTCGGGAAAGTCTGAAAGGCCTGATTCGGGCTCTGCACCTTCCTCAGGCAAGACCAGTAAACATCGTAAAGGTGGCTCGTCGAAAACGGGCTCCGCGTCATCGTCCAAGGGCGGTAGCGTTCGTAAACCCAAGGCCAAGTCATGAGTCAGCTGGAAAAAATCTACGGCGTTCATGCCGTGGAAGCGTTGCTTCGTCATCACCCGAAGCGGGTCAAGCACATCTGGCTCGCGGAGGGTCGCAGCGATCCGCGCGTTCAGGTGCTCGTCGAGCTGGCGGGTCAGAATCGCGTCACCATCGGCCAGGCCGAACGCCGCGAAATGGATGCCTGGGTTGAGGGTGTGCATCAGGGCGTTGTGGCCGATGTCAGCCCGAGCCAGGTCTGGGGCGAAGCAATGCTTGATGAGCTGCTGGACCGCACCGAAGGCCCGCCTTTGTTGCTGGTGCTCGACGGCGTGACCGATCCGCACAACCTGGGTGCCTGCCTGCGTACCGCCGATGCGGCGGGTGCGCTGGCAGTGATCGTGCCCAAGGACAAGTCGGCAACGCTGACACCGGCTGTACGAAAAGTAGCCTGTGGCGCGGCGGAAGTGATTCCGCTGGTGGCTGTGACCAACCTGGCGCGTACGCTGGAAAAGCTGCAGCAGCGCGGCCTGTGGGTTGTGGGTACGGCGGGGGAGGCTGAGCAGGAGTTGTATCAGCAGGACCTGACTGGCCCGACGATCATCATCATGGGCGCCGAAGGCAAGGGCATGCGTCGCCTGACCCGCGAGCACTGCGATTATCTGGTGCGCCTGCCCATGGCCGGTAGCGTCAGCAGCCTGAACGTATCCGTGGCGACAGGCGTTTGTCTGTTCGAAGCGCTGCGTCAGCGCAGCGCCAAGGCGACCGGCAAGAAAGGCTGATAATCAGCTTTTGATTGATCGTGTCCGCGCCTGAGCGTGGACACGATCATCTGCTCCGCCCAGGCACTGGTGATCTGTTCAAATAATCACCAATTGCCTTGCGCCCCACACGACCCTTCTCTACAATTGCGCCCCTTGCTGTCATGGCAGGCGCGCATGTGCCTGTTCCTGAGCAAGACCAACAGTGTCATTCACTCCTTGTCTGACCGCTTTCGGCGGCAGGCTACAACCCGTAAGGAGCATTCATGCGTCATTACGAAATTATCTTTTTGGTCCACCCGGATCAAAGCGAGCAAGTCGGCGGCATGGTAGAGCGTTACACCAAGCTGATCGAAGAAGACGGCGGCAAAATCCACCGTCTGGAAGATTGGGGCCGTCGTCAACTGGCTTACGCAATCAACAATGTTCACAAGGCTCACTACGTGATGCTGAACGTTGAGTGCTCTGGCAAGGCTCTGGCCGAGCTGGAAGACAACTTCCGTTACAACGATGCTGTGATCCGTAACCTGGTCATCCGTCGCGACGAAGCCGTAACTGGCCAGTCCGAGATGCTCAAGGCTGAAGAAAACCGCAGTGAGCGCCGTGAGCGTCGTGACCGTCCTGAGCACTCCGACAGCGCCGATGGCGATGACGGCGACAACAGCGACGTTAGCGATAACGCTGACGAGTAATCCACGGACCTTTTGAGGAGCCAATTACATGGCACGTTTCTTCCGTCGTCGTAAATTCTGCCGCTTCACCGCTGAAGACGTCAAAGAGATCGATTACAAAGATCTCAACACTCTGAAAGCCTACGTATCCGAGACCGGCAAAATCGTTCCAAGCCGTATCACTGGTACCAAAGCACGTTATCAGCGTCAGCTGGCCACCGCTATCAAGCGCGCCCGCTTCCTGGCCCTGCTGGCCTACACCGACAGCCACGGCCGCTGAGACCAGGTAGTCGACAAAACGTAACAAGGGATAGAAAGCATGCGTGCCCTGGCTGAATTCATCATGCGCGGCCGTATGCAGGCCACTCTCGTAGTGGCGGGATGTGCGGCATTGCCGCTGTTTTTCTGGTTGAGTGCTGCCGCAGGATGCCTTGTGCTTCTGCGGCGCGGGTTCAGTGATGCCGTTGGTGTCCTGTCCTGGGCTCTGCTGCCGGCCTTGGTCTGGTGGTATTTCGGCGAACCACGTGTAGCCATGGTGCTGGCTGGTTCGCTGAGCTTGGCAATGGTGTTGCGTGCCAGCGAGTCCTGGGTCCGCGTGCTGCTGGTCAGCGTAGCGTTGGGTGTGGTGTATGCAGTGGTTCTGGGTGCGGTTTTTGGCGAACCCATTGAAGCGATGTCGCAGGAGTTGCAGAAACACCTGCCGGCGATGCTCTCTGGGCTCTACGAGCAAATGAACGTAGAAGAACGCGCGCGTCTGGGAGCACTGATTGCCCCCGTCCTGATTGGCCTGATAGCGGCCTTGCTGCAAATCGTCAGTGTGCTGAGCCTGATTCTTGGGCGCTACTGGCAAGCGTTGTTGTACAACCCTGGTGGTTTCGGGCGTGAATTTCGCGCCGTGAGACTCCCGCTGGTACCGTCGTTGGTGCTGTTGGTGTGCATGCTGGTGGGACCGAATTTCGGTCCGCAGATGGCAATGCTTACACCGCTCTGCAGCGTACCGCTGGTATTTGCAGGGCTGGCATTGATACACGGACTGGTCGCTGAAAAGCGCCTGTCCAGGTTCTGGCTGGTAGGGATGTACATCACGCTGCTGGTGTTCATGCAGCTGATCTATCCGTTGCTCGTGGTAATTGCCATTGTCGACAGCCTGATTGATTTTCGCGGTCGCCGGGTATCGAAAGATTCCGGCAATGGTCCTGCGAACGGTGAAGGTTAAAAGTTAAGAGGATTTCCACATGCAACTGATCCTTCTGGAAAAAGTCGCCAACCTGGGCAACCTGGGCGACAAAGTAAACGTTAAGGCCGGTTACGGTCGTAACTACCTGCTGCCTTACGGCAAAGCCACCGCTGCAACCGCTGCCAACCTGGCTGCGTTTGAAGAGCGTCGTGCCGAGCTGGAAAAACTGGCTGCAGACAAGAAAGCATCTGCCGAAACTCGCGCTGCCCAACTGGCTGAGCTGGAAGTGACTATCACTGCCACCGCTGGTGACGAAGGCAAGCTGTTCGGTTCGATCGGCACCCACGACATCGCTGATGCACTGACCGCCTCTGGCGTTGAAGTTGCAAAAAGCGAAGTTCGTCTGCCGAACGGCACTATCCGCAACGTTGGCGAATTCGACGTAGCCGTGCACCTGCACAGCGACGTAGAAGCGACCGTACGCGTTGTCGTAGTGGCTGCTTAAGCAGTACGTAATCGTCTGGCGGCATCGCCGTCAGAGGATTAACATCGGGCACGATCCTGTTCACAGGTCGTGCCCTTTGTCTTTGTGGCATCCCTATTCTGTAAACCTCGAATTCAAGTGGCCATGAACGAAATCTCCAGCCCTGAGCAATACGATCTGCAAACCGCTGCCCTCAAGGTGCCGCCGCATTCCATCGAGGCCGAACAGGCTGTACTCGGTGGTCTGATGCTGGACAACAACGCCTGGGAGCGGGTGCTCGATCAAGTCTCGGATGGCGATTTCTATCGACATGACCACCGCCTGATCTTCAGGGCTATCGCTCGTCTGGCCGACCAGAACAGCCCGATCGACGTGGTGACGCTGGCCGAGCAGCTGGACAAGGAAGGGCAGACCTCACAGGTTGGCGGCCTTGGCTACCTCAGTGAGCTGGCGAAGAACACTCCGTCGGTTGCCAACATCAAGGCCTATGCGCAAATAGTTCGTGCGCGGGCAACCTTGCGGCAATTGATCGGCATCAGCACCGAAATTGCCGACAGTGCGTTCAACCCCGAAGGTCGCACCGCCGAAGAGATTCTTGACGAGGCCGAACGGCAGATCTTCCAGATTGCCGAAGCGCGGCCCAAGACCGGCGGTCCGGTCAGCGTCAATGACCTGCTGACCAAGGCCATCGACCGTATCGATACCCTGTTCAACAGTGATAACGCGATCACCGGCCTGTCCACCGGTTATACCGATCTGGATGAAAAGACCAGCGGCTTGCAGCCGTCCGACCTGATCATCGTTGCCGGTCGTCCGTCGATGGGTAAGACCACCTTCGCGATGAACCTCGTCGAGAACGCCGTGTTGCGCAGCGACAAGGTCGTGCTGGTCTACTCCCTCGAGATGCCAGGCGAATCGCTGATCATGCGTATGCTGTCGTCGCTGGGTCGTATCGACCAGACCAAGGTGCGTGCCGGTCAACTGGATGACGACGACTGGCCGCGCCTGACGTCGGCCGTCAACCTGCTCAATGACCGTAAGCTGTTCATCGATGACACGGCGGGTATCAGCCCTTCGGAAATGCGCGCCCGTACCCGTCGTGTAGTGCGCGAGCATGGCGACGTGGCAATGATCATGATCGACTACCTGCAGTTGATGCAGATTCCGGGATCGAGCGGTGATAACCGCACCAACGAGATTTCCGAGATTTCCCGCTCGTTGAAAGCGCTGGCCAAGGAATTCAACTGCCCGGTCATCGCCCTGTCGCAGCTCAACCGATCTCTGGAACAACGCCCGAACAAGCGCCCGATCAACTCCGACCTCCGGGAATCCGGAGCGATCGAGCAGGACGCCGACGTCATCATGTTCGTGTACCGGGACGAGGTGTATCACCCGGAGACCGAGCACAAGGGCATTGCCGAGATCATCATCGGTAAACAGCGTAATGGTCCCATCGGTACCACGCGCCTGGCGTTCATCGGTAAATACACCCGCTTCGAAAACCTCGCGCCGGGCAGTTACAATTTCGACGACGATTGATTGCCCGACCGGTCCTGCGTTCTGCGCTCAGACGCGCAAAAGTAGCCAGGCCGAGAGTGTCTGACTGGATGTGAAACCTGTGGGAGGCGTCACCACGTCTTCGAAGTAGCGCTGTCGCGTAGCAAACACGGACCGTAGGAGCGCGCTTGCCCGCGATTGCGTCAGTTCAGTCGCTGATGTGTCGCGTCAAAGAGCGCATCGCCGGCAAGCCGCCTCCCACAGTCCGTTGGCTGCCGCAAGATTTTTGAGAGACGCTAAGCGCTCTGCGTGGTTATGCCGTCGAAGGCGCTCCGCGTCCCGATTCGCGAACATCATGGAGTTGCATCGCTCCATTCAATTCCGACCGCCGCAGTCGGACTTGATCAAAAAATGTGCTATATTCCGCGCCCGCGATTTTTCCAACGTGCGAACGTAGGTCCTGAACATGCAAGCAGCCAAGCCGTTATTTGACTATCCCAAGTACTGGGCCGAATGTTTCGGACCAGCACCCTTCCTGCCCATGAGTCGGGAAGAGATGGATCTGCTTGGCTGGGATTCCTGCGACATCATCATCGTGACCGGTGATGCGTACGTGGATCACCCGTCGTTCGGCATGGCGATCATCGGGCGTCTGCTCGAGTCCCAAGGCTTTCGCGTGGGCATCATTGCCCAGCCCAACTGGCAGTCCAAAGACGACTTCATGAAGCTCGGCGAGCCGAACCTGTTCTTCGGTGTCGCTGCCGGCAACATGGACTCGATGATCAACCGCTACACCGCGGACAAGAAAATTCGCTCCGATGACGCCTATACCCCCGGTGGCATGGCGGGCAAACGTCCGGACCGCGCGAGCCTGGTCTACAGCCAGCGCTGCAAAGAAGCCTACAAGCACGTGCCTATCGTGCTCGGCGGTATCGAAGCCTCGCTGCGTCGTATCGCGCACTATGACTACTGGCAGGACAAGGTCCGCAACTCGATCCTGATCGACGCCTGCGCCGACATTCTGCTGTACGGCAACGCCGAGCGTGCGATTGTCGAAGTCGCCCAGCGCCTGTCCTATGGTCAGAAGGTTGAAGACATCACTGACGTGCGCGGCACCGCGTTCATTCGTCGTGACACGCCGCAAGGCTGGTACGAAGTCGACTCCACGCGCATCGACCGTCCGGGCAAGGTCGACAAGATCATCAACCCGTACGTCAACACCCAGGACACTGAAGCCTGCGCCATCGAGCAGGAAAAAGGCCCGGTTGAAGACCCGAACGAGCCGAAGGTTGTGCAGATTCTCGCCAGCCCGCGCATGACCCGTGACAAGACAGTCATTCGTCTGCCGTCGGTGGAGAAAGTGCGTAACGACGCCGTTCTGTATGCCCACGCCAACCGCGTGCTGCACCTGGAAACCAACCCGGGCAACGCCCGTGCGCTGGTCCAGAAGCATGGCGATGTAGACGTCTGGTTCAACCCGCCGCCCATTCCGATGACCACCGAAGAAATGGACTACGTGTTCGGCATGCCCTACGCACGTGTTCCGCATCCTGCGTACGGTAAGGAAAAAATTCCGGCCTACGACATGATCCGCTTCTCGGTGAACATCATGCGTGGCTGCTTCGGCGGCTGCACCTTCTGCTCCATTACCGAGCACGAAGGCCGCATCATTCAGAACCGTTCCGAAGAGTCGATCATTCGCGAAATCGAAGAGATCCGCGACAAGGTGCCTGGCTTCACCGGCGTCATCTCCGACCTCGGCGGGCCGACCGCGAACATGTACCGCATCGCCTGCAAGAGCCCGGAAATCGAATCCGCTTGCCGCAAGCCGTCCTGCGTGTTCCCTGGCATCTGTCCGAATCTGAACACCGATCACTCCTCGCTGATTCAGCTGTATCGCAGTGCGCGTGCCTTGCCGGGCGTGAAGAAGATCCTGATCGCTTCGGGTCTGCGTTACGACCTCGCTGTCGAGTCGCCGGAATATGTCAAGGAGCTAGTGACGCACCACGTCGGCGGTTACCTGAAGATCGCCCCGGAACACACCGAGGAAGGTCCGCTCAATCAGATGATGAAGCCGGGCATTGGCAGCTATGACAAGTTCAAGCGCATGTTCGAGAAGTACACCAAGGAAGCGGGCAAGGAGCAGTACCTGATTCCTTACTTCATCGCGGCCCACCCGGGCACCACCGATGAAGACATGATGAACCTGGCGCTGTGGCTCAAGGGCAACGGCTTCCGTGCCGACCAGGTGCAGGCGTTCTATCCGTCGCCAATGGCCACCGCCACGGCCATGTACCACTCGGGCAAGAACCCGCTGCGCAAGGTCACGTACAAGAGCGACGCGGTCACCATCGTCAAGAGCGAGGCGCAGCGTCGTCTGCACAAGGCGTTCCTGCGCTACCACGATCCGAAAGGCTGGCCGATGCTGCGTGAAGCACTGGAACGCATGGGCCGCTCCGACCTGATCGGCTCGGGCAAGGATCAACTGATTCCGCTGCATCAGCCTGCAACCGACAGCTACCAGAGTGCGCGTCGCAAGAACTCGACACCTGCCGGCAGTCACAAGGTTGCCAAGGCGGCCAAGACCACGCTGATCCAGACCCAGCACACCGGCCTGCCGCCACGCGGCAGTGACGGCAGCAAGCCATGGGACAAGCGCGAGGAAGCCAAGGCCGCCGCCATGGCTCGCAACAAGCAGGCTGCCAAGGAACGTATGGAAGCGGCCAAGGGCGGGAAGGGCAAAGGCGGCAAGCCACCCCGCAAGCCTGTGGTGCCGCGCTAGGTCACTACAAGCGGATGCGGAGCTTATACACAGGCCTGCCTCGACACTGATCGTGCCCATGCTCTGCATGGGCGTGCATCCCGTGACGTTCTGCGTCACATCACGGCCGGACGCAGAGCGTCCTGAGAGGCGTTACCACGCTGGAGCGTGGGAACGATCAGTGTCGCCGGGCCTTCCGGGACGCTCCGCGTCCCACCGGCACTGATTACTCGGATCAGGCAGCTTTCCCCGCAGCTTCCTCGCGTCAATCAGATACTTCACCTCCCGTCTCATCCCTCTGCCACACTGTCTGCCACATTATCGTGCGACCCTTGCACGCTCGGCGTCGGCTGGCGCGATTTTGGTGCCTTGTCCGCTCAGGCGCGTATTGCCAGCGTCGCAGGCGCAGGACTTTGGCCGGATGGCATAAGTCTTGCGCGGATCATTTACCGTTCAGGCTCGCAGGAGGCACGCCGTGTCGATTCATATTGCCTTGCACCACGTCACGCATTACCGCTACGAACGCGCCGTCGAACTGGGTCCGCAGATTGTTCGCCTGCGCCCGGCGGCCCATAGCCGCACGCGTGTGCTGTCCTACTCGCTGAAAGTGCAGCCTGAAAACCACTTCATCAACTGGCAGCAGGACCCGCAGGGCAACTACCTGGCACGCCTGGTCTTCCCCGAGAAAACCGACGAGTTTCGTGTCGAGGTCGATCTGGTCGCCGAGATGGCGGTCTTCAATCCGTTCGATTTCTTCCTCGAACCCTACGCCGAAAACATCCCGTTCCTGTACGCCAGTGAAGAGCAGCGTGAGCTGGCGCCGTATCTGGAGAAACTGCCGCTGACGCCCAGGTTCCAGGCGTATCTGGACAGCATCAGCCGTGAACCGATACCGGCTATCGATTTTCTGGTCGGGCTCAACCAGCGCCTGAGTCAGGACGTCGCATACCTCATCCGCATGGAACCGGGCGTACAAACACCCGAGTACACGCTGGAAAACGCCTCAGGCTCCTGCCGCGACTCGGCGTGGTTGCTGGTGCAGTTGCTGCGCCACTTGGGCATGGCGGCGCGTTTTGTGTCGGGTTATCTGATTCAGCTCAAGGCCGACGTCGCCGCACTGGACGGTCCGTCCGGCACTGACGTCGACTTCACTGACCTGCACGCCTGGTGCGAGGTTTATCTGCGGGGTGCTGGCTGGGTCGGTCTGGACGCGACCTCCGGTCTGTTTGCGGGCGAAGGGCATATTCCGTTGGCGTGCAGCCCGGAACCGTCTTCTGCCGCGCCGATCAGCGGGCTGGTCGAACCGTGCGAAACGCAGTTCAGCCATGAAATGTCGGTCGAGCGGATCTGGGAAGCGCCACGCGTTACCAAGCCTTACACGGAAGAGCAATGGCAGGACATTCAGGCCCTGGGTCATCAAATCGATGCTGACCTGCAACGCGACGACGTGCGCCTGACCATGGGCGGTGAGCCGACCTTCGTCTCCATTGATGATCGTGACGGCGCGGAATGGAACACCGCCGCGCTCGGCCCGAAAAAACGTGAGCTGTCAGCCGAGCTGTTCCAGCGCATGCGGGCGCATTACGCACCGCTGGGCATCGTGCACTTCGGACAGGGCAAGTGGTATCCGGGCGAGCAACTGCCGCGCTGGTCGCTGAACTGCTTCTGGCGCAAGGACGGCCAGCCGGTCTGGCACAACGACGCGTTGATCGCCAGCGAGACTGAAGACTACGGCGTCACGGGCGAACTGGCAGGGCGCTTTCTGGCCAGCGTCGCCGAGCGGCTGAAGCTGCCGACCCGCTTCGTGTTTCCGGCCTACGAAGACAATTATTACTACCTGTGGCGCGAAGGCGCGCTGCCGGTGAACGTCACTGCCGAGGATTCAAGGCTCGGCGACGAGATGGAGCGTGCCCGTCTGCGCAAGGTCTTCGCGCAGGGCCTGGACAAGGTCATCGGTCAGGTGCTGCCACTGGCGCGCACGGCTGATGGCGACAGTTGGCAGAGCGGACGCTGGTACCTGCGTGACGATCATTGCCGTCTGGTGCCGGGCGATTCGGCGCTGGGCTATCGTCTGCCGCTGGCTTCGCAGCCGTGGGTCAAGGCGGCGGAATACCCGTTCATCCATCCGACTGACCATAACCAGGCCTTCCCGGAGCTGGATGACAGCGACTCGCTGATCGCACAACTCAAGTCCTCCGACACCGATGCCGAGCGCGCGCCCAAGCTTGATGAGTCTGCCGACTGGCTGACCCGCACAGCCCTGTGTGCCGAAGCCCGTGACGGGCGTCTGTACCTGTTCATGCCGCCGCTGCAGAAGCTTGAGGAATACCTCGAACTGGTCGCGGTGATCGAAGCGACGGCCGAAGAGTTGAAGTGTCCGGTGTTGCTGGAAGGCTACGAGCCGCCGAGCGACCCGCGTCTGTGCAACTTCCGCATTACCCCGGATCCGGGCGTGATCGAAGTGAACGTGCAGCCGTCCGCCAGTTGGGATCAGCTTGTGGAGCGCACCGAGTTTCTTTACGAGCAGGCGCGCCTGACGCGGCTGACCACCGAAAAATTCATGATCGACGGGCGCCACACCGGCACCGGCGGCGGCAACCACTTCGTCATGGGTGGTGCAACACCTGCCGACTCGCCGTTCCTGCGCCGTCCCGATCTGCTGCGCAGCCTGATCAGCTATTGGCACAATCACCCGTCGCTGTCGTACCTGTTTTCCGGTCTGTTCATCGGGCCGACCTCACAGGCCCCACGCATCGACGAAGCGCGTAACGACTCGCTGTACGAGATGGAAATCGCCTTCTCACAAATGCCCGAGCCTGGTGAAGAAGTGGCGCCGTGGGTCGTGGACCGTTTGCTGCGCAACCTGCTGATTGACGTGACCGGCAACACACACCGTGCCGAGTTCTGCATCGACAAGCTGTACTCGCCTGACGGTGCAACCGGGCGTCTGGGTTTGCTGGAGCTGCGTGCTTTCGAGATGCCGCCGCATGCGCGCATGAGCCTGGCTCAGCAGTTACTGCTGCGCGCTTTGGTGGCGCGCTTCTGGCGCGAGCCTTATGCGCCCGCCAAGCTGGCCCGCTGGGGCACGCAATTGCATGACCGCTTCATGTTGCCGCACTTCATCGAGCAGGATTTCGCTGACGTCGTGGCCGACCTCAACAGTGCCGGTTATCCGGTGCGTGCCGACTGGTTCGCGGCGCACCTGGAGTTCCGTTTCCCGAAAGTCGGTGATTACGCCGTCAATGGTATCCAGCTTGAATTGCGTCAGGCGCTGGAGCCTTGGCATGTGCTGGGTGAAGAGGGTTCGGGCGGTGGTGCAGTGCGTTACGTGGATTCGTCACTGGAGCGCCTGCAAGTGCATCTCACCGGCCTGCCGCCGCAGCGCTACATGTTGACCTGTAATGGCATTCCCATGCCGCTGCAGCCAACCGGTCAGGCGGGCGAGTTTGTCGCGGGCGTGCGTTATCGCGCCTGGCAGCCGGCCAACTGCCTGCAACCGACCATCGGTGTGCATGCGCCATTGGTCTTCGACCTGCTCGACACCTGGATGCACCGCTCACTGGGCGGCTGCGAGTATCATGTCGCCCATCCGGGCGGGCGCAACTATGAAACCCTGCCGGTCAACGCCAACGAAGCGGAAAGCCGCCGCATGTCGCGTTTCTTCCGCATTGGCCATACACCGGGCAAATTGGAGGTCCCGTCGCTCAACATTAACGACGAACTGCCGATGACGCTGGATATGCGCCTGCACTGAGTCTGCGTCAACAGTGAGTCGGGTGCGCACGGACGTGACACCTGACCGCTTCATCTGAAGTCCTTTTTGCTGCCCTGCCGAGCCTTCCATGCCCGACTTGCTTGACCGATACCCGCTGTCCGAGGGTACCTACCACGAGATGCTCGATGCCGACGGGACAGTTCGTCCTCATTGGCGGCGTCTCTACGAGCACATGCGACGCAGCTCGCCTGCGCAGCTGACCCAGCGTCAGGCACTGCTGACCCGGCAGATTCAGGAAAACGGCGTGACTTACAACGTCTATGCCGATCCCAAGGGCGCTGATCGTCCGTGGGAACTGGACCTGCTGCCGCACATCATTCCGGCTGACGAGTGGGCGCATGTGGCGGCCGGTATCGCTCAGCGCGGACGGCTGCTCAATGCGGTGCTTGCCGATCTGTATGGCCCGCAGACCCTGATCGCCCAAGGGCTGCTGCCTGCCGAGCTGGTCTTCGGGCATAACAACTTTCTGTGGCCGTGCCAGGGCGTCAAGCCGCCCGAGGGTACGTTCCTGCACATGTACGCCGTTGACCTGGCGCGCACGCCCGATGGTCGCTGGTGGGTGACGGCTGACCGGACCCAGGCGCCTTCCGGTGCAGGTTATGCGTTGGAAAACCGCCAGATCGTCGCTCGTGCCTTGCCGGAAACCTACCGTGATCTGCAGGTGCGGCATCTATCCGGTTTCTTCGGTGCCTTGCAGCAGACGCTGGCGCGCCAGGCGCCTACCAGCAATGAAGCGCCGCTGATCGTGTTGCTGACGCCGGGGCGTTTCAACGAAAGCTATTTCGAACATCTGTATCTGGCGCGGCAGCTGGGTTATCCGCTGGTCGAGGGCGGCGACCTGACGGTGCGTGACGCCACGGTGTTTCTGAAAACCCTTAGCGGTCTGCGCCGGGTGCACGCCATCATGCGCCGTCTGGACGATGACTTCTGCGATCCGCTGGAGCTGCGTACAGACTCGGCACTGGGCGTGCCGGGGCTGCTGGAAGCCGTGCGTCAGGGCAATGTGCTGGTGGCCAACGCCTTGGGCAGTGGTGTGCTGGAATCGCCGGGGCTGCTGGGCTTTCTGCCGAAAATCTGCGAGTACCTGTTCGGCGAGGAACTGATCCTGCCGTCCGTGGCGACCTGGTGGTGCGGCGAGCCGCCCGTGCTGGCGCAGGCACTCGAAAAGCTTCCTGAGCTCCTGATCAAACCTGCGTTTCCGTCGCAGCATTTCGTACCCGTATTCGGCCGCGACCTGGACGATGAACAACGCAAGGCGCTGGCCGCGCGCATGCAGGCCAGGCCTTATGCCTACGTCGCGCAGGAACTGGCGCAGCTGTCTCACGCGCCCGTTCTGCAGGCCGATGGCGAAGCCTTGCAGCCGCGTGCTATCGGCATGCGGGTGTACGCTGTCGCGGGCCTTGATGGTTATCGTGTTTTGCCGGGCGGTCTGACGCGCGTGGCAGCCGATGCCGATGCGGACGTGGTTTCGATGCAGCGTGGCGGTGCCAGCAAGGACACCTGGGTGCTGGGTGAGCGCTCCTACAGTGGCGTGCATGCCGGCGAGCCTTTGAAAGGCCAGCGTGCATTGGGCGTCTACGACCTGATCCGGCGTGATCCCTATCTGCCGTCCCGGGTTGTGGAAAACCTGTTCTGGTTCGGGCGTTACTGCGAGCGCTGCGACGACAGCGCGCGTCTGCTGCGCATCATGTTCACCCGCTATGTCGACGATGATGATCCGCAAGCCTTGCAGGCTGCCGTGACGCTGGCCGAAAGTCTTGGCGTACTGCCCGAGGCCGAAGAAGACGAAACGCTGCAACATCGTCTGCTGACGGCGTTGCTGGGCGATGAATGGCCGTTCAGCCTGCGCGCCAACCTGCAGCGTCTGCAGTGGGCGGCCTCGCAAGTGCGCGGCAAGTTGTCCAGAGAGAACTGGCAGGCACTGGTCGAGTTGCAGCGCGAAGCCATGAGCCTGGAATCCGAAGACCCCGACTTCGGCGAACTACTGGATTTCCTCAACCGTTTGGTGATGTCGCTGGCCGCGCTGTCCGGTTTTGCGCTGGATGACATGACCCGCGACGAGGGCTGGAGCTTTCTGATGATCGGGCGACGTATCGAGCGCCTGAAGTTTCTCAGCATGAGCCTGGCGGCGTTCCTGCGTGGCACCACTGTGTCGGATCAGGCAGGCCTCGAATGGCTGCTGGAACTAGGCAACAGCAGCATCACGTATCGCTCGCGCTACATGGCGGTGCCGCACTTGATTCCGGTGCTGGACCTGTTGTTGCTCGACGACCAGAACCCCCACGCCGTACTGTTTCAGCTCAAGCTGGTGCAGCGCTCGTTGCGCCGCTTGAGCGACAACTTCGACGCGCCGCGTGACAACAGCCTCACGGTTATGGCACAGCGTCTGGCGGCTTTCGATCTCGGCAGTCTGGAAAATCCGCTGTTCGGTCAGAGCAGCATCGACGCGGTGCTGGACGGTCTCGCGGACCTCTTGCAAGGCATCGGCGAAAGCGCCGGTCAAGCCTCTGATCGTCTGGCCTTGCGTCACTTTGCCCACGTCGATGACGTCAGCCAACGCACGGTATCCGTCTGATGAGCGCCCTTTACCAGATTTTCCATGACACGCATTACAAGTACGACAGCCCGGTGTCGCTGGCCCAGCAACTGGCACACCTGTGGCCGCGCAGCAGTCCTTGGCAGCGTTGCACCGAGCAAAGCCTGGAGATCTTTCCGACGCCTACCACGCGCCGCGATGAGCTGGACGTGTTCGGCAATCCGCTGACCCGGCTGGCCTTCGAACGTCCGCACGACGAATTGCAGGTCAATGCACGTCTGCAGATCGAGGTGCTGGAACGGCCGTATCTGGACTTCAACCTGTCGCCGGAATGGGAAGTCACGCGTAGCGCGCTGACCTACAGCGCCAAGCCGATGAGCGCTGATGTGCTGGAAGCCTGTCGCTACCGCTTCGAATCGCCCTACGTGCACTTGAAGCGCTCGTTCGTCGAGTTCTCGCAGGATTGCTTTCCGCCGGGGCGGCCGTTGCTGCTCGGTGTGCAGGCACTGATGGAAAAGATATTCGACGAGTTCACCTTCGACAGCGAAGCTACCCAGGTGGCGACGCCGTTGGTGGAAGTGCTGGAACGCAGGCGCGGCGTCTGTCAGGACTTCGCGCACCTGATGCTTGCCTGTCTGCGTTCCCGTGGGCTGGCGGCGCGTTATGTCAGCGGCTATCTGCTGACCCAGCCACCCCCCGGACAGCCTCGCCTGATCGGTGCGGACGCCTCGCATGCCTGGGTGTCGGTGTTCTGTCCTGCGTCGGGCTGGGTCGATTTCGACCCGACCAACAACGTGCAGCCCGCACTGGAACACATCAGTCTGGCGTGGGGACGCGACTTCTCCGATGTATCGCCATTGCGCGGTGTCATTCTGGGTGGCGGCACGCATGACCCCGAAGTGCGGGTCACGGTCATGCCGGTCGCCTGAGCCGCGCTTAATTCCCGGTGTCCGCCAAACGTTTATTACTCGGCGGCATCGACCCATTCAGACGCTATGCCGGGCCCGGTCGTACGCATCGTGCGGACAACTGGCGCTTGCGCCACAGGCGTAAGCGGCGAGCAGACTGCGAAACAGACTATTGAGTTGCATGAAGGTCTTTCCATGGGGAGGTCGATGTGCCGATGGTAGAGTGGCGCTCCGTGTCTGGCTGTTTGATTGTTTCGATGGCACCGATAGTTCGTGCGCCTTTCGCTCGCCATTGGAACCCCGCCGCCGTTCGACGCTCTGTTTTCAATCGTCGCTTTTAAATCTGAAGTACCTGCCCTGGAGATTCAAATGATCCGCAAGCTTGTAGCGATTTCCCTGTTGACGCTGGCCAGTGGTCAACTGCTGGCGGCCGAGTGTTCCACCACCATCGACTCGACCGATCAGATGATGTACGACAAGAAAGCGATCGAGATCGACAAGAGCTGCAAGAGCTTTACGGTCAACCTTACGCACTCCGGCGAGCTGCCGAAGAACGTCATGGGGCATAACTGGGTGTTGAGCAAGAAGGCCGACGCTCAAGGCGTGACCACTGACGGCATGAGCGTTGGAATCGACGAGAACTACGTAAAACAAGGCGACCCACGCGTAATCGCCCACACCAAAATCATCGGCGCGGGTGAGAAGGACTCGGTGACCTTCGATGTCTCGAAGCTCGATCCTGCTGAAAGCTATGAATTCTTCTGCACGTTCCCTGGCCACATCGCGATGATGAAAGGCAGCGTAACGCTGAAGTAATTGATCGCCGTGTCCATGATCGTCCGCCACGCTGGAATGTGACGCAGAGCGTCACGAGCTGCATACCCACGCGGAGCACTCATCGTTATACACAAGTCTGTCAAACACTGATCGTGCCCATCGCTCCGCGTGGGCATGCCTCCCGTGACGCTCCGCGT